>JABWBD010000250.1 GCA_013360685.1 Pirellulales bacterium
CCCATTGCACTGCTGGTTCCCAACAAGGACTACAAACTGGAGCGAATGGAGGAGCTGGAGAGACCGCGTCCCGGCCACGGCGATCTCAGCGGGGCGATCAAGTATCTGGGAACAATCCGCGCGGTGCTGGAGCGGGCGAGTGCGCGGGAAACGGCGGTCCGTGTGGCCGCCGGGGCCCTGGCCAAGCAGTTGCTGCACCAGTTCGAAATCACGGCGTTCGGTTACGTCGTCGAACTCGGACCGATCAAGATCGAGGCAAAGCCGGGCACACTGGAAGAACAGAGGGCCCTGCGCGACGCCAGTGAAATCTACTCCTTGAACCCGGAGCAGGACGAAGAGGTCAAGACACTCATCGACCAGTGCCAGAAAGAGGGCGATACCTTGGGCGGGATCATCGAGGTCCGTGTCGAGGGCGTGCCCTTCGGCCTCGGCACACACGCCCAGTGGGACGAGAAACTGGACGGCCGCCTGGCCCAGGCCGTCATGGCGGTCCAGGCGATCAAAGGGGTTGAGATCGGACTGGGGTTTGAAGCGGCGCGCCGCCGCGGCTCGCAGGTCCACGACCCGATTCACTACGATCCCAGCCAGGCCGACACGAGGACGCTCGGTTTCACGCGGCCGACGAACAACGCGGGCGGCCTGGAGGCGGGCATGACCAATGCCCAGCCGATCGTCGTCCGCGCGGCGATGAAACCGATCAGCACGCTGGCGAAACCGTTGGAATCCGTGAACTTCGAGACCCGTCAACCGGAGTCGGCTTCGTACGAGCGGAGCGACGTCTGCGCGGTTTCGGCGGCGAGCGTGATCGCGGAAAACGTGGCGGCCTTTGAGGTCGCGCGCGCGATGATCGACAAGTTCGGCGGCGACAGCCTGCCGGAAATGCAGGCGCGCTGGAGGCTGTTTCACGAGATGGCCAAGAAGCGGTAACAGGCCACGAGACCGGGGGAACACGGATGTTCCAGCTCTACGACCGAACGCGACGGCGAATCTGCCTCGCATGGTTCTTTCTCTTTTGTCTCGCCCCCACGGCGCTAGTCGTGGCCTGGTGCCTCGAGCGGCGCCTGCCCGGCTATGCGCAAGCGGAAGCCGATCGCCTGGGGCGGCAATTGGGCGTGAAGGTCGAATTGGAGAAGTTCGCTCACCCCAAGCCGGACAAAGCGGTTTATGAGGGTCTGCGACTCTGCGACGCCGAGACGGGGCGCGAGATCCTCAAGTGCCGTCGCCTTGAGGCAACGGTCAACCGCGGCGGCCAGCCGATCGCGATCTCGATCGGGGGTTTGGCGATCCAGCTTGAGCAGTGGAACCAGGCGTGGGCGGCGATCGACCGCGTGTTGCGTTGCCGGGCGGGCTGGTCGTCGCTGGACGTGCAGTTCCAGGCCGACGAGGCCGTGCTGCTTGCTGGCGAGCCCCGCGCGCTGGACCAGGTCAAAGCCCGGCTGCAGATCCTGCCCACGCAAAGCCAGGTTGGATTGATCTTCCGCGTGGCGGGCGTCGAGATGCCGGAGCCGGCCTGGTTTGGGATTGTCCGCGATCGAAAGACCGACCCTCCCGTGACGGGCTTTGTTTGGAAGACCGGCAGTGCGGCGATCCCCTGCTTCCTTCTGCCTCCCGCGTTGGGCCTTGCGGAAACCCTGGGCCCGCAGAGCTGGATCTCCGGGTCCGGCTGGGCGAACCGGACGGCCGACGGCTGGGCGGGCGAAGCAACCGGACAACTAAGCGGAGTCGATCTGGACCGGCTCGTGTCGAGTCGTTTTGCGCACCGGCTCAGCGGCCAGGCCCGGATCGAGGTGAAGGCAGCCAAGTTCCACCAGGGGCGGATCCAGCAGTTTTGGGCCAATGCACAGGCAGGACCAGGAACCGTAAGCCGATCGCTCCTGGACGCGGCAGTGGACCGGCTCGGCCTGGCCGGTCCAGCCGCTCCGGCATCCTCCGAGTCTCTTCTTTCCTTCGATCGACTTGCCCTCGAGTTCTTCATCGATTCGCGCGGCCTGCAACTCCGAGGCGACGAATACGGCGCCATCCTCGGCTCCCAGCGAGGCCGTCTCCTGGCCGCGCCGGCCAACCTCGAGCAACCGCTGCCGTTGGCCGCGGTGTTGCAGATGCTGGCCCCCGGCACCGGTCCCCAGGTTCCCGCGTCGCGTGAAACCGAGCCCCTGCTTGCACGGCTTCCCGTCGCGTCTCCGGCCGCTCCGGGTGAGAGCAAGCAGTAGACTCCGGACGCCGGGCCGTTAATTCCCCAGCGACTGCAACGGCGCGGGGATGCGGCCGCCGAAGTGGACAAAGGCCTCGCTGGCGCCGGGATTGCGGACGTCGAGCACCGGTGTCGAACCGAACAGCCCGCCGAAGTCGACGCGGTCGCCCGGATTGGCTCCCGGGACGGGGATCACGCGAACGGCCGTCGTCTTGTTGTTGATTACGCCGATGGCCATTTCGTCGGCGATCAGGGCAGCGATCGTCTCGGCCGGGGTGTCGCCGGGAATGGCGACCATGTCGAGGCCGACGGAGCAGACGCTCGTCATCGCCTCGAGCTTCTCGAGCACCAGGTGCCCCTCGCTGACCGCTTCGGCCAGGGCTGCGTCTTCGCTCACCGGGATGAAGGCCCCGCTCAGCCCGCCAACGGAACTCGACGCGAACATGCCGCCTTTCTTTACGGCGTCGTTGAGCATGGCCACCGCGGCCGTGGAGCCCGGGGCGCCGATTTTGGCGATCCCCAGGGTCTTGAGGATCTCGCCGATGCTGTCGCCGACCGTCGGGGTCGGGGCCAGCGAGAGGTCGACGATCCCGAAGGCCACTCCCAGCTCCTTGGCCACCTCCCGGCCGATCAGTTCGCCGACGCGCGTGACGCGGAAACTGGTGATCTTGATCTCTTCGGCCAGGTCCCCGAGCGTGAGGTTTTTCTCCAAGCCGAGGCGGCGCTTCAGGGCGCTGCCGATCACCCCCGGCCCCGAGACGCCGATATTCACCGCGGCTTCCGGCTCCCCGGCGCCCATGTAGGCGCCGGCCATAAACGGGTTGTCTTCCGGGATGTTGGCAAAGACAACGAGCTTGGCGCAGCCGAAGCCCTTGCGGTCGGCGGTGGCCTGGGCGATCCGCAGGATCACGTGGCCCATCTGATGGATGGCGTCCATGTTGATCCCGGCGTGGCGCGAGGCGACGTTGATCGACGAGCAGACCTGGTTGGTCTGGGAGAGGACCTCCGGCAGGGAATTCATCACCACGGCGTCGGCCGGCGTGATGCCCTTGTGGACCAGCGCGCTGAACCCTCCGACGAAATCGACCCGGCATTCGGCGGCGGCGGAATCGAGCGTCTTGGCCACGTGCAGGGCCGCCGCATGGCCGTGGCCGGCAAGGAGCGTGCATACCGGCGAGATCGCCAGGCGCTTGTTGATCACGGGTATGCCGTACTTTGCCCCCACGCGGTCGCAAACCTCTACCAGCCGGCTTGCCCGCGAGACGATCTTACTGCGAAGCTTGCGGCAGAGATGGTCGACGCTGGGGGCCGCGCAGTCGTCGAGATTCAAGGCCAAGGTCACCGCGCGGACGTCGAGGTGCTCGGCGTGCAGCATTTCGATCGTGGAAAGGATTTCGTCGGTCCGGAGCATGGGGAGGGTTCAGGGTTCGGGGTTCAGGGTTCGGGGTTCAGGGTTCAGGGTTGATCACCAGGGCGAATCTTTTCTGAACCCTGAACCCTCCGGCCGGTCGGCGCGAAACGCTAGAGACGCATTCCGGCCCGGGAGGGTGGATGCGGGGCGCGGGTGAGGCGGAGTTCGTTGGTCGCCACGAAGACATTCTCGTGCTGGAGTTTCACCGTGAAACCGAGTTCCTCGCCCATCTGTTCCAAGTCGGCCTGGAGCATGCGGATATCCCAGCGCGCGGGCACTTCGAGCTGGCCGATGAGGACAAACTCGTCGCGGTTGCGGTCGCCGTAGAGGTCCACGATGTTGATGTCCCTGCCGGCCAGGTACTGGCTGAAGCGGCGGACGATCCCCGGCTGGTCCTTGCCGAACGCAGTGATCACGAACCGATCGACGGGCTCCTGCGGCGAGAATCCGCTGGAAGCCAGGGCGCGGCGCGCCATCACCTGGTAGGCCGACCCGGCCGACTCCGTCCGCCGCACGCGCTCGGCCAACTGGTCGGGGGCGATCGGTTCCGGCAGGCTGACGATCATGATCAGGGTGAAGTAGCCGCCCAGGACGGTCTGGCTGCAGGCGTCGATATTGCCGCCCAAGGATTCGACGGCGCTGGTGACCGCGGCAACAATGCCCGGATGGTCGTCGGACATCACATCCAGGACGTATGCATTCTCAAATTGGGTTCTCGTGGTAATGAGGGCTCTCCTGGCGGTTCTCTGCTTCGGCCGAACGCCGGTCAGGGCGCCGAAGCGCCGGGCCGGACTGGGGTGATGAAGAAGAGGACGGGCTCCGCAAGACCTTGTGTCTTCCCTCTCGATGCCCCGCGATTCCTCGCGGCGCCTGCATTTTCTTCATCCCAGGCTTTCAGCGTAGCATGCCCGGAGGCCGTTGCAAAGACGAGGATGCCGCCGGCAGATGCTCCCAAACGCTCAACGGTCCGCTTCAGCCTTCTCTCGTTCCCCCACGACCCGGTCGTACGTCGCCACGATCAGCTCGGCTGCCGCTGGCAGCCCGACGCGGTCTACCCGGATGACCAAGTCGTAGAGGTGCGGGTCGTTCAAGTCGCGGCGGAAGAACTGCTGCACAAACTCGTTCCGCCCGCGATCGAGTTCTTCCATCATGCGGCGGGCCGTTGCCTCGTCGAGGTTCTCCCGCCGCATGATCCGCGCAATCCGGTGTTTCTCGTCGGCGATGATCCGCACGGCCAGACCGTGGTCCCGCGGCAGCAGGAACTGCGCCCCGCGGCCCACGAAGATCACGTTGCCCTTGCGAGCGCGGTTCAGGATGACGCGGCCCAGGTGGACCAGGTACTTCTCGTGGGAGATCAGCTTCGGGTCGATCCAGGTCCCCAGGATGTCGAAAGCCCAGTTGGCCGTGGTCTCATCAACCAGTTCCAACATGGACTTCGAGAGGCGGTACCGCTCGGCCACCTGGTCGAGAAGGTTCCGGTCCATCACCTCCCATCCGAGCCTCTCACCCAGGATTGCCCCCAGCTCGCTGCCGCCGGCCCCCGCCTCGCGCGAAATGGAGATGTAGTGGCCAAGCTGCGGGGACACGCGGTGCGGGCCGTGGCTGTGAAGCGTGCGATGGGCAATCTCTTGGGACATTGCCCACGCCTGCATTTGGCGTTCAGCCGCCGCAAGGATCTTGGGCTCTTCACGAGTTTGCTCTTTCATGATCCGCCTCCTCGTGCTGGAGAAGATCGTTCTGCGGACCGTTGCCCAACTGACCGATCACGGCGGATTTTTCCGGGCCGCGACGAAAAGACGAGTAAACCGCCGCTTTGGAGGGGACTCCTACTACTTAGTATATTGGAGCAGGTGGCAAATGAAAAGCTCCCCAGTGATTTTTCTCAAAGAAACCGCTACAGGATCGCTACTACTTCCGAGGGAAGCAAGGGTGGCTGCGAAGAGCCAGGCAGTCGGGCGGCCGAGGGGCTGACACGGCGGCGCTCTGACCGATCGTAGCCGGGCTGACGGCCCTACCGGAGAAAATCGATCACGGCGCCCGGACCGAACCCGAAATCCCTCGCGGAAAAGCTCCGCCCATACCCGTATCCGGCCTGGAATCTCGGGTAGTAAAAGCCGTAGCCGTATCCTGGACCGTAGCCATACCCTCCGTAGCCCGGTTGGTAGCCGTACCCGCCCGGATCATACCAGTTGCCGACGTACGGTCCTGGGTGATAGTACCCGTACGGCTGATAACCATAGCCGCCGTAATACCGCCATTGCGCGTTGGCCGTGTTTCCGGACACGGACAGCACCAGGATCGCGGCCAGCGCAAGCATTGCAAGAACTTTCGCATTGGGTTTGCCCATGAGATTCTCCTTCTGGAACGGACTACTGCCCGCGGAAAACGCCGCTTTGCGTGCAAATGGCGGCGCCGTGGTGGGCAGCGGACCTCGGACGATAGTTCAGGCAAGCGGCAGGGATTGGTTGACCGGCGGGCCCGTGGCCGAGGCTCTTTGAGCCTCGGATTTCAGCGTCTGGGAGAGTCGCTGCTACGGGAAAGCCGATTCTGCCGCTTGCCTTATTCTATGTGCCGCATCCTTGACGGACCATTCCTGTCGCTAACCCGAAGTGAGAGAGGAGCGAATCTAGCTCTGCTGGACCAGCTCCTCGAGCTTTCTTCCGCTCTTGCCGATCGGCAGGAGACTCGCCAGCGGGCCGACGATCGCCTGGACGATGATACACACCGGCATGGCCCAGAAGAAGCTGATCTCCGGCAGCCCGAAAAGCTCGTGCCAGAATTGCCAGAAGTTGATGCTCACGACGACGGCCAGTCCGGCCAAGGCCCCGATCCAGGTGCCAAACCCGGTAGCCCAGGGGATGAACATGGCCATGAAGAACAGGCCGAACAAGGGCGCCGGCAACAGGTTGACGACCTTGAAGGTTTTGTCCAGGAGGTTTCCCTGGACCATGCCCACGAAGGTGCTCAACACGAGCACCAACACGCCGATGCCCGCGGAGAGGATCTGTTCGAGAAGGACTTTGCGCGAGTCGGCGCCGTCCGTTCGCCGCAATCCAAAGCGGTCGATGAAGTCGGCCGTAATCACCGAGCAGGAGGAATTGATGCCCGCGGAAAGGCTCGACATGGCGGCGGCCAGGAGACCGGCCACGACCAGTCCGCTCAGCCCCGAGGGCAGTCCCACGACGATGAAGCGGGTGAACATCTGGTCGGCGTTCTCGACGAGCGATTGCCCCGGCGCGAGCAAGTCGGAACGCTGCTTGAAGAAAGCCAACAGCGCCAGCCCCAAGGCGGCCAGGAGGAAGAATACCAGCGTGTTGGCGATGAGCGAGGTGTTCAGCACGCGGCGCGCGGCTGCGGCGTCGCGCGTGGCGAGGTACCGCTGGATGGCCATCTGGTCCGAAGCCGAGGTGGCAATGTACCAGGCAAACGTCGCCAGCGACGCCGAGAGGAAGGAAATCCGCAGGTTCGGATCGTAGAAGACGGGCCGAGTCCAGTGCGCGGCCCAGCCGGTCGGCCACCAGGCGGTCACTCCTCCCAGATAGATCGTGATCATGATGATGGAGACGATCGCTCCCGCAAAGAGGATCAGCCCCTGCAGAACGTCGGTGACGACCACGGCCTTCAGCCCGCCCATCGCCGTATACACCAGGGTGACCACTCCGAGCACGATGGCGACATAGGGGCTGGCCGAGGAGTCCATGCCGATCAGCGGCACCAGGACGGTATCGACCGTGGCGTAGATGATCATCGCCATCCAGAGGATCCGCAGCAGCAGGAACAACGTCGAGCCCAGCATGCGGACGCTCAGGCCGAGGCGAGTCTCCAGCAATTCGTAGGCGCTGGTGATCTTCAGCCGCATGATGTAGGGAATCATGAACCACCCGACCACCAGGGCGACGAACGGATAGGCGACGATCATGGAGAGGATCATCGGGCCGTTCTTGATCATCTCGCCGGGCCAGGCCAGATAGGAGATGGTGCTGAACAAGGTGGCAAACAACGACAGCCCTACCGCCAGAGGCCGCATGGCGCGGCCGCCGAGCAGGTAGTCTTCGCTCGTCTGGTTCTGACGCCAGTAGTACCAGCCGACGGCGAGCATGCCCACCCCGTAGGCCACGATGACGATCCAATCGAGCGTGGTCAACACATTGCGAACTCCGCCGGTGACCGACTCGCGCGGAATATCATCTCCCGGGGTCGGCGCTTCGCCGGCGAGGACCGTAGCGCCGAAGCAGAGAAGCAGGAAGGCAGCGGCGACGATGAACGGCAGACGCTTGCAAGTCATGGATCGTTCCGTTTGCTCATGGATGCGGGAAGGCGGAAGGGCCGCGAACGGCCGGCTTACGGCAGTCTTTCGATGTGGCCGAGGACGAAATCACGGGAGCGGGCCACGTCGTCCAGGGCAAGATGTTCGATGACCAAGTCCAGCGGGCGATCCAATTCCGCCAGGAGCCGGAAATAGAGCGGGTAGTCGAGCACGCCTCTGCCCGGCGCGGGGTGCTCGGGGCCTTGGGGAGAATCCTTCACGTCTTTGGCATGGGCAATGGCGATCTTCGGCCCCAGGCGCTGGAACATTTCCTGGAGCATGGCCTTCATCCGCGGCAGATCGTCGGAGCGGAAGTAGTTGCACGGATCCATCACCAGTTTCAGCGCCGGCGAATCGACCTCCTTGAGCAATCGCTCCGCGCGCTCGATCGTTCCGACCACGTTGCGCCAATAGGCCTCGATCGTGAGCACCCCCCCGGTCTCCTCGCCGAGACGGGCCCACCGTCGGAACGCTTCGCGGGCCTGGACGAACGCTTCTTCCGTATCGTTCTCGGGCGAGTCCATCCATTGCGACTCGCGGTTGAAGGTGCCCGTCTCGGTGGAAACGATCGGGCAGCCGAGCCGTTTCCAGTTCCGCAGGTAGAACTCCATGCGGGCCTCGCCCTGTTTGCGCCGGTCGAGGTCCGGATCGATGACGTTGTAGTACCCGAAGATGGCCGCGATGGCGACGCCCTGCTTCTCGAACGTGCCGACGATCTTGTCGGCGGCCGCCCAGTCGGGGTTGAGCGGGTCGAATCTCACGTCGGCAAACTGATAGTTGGTCAGAATGGATCGGAATCCGTCCTCCTTGATCCGCCGGGCCGCTTCGTCCAGGGGCAACTGTCCATAGACGTGGGAGGTGATTCCCAGCCGGAAGTTCTTGCGGGACTTGGTCCGCAGGTGGGTCGCCCAGGCCGGCCCGGCCATGCTGCCGATAGCCAGTCCGGCGGCCGCTTTGAGCAAGTCGCGGCGTCCCAGCAGCGATCGCCTGTTTTCCCGTTCCTCGTCGTGTTTGCGAGCGAGCATCGATGGATCTCCCGGATTCGGTACGTTCTGCGAGGCAACTGTCGGCTCTAGCTTAACTGACCGGCGGAGACTCGGCAAGAAACCTGGGCGAAAACTTGTCGCACGCCGTTGCACCGCCGTTTCCTTGCGACGGGGAGTTGGGTCGGGTAGTCTAATGCCGTCCGACGGTCCCCGGAAACGGCAGAGGGCTGCTTGAAGCAAACCCGTTCTTGCTCCCAATTCGCGACGCTCGTAAACCTAGCGGTCTTGTCCGTGGGCGGTCCGGCCGCCCGAACGGCGGACTGGCCGCAGTTTCACGGGCCCGACCGGTACAACCGCTCCACGGAGATTGGCCTCTTGAAGCAATGGCCGGCAGAGGGGCCGAAGCTTCTTTGGACCGCACGCGGCATCGGGCACGGCTTCGCCACGGTATGACATTCGAGAAAAGGCAGACTGAGAAATGAGAAGGATGGTTTCGGTCCGTCTCTATGGTTGGATGGCCGCGACGGCCGTGTTGGTCTTGTCGAACACGGCGGTCCGCGCCGAGACGATCCATTGGCCCATGAACGGCCCGAGTGAAATCACCCAGGCCGTCAACATCGAGCCCGGCCGGGTCGCCGAGGGCAGATTGTCGGGGCACGTTGCCTGGGACCCGCACGTCTCGTTTCATCTGCCGGCCGAAGGCATCGACGCCGGGAAGTTCACCTGGCTCTGCGTCCGCATGTACTCTTCCGCGGAGGCGGACGTGCTGGACGTCTATTACGAGAGCCCCGATGGGCGTTGGTGCCTGGGCGGAAAGTCCCCGATCGCCAAGGGCTGGGCCACCTACCGCATGAATCTCAGCCAGAACGCCTGGCGTGAAACGCGGACCGGCGAGGACTCGCGGCAGTGGGGCGGGCCGAGCAAACGCGTCAAATCGTTGCGGATCGACCCGGGCAACCAGGCGGATCGCTGGGTGATGATCGACGACGTCGCGCTGCAAACGGCGGAGGCGGGGTTCCAGGAGGGCGTCCGCGTCGAGCCGCGAGGCACGGCCGAGATCACGGCCTTCGAGTTGCCCGCGAGCGTGGAGACCGGGCAGCGGGCTGCCGTGGCCGTGGAGATGAAGACGAAGATTCCGCAGGGGTTGAGCGCAGGGACGTCCTTTGTGCAGCTCCGCCGCGGCGCCACCATCCTGCGCCTGGTGGAGAAGCCGGTCGCTCTGGGCGGCGAGCTGCTCAGGATCGGGGCGGAGCTGCCGATCTCCGCCTACTGGAATCCCGGGCCGGCAACCGTGGAAGTCGGCTGCTACGAGTTGGACCTGCCGACGGGCGGTTTCGCCGCGGGCCGCGAACTGGCCATCACGAGCCGGCGGATCGGCTCGGTGAGGCCGCCGGCCGTGGAGCTTCGCCGTTTGGGAGGCGATGCGGCGGTATTTGTCGACGGCCAGGTGGTCCCCGCCTTCGCGTTCCTGGCGGCCGGGGGTCTGCACCTGGACCGCCACCGCGAAGCGGCCCAAGCCGGGATCCATCTTTACTGCGACTGGTTCGGCACGTCGCGCTACAGCGACATGGGCCACGTCGCGCCGGACCGTTACGAGTACTCGGAGTTCGACCGCTACTTTGCCGCGATTCTCGACGTGGATCCGGATGCGTACTTCCTGCCGCACGTCGGCGTTACCGGGCCGCTGTGGTGGCAACAGCGCCATCCGGAAGAGATGTGCCAGTTTGAAGACGGCAGCAAAGGGCCGACGTCGTTCGCCTCGCAACGATGGCGGCAGGAGATGGGCGACGACCTCCGCAAGCTCATCGCGTACCTTCGGCAGGCCCCCTACGCCGACCGGATTCTCGGCTATATCTTCTACAACGGTTACACGGCCGAGTGGCAGATGTGGGGGACGTGGCAGGAATCGCGAGACGACTACAGCGAACCGGCCGTACGGGCGTTCCGGAAATTCCTGGCAGACCGCTACGGGACGGACCAGCGGCTCCGCGAGGCATGGGCCGACCCGGCCGTCACCCTGGCGGCCGCCGCGATGCCCGACGCCGCCCGACGCCGCCCCGGCGGGCCCCGCGTGCTTCGGGACCCCAAGAGCGAGCGCCAGGCGGTCGACTTCTATGAATTCATCAGCAATATGGACGCCGACGCCATCCTGCACTTCGCGCGCATCACGCGCGAGGCCACGGAAGGCCGGGCGCTGGTCGGCACCTACTACGCCTATCTCACCGCGCACGGCATCAACCAGCAGGACTCGGGCCACCTGGCCGCCAGGCGGGTGTTCGACTCGCCGGACATCGATTTGCTTCTCAGCCCGCCCAACTACGCGTATCGCGGGCCGGGCGAGACGTCGACGTTCATGTCGGCCACCGACTCGTTCCGCCTTCGCGGCAAGCTCTGGTTCGACGAGTCGGACCATCGCACGCACTTGACCGATCCCGGCGCGGGGTACGGCCGTGCCGACACCTTGGAGGAAACGCTCGGCGTGTTCTGGCGGGAATTCGCCGAAGTGCTCACCAAACGCGCGGCGGTGAGCTGGTTCGACATGAGCGGCGGCTGGCTCTCCCATCCGAAGCTTCTGGCCGACATGGGCCGCGCCCGCGAAATCATGCGAGCAAGCCTCCCCGAGCGAAAACCGTTTGCCGCCGAGATCGGCGTATTCGTCGACCCGCGGAGCTTCTACTGGATGCGGCCGACCATGGCCAACGCGGCGCTCGATCTGAATCAGGTGGTGACGATGCCCCAGTCGGGCGCTCCGTGGGATTTCTGCCTGCTGGAAGATATCGGCGAATCCTGGATGCCCAACTACAAGTTCTACGTCTTCCTCAACGCCTTCTACATCGACAAGGCCCAGCGCGAGGCCATCCACGCCCGGCTTCGGCGCAACGGAGCAACGGCGCTATTCGTCTATGCGCCGGGCTACTTGGGGCCCGAAGGCGAATCGCTGGAAGCCATGCGGGCACTGACCGGCATCCGGGTTGCGCGAGAGGACGGCGAGGGGCGGCCCCAAGTGCTGTTGAATGCGTCGGATCCGTTGGCGCGCGGCCTGGCGGCGGACCGGCCGATGGGCGCCGAGCAGCTCACCGTCGCCCCGGTGTTCTATGCGGACGATCCGGAGGCAAGAGTCGTGGGACACCTCAAGACCGGACAGCCCGCACTTGTTGTCAAGAAGATGGACGGCTGGACGAGCGTCTATTCGGCAGCGATCCAGCTCCCGCCGGGACTGATCCGCAATCTCGCGCGATCGGCGGGGGTCCACACCTGGATGGAAAGCGACGACGCATTGTACACGGACGGCCGGTTCGTGGGCGTTCACGCGGCCGGCGACGGCGAGAAGATCGTGCGGCTTCCTCGGCGTGCAAAAGTCGTGGACACAATCGGCGGAGAGGCTGTGGGTACCGACGGCCAGACCGTTCGACTGCCGATGAAGCGGGCCGAAACGATCCTGCTACGGTTGGAGCCGGTCGCACGGTAAGGCGAGCGGCGGACTCAGTTCTTGCTGAAATCGAGAACCTTGGCGGCCGTTTCGCGCCCCAGCGGGTTCTTGGCGAATCGCTTGCGGCATTCGGGGCAGAGGTCGAAACGGAGTTGCTGGTAGACGTCGTC
>JABWBD010000251.1 GCA_013360685.1 Pirellulales bacterium
TGAAGAGGCAGCCGGGCATTGCTGTCATTGACTTCAGGCGTCCGGATGCACCGCATTTCGGCCGTGTCGTCCGCACACTGCCTCTGGCTGCGGAGGATTCGCCACCGGCCGGGCAACTGCTCGAGGCCATTCGCGACGTAACAAGCGAAACGGCCGCGCCGCTGCACTGGTATACTGCCTACGCCGAGGCAACCGAAGTCGCGCGTTCGGAAGGCAGGATGCTCCTCCTGTACTTCCACGATCCATCCAGGGCGGAGTGCTACCGGTGCTTCGAAGAGCGAACGCTTGCCGATGCGAGCATTGCCTCGCGGCTGCAGGACTTCATTCTGGCCAGGTTGCCGGTGGACGCGTGTATCCGCCTTGGTGGAGAGCAGACCCGCTTGCTCGCGCATCGGGCCTTTGGCGAAATGCAGCGTCAGCCGGGAATTGCCATCGTCGACTATGCCCATCGCGATGCCAAGTTCCACGGGCAAGTCGTCAGCACGTTCCCCTTCCTTAAGGGCCGGACCTATTCGCTTGGCGAGATGGCGGTAATCCTCGATCTCCCGCCCGGTACGCTCACACAGCGGACGATCATCTACGCCGTGCGCACGCACCCGGAACGCCCGGCGAGTGCCAGTGGCCGCCTCGATTTGCATTTGGTGGGAGCAGCGGAGAACCATTCCCGCCATCAGGCCGACATCCAACTGCAGGGACATCACAATTGGGAGAACCGATTCCATCAACTCAACTCGACGCTGCCGTCGGGGCTCATGGCCTCGGAGGTCTGCGCCGAGAGTTGGCCGGGCGAGGGACTGCTCCAGGCCGCTATCGAATGCGTGCGGTGCTGGAGGCTGTCCTCCGGCCATTGGTCCAAGGTGCAGGCTCCGCAGCCGGTCTACGGGTACGATATGAAGAGGGGAGGCAACGGGATCTGGTACGCCACGGGGATCTTTGGGAATTTTGGATTTTAGATTTTGGATTTTGGATTGGAGGTCTGGTACTGGGGGTGAACGAGAGCAGCAACACTACGCCGGCAAGAAAGGCGTTCGACACGGACCCGAAGGGGAAGCGAAGATCCCTCGCTTGCGCTCAAGCGAAGGCATCTCGCGCGCGCTTCGGGCAGGTCTGCTGATCCTTGCTGGGGTAATAGGTGGTCGCTTCTGAACCCCGAACCCTTGCCGATCGTAACGATTTTGCCGTTTTCTCGTTGGGCCGCGCTGCGGATTGGCAACGTGACAGGACGCAAAAAGCCCCCATGTTGCCAAAAGCATGCTACCTTTCCAATGGTAGCGTTGTGCATTCGCAAACTCGCCGAGAGGCCGGAGGACGATGGCCATGTGGCGGCAGGTGAAACCAGGGCGGCTGGCGGCATTGGCGGTGCCGGTCTGCGCGCTATGGTTTTGCGGCTGCGCCGGGTGGCAGGGATCGTGCGTCGATTGCTCCGGCCGGCAGGTTCTTGCCGCCTATCCCCCGGCCGGCTCGGCGTACCACGAGGTCCCCGGCCCGCTGTCGGCGCCGCGAAATACGCGCGTGACGCTCTGTCCCTGCGTGACCGTCGCGCCGATCGGGAGCGAAGTGGTCCTGCTCGCGGGCGTTCAGGGGCCGGACGAGTATTTGACGACCAATGCCAAGGTCGAGTGGATCCTGGCCCCGGGCGGAGTCGGACACTTTGTCGACGTCGACAAGAGCACCTGGTTCAACTACCTGGTTCTCGATTTCACCTGGCCGCGAAAGATCGACGAGGACTACGCGATCGGCACTACGTCGCGAAAGTACCTGCGGCTGACGCGCGGCACCCCGACCCCGGAAGACGACCTCTGCGTGCTCCGGGGGCAGACCTGGATTTCCGTGACCTCGCCGGTCGAAGGCACAAGCCACGTAACGGCGATCTCGCCCGACGTGCTCGGCTGGGACGGCAGGCAGCAGTCGGCGACGATCCACTGGGTCGACGCCCAATGGTGTTTCCCGCCGCCATCGGTCAATCCGGCCGGTTCGCGGCACGTCTTCACCACGACGGTCACGCGGCAGTCGGACCACGCTCCGGTGGCGGGCTGGCTGGTCCGCTATGAAATCCTCGACGGCCCGGCCGCCGGTTTCGCCCCCGACGGGGCAACGGTCGCCGAGGTTCCGAGCAACGCCAGCGGAGAGGCGAGCGTGGAGCTTTTCCAGCAGCAGCCCACGCCCGGCACCAACCGCATCGCAGTCCAGGTGATCCGCCCCGAGACGCTCGGCGGCCAGCGGATCGTCGTTGGCAACGGGGCGACATTCAAGACGTGGTCTGCGCCGGAGATCACCGTTCGCAAGACCGGGCCGGCGGTCGCGGGAGTCGGTGCGACGCTCAGCTACGCGATCGAGTTGACCAACCCCGGCGGCCTCGCCGCCGAAGGGATCGTTCTCGCCGATGAGATTCCCGAAGGGCTCGCCTACGTCAGCAGCGAACCGCCCGGGGAGATCTCCGGCCGCGCGCTCCAGTGGTCCGTGGGCTCGATGCCCGCCGGCACGACGCGATGTTTCCGGGTCAACTACCGCGCCGAGCGAGCCGGAAGCATTACCACGTGTGCGGAGGCAACCGGCGCCGGCGGGCTCCGCGGGCGCGACTGCGTCACTACGACCGTGGGCAACGCCCGGATCGAAGTTCGGGTGAGCGGCCCCGACCGCGCGACGGTGGGCGATACGGTGACCTACGAGATCGTGGTGACGAATACGGGCGACATGCCGGCCACCGGTCTGGTCATTCGCGACCAGTACGATGCGGGCTTCCAGCATGCGCAAGCGGCTAGCCCGATCGAGCGGAGCCTCGGAGAGGACCTCGCACCGGGGCAATCGAAGGCAGTTGGCGTGGAGTTCCGTGTCTTGCAGCCGGGGCAACTCTGTCACACGGTGACGGTCGCCGGCAATGGGGGCGTTCAGGCGAGCCAGCGGGCCTGTCTGACCGCGGCGGAGGCCGCCCGGCCGCAACCCCAGCCACAACAACCGGCGCCCGTCCCGCAACTGCAACCACAGCCTCAACCTCAGCCGAAGCCGCAGCCTCAACCGCTGCCGGCGAAGGTCTCGGTCCGCGTGGCCGGGCCGGTCGGCCCGTTGAATGTGGGGCAGGCGGCGGAATTCGCGATCGAGGTGACCGGTTCCGGGGAGCAAGCACTCAGCAATGTGCGAATCGTTGCCACTCTCGACCCGCAGTTTGAGCCCGTCGCTGCCACGGAGGGGGCCCAGCAAGAGGGCGCCACGGTTTACTGGGTCCTCCCGACGCTGAAGCCCGGGGCGCCGCAACAGTTCCATCTGAATTGCACGGCGCGGCAGCCGTCGCAGCGGGCCTGCTTTGCGGCGCGCGTTACCTCCCAGCAGGGCGCCGAGGCCCAGGACCAGCAGTGTCTGACCATCCGCGAGGCGCCGCTGGCCGCTCCCGGCACGCTAGGCATGACGGTCTCGGATCTCAGCGACCCGGTGGCGAAAGGACGCCAACTGACCTATGTAATCAACGTGGCCAATACGGGAGAACGTCCCGACGCCGGCGTCAGCCTCACCGTGACCGTTCCACCGCAAATGACGCCGGTGCCGCTCCAGACCACGGGGCCCGAGGGGACCGAATCGATCCGGGGCCAGACGATCCGGTTCAAGCCGGTGCCCGTCCTGCATCCGGGTCAAGCGATTGTGTATCGCGTTCGCGTGCAGGCGAAGCAGGCCGGCGACGTGGTACTGCGGGCCGAGGCCACCAGCCAGAACGTCCGCAAACCGCTCATCGTGGAAGCGACCACGAAGATCTTCGCCGAGTGAACCGATGCCGCGATTCGTCGTACTCGAGCACGACAGCCCCCGCGGGCTCCATTGGGATTTCATGCTCGAAAGCGGAGACGCGCTGGCGACCTGGGCGTTGCCCGAGCCTCCCGATGCCGCCGCCGAACTTGCTGCCGAGTCCCTGCCCGATCACCGGCCGGCGTATCTCGACTACGAAGGTCCCATTGCGAGCAATCGCGGTACGGTCCGCCGGTGGGACCGGGCACGTATGAGGTCCGCCGGCGCACGGAACGTCAGTGGGTCGTTCTGCTGACCGGCACGCGTCTTGTGGGCGAAGCAATTCTCGACCGATTGCCAAACACGTTGAGTTCCTGGCGTTTTGCGTTCCGGCCTGAGGCTGCCGGCGCGGAACAAGGTGTTTGACCTTCGCCGTGCCCCTACCCTGATTGGCCCTGCCGTGCTATGGTAATAGGTTTACGGTAGTTTTCACGGCACCTCTCTGACGGAATGCGTATCCATGGTTTCGCCGCGCGCTGTGGTTTTCGACATGGACGGACTGATGTTCAACACGGAGGACGTGTATTTCCAGGTCGGTTGCGAAGTGCTCCGCCGCCGAGGGCAGGAATTCACCAAGGAACTAAGCGACGCCATGATGGGCCGCCCGCCGCAGCCCTCGTTTGAGCTGATGATCCAATGGCACTCGCTCACCGACACCTGGCAGCAGCTTTCGGCTGAATCGGAGGAGGTGTTCGTGCAGTTGCTCGACGGGTACCTGGCGCCGATGCCCGGCCTGTTGGACCTGCTCCAGAATCTTGAAAGGGCGAAGATCCCCAAGGCGATCTGCACGAGCAGCAGCCGCAACGTGCTCACGGCCGTGCTCTCGCGAATGGACATGGAGCCCCGCTTCCAATTCACCCTCACCGCCGAAAACATCGTCCGCGGCAAGCCGGACCCGGAGATCTACTTGAAGGCCGCGGAGCGATTCGGGATCCGGCCCGCCGAGATGCTCGTGTTGGAAGACAGCCAGACCGGCTGCCGCTCGGCCTCCGCCGCCGGTGCCTTCACGGTGGCGGTGCCCGGCGAACACAGCCGCAACCAGGACTTCCGCGTGGCTTCCCTGGTGATCAACAGCCTCGCCGATCTGCGGCTTTATGAGGTTCTGAACCTGGAATCGCGTTTGGGATAGCAGGGTCAGCAGCCGGGCTGCCGGCAAGCCGCAGTCTTGGCTACGCCGCTTCGCTCCGAACCAACGGCGGCCGATTGCACGACCTCAGCGCGGCTCGAAAACCATTGTGCGTCTGATCGGCAAACCGCTCCAGCCCTTCGCAGAGCATCGGCATCGAGCGTGCCATGTCGGACCGGGCGCGCCGCGTCTGAAGCGACGCTTCTTGCAGTCCGTTCGCCTCCGGGAATTCCGGCAAGAAAGGCTCGGAAGATGACAGGGTATTGGGAAGACCGAATACCGAAGCCAAGTGGCAGGCGAACCGGTAGGCACTCACGCGCTCCGCCCCGGCGATATGATAGAGCCCCCGCAGACCCCGGCGATACGCCCGCGCCAGCAGGTCCGCCAGATCCGCAGCCAAGAGAGGAGTTGCATGGTGGTGCGGATCCGCCTCAAAGAACTCCCCCTGGCTGAGAGCCTGCCAGACGCGTTCCGCGAACCCGGGTTGGCAGCCGCTAGGCGCCCATCCGTAGGCGTGCGTCCGAACCACCAAAGCTTCCGTGGTGCGGAGCTTTTGCTCGACTTGGCTTGCCGTCTCGGCGAGTCGGCTACAGCCGTCCGCCTCATCGTCCTCGCTCTGGAACATCCGCGGGCCGGCGAAGACCGCGTCGGTGGAGAGGACCGTCAGCCGGCTTCCGACTGCGCGCGACACCCCCACCAACGTATCGCAGACTCGCAGTTCGACCTCGGGATCGACCGAGGCATCCGCGAAGTCCCAGCTTGCGCGGGCGATCGACCCGCAGTGAACGATCCAGTGCGGGGCCAAATCGCGTGCCAGATAGACCAGTCCGCTGGGGTCCGAGGCAGGGCAGCGGGCCGCCTGGCATCCGGCCAGCGAAACCGGGAGTTCTTGGTAGACTCCGGTGACACGAAACCTGTTGGACAGCCTCAAAGCGAGATTCGCGCCGACCAGGCGGTCGATGCCTGTGACCAACAGGATGGGGCGCTCTCGGTGAAGGTCGCGTGGGTCGTCCATGACCGTGGGCCGAACGGTTCGTCGTTCGCTCGTCCAATTCGAGGGATACGCCGCCCTATTGTATCCAACGAAGCGGGCGCCTCCAAGACGAGTTGGTCCGAGGTCCTATCTGCCTCATTGCTCGTCTCGCGAACCGGGCAAGCCGAGATCAGCCAGGGACGCGGCGGTCACGATCTTCGAGGCCACCCGATGCAACTGGTCCGCCGGCAGCCGCTCCAATTCCTGCCGGATTGCTTCCGGGACCGCGCCGAACCGATCTTCGATCAGCGAGCAAATCAGTTCCAGCCGTCCTTGCCGCCGTCCCTTCTCGATCCCCTTCTCGATCCCCTTCTCGATCCCCTTCTCGATTCCTTTCTCGATTCCTTTCTCGATCCCTTTTTCATAGATCGTCTGATTCATGGCTCGTACTCCCGCGTAGGATTCCGATTGCAGCAGGCTCTCAAACTGGCGCTGTTGTTGTTCATCCAACGGCAAATAGGCTTGCACGCACTCACCGAGCAAGAATCGTTCCTGCTCGCTCAACGGGGCCTCTGCCAGCCGCCGCAGCGCCTCCGCCCCCAGCCACGCCACCCGCTCGGGCGGGATCTGCATCAGCGCGGACAGCGCCACTCCCAGCCAGTTATCTCCCTGGACATATTCTACGCCGTTGAGATGCGGCAGGCCCACGTACAGGTATTGAAAACAGTTGACCTCAAGGCCCCAAAGCTCCTCGACATAGCGGTCGACACCGATGCCCTCCAGCCCCACTTTCAAGTAGAGCACAATTGGCAGCACCGGTAATTGATGCTTGTCACGCAGGAAATGGTAGTAGTAGGGCAGGCGGGACGTGAGCTCGGTGGTACGGTCCGGAGCCTCGATTTCGACGTGGACCAACAGCAGGGAGGCGGTCACGTGCTCGGCCGCTGCGGCGATCGGGACCTTCGCGACCAGGTCAAGCACGTGCCGAGAACCGTCGGGCGGGTCGTGATAGAGTTCCTTGTCCAGCCATTCTACGCCCGTCAAATCGAGGCGCGCGGCCCATTCGCCAAAGAAAAGCCGTAGGAACTCCGCGAAGAATTGCCGAATCAACGTCTTGAATCGCTGGTCGTGGTCCATCCCATGAGGATGATGCGCGCGGGACGGGTTGTCAAGTTCATTCGATTATTGAGGTCTGCAATGCAGACGCGTTCCTCGCTCCCGTAGGAGTTGCTCTTGGCACACTGCGACGCCTTGGTTGAGAATTGGGCCGCCACGTAATCTATACATCTGTACAGAATACATCCACACACTGCGGATGCGAAAGCCCCAGTCAGTGACGGCTCTCCCAACATAAATCCGCGTAGCTTCCCCGACCGCTCTGCCACCACGATGACGACCAATAGGGTCCCTAATTGCCAGAGCTGGTAAGCCCGTCCTCTCAGCGCAGGTCTCCTGACCTCGCCCCATACCGCCACCACAGACACGCGAGCCACGCAACATGCCCATATCGGATGGTAGGCACTTGCGGACACGGCCTCAGTCCTAACCCATGTTCACTACGATACTTGCGTGCCAGCGCCGCGACTGAAGTCCGGCGTCGTTCAGATTTGAGCATCGGCGGGTTACAGAAGTAGGTCCCGTTTGCCGAGCGGGACCTGTGGTGCAACGTCCCGGTCGGCAAGCGGGACCTAACAGTTGTCGCCCGCATCCGAACCACGCCTGAAGTCCCCGCAACACCAGCCTCGACGTGTTGCATGCGCCTCGGTATACACCGCGCCCCGGCCCCATTCGGCACACCGGATAGTCCCTTGGCAATTGAATCTGGTACGGCGCACCCCCCTGCCGGGTACGCCGGCCGGGAGCCGAAACGACCTTCTGCCCGCAAGAACCCGTGGCTCGCATCGTATTGACCCTCCGCCGGAAGGCATGTTAGACTCACCCTGCGTCTGCGGGCTGTCGCCGCGCCGCAAGGGAATGCGAATACTTTTCGTCGGGTAGACCGGATGCTGAAGACCCTGGGTATCGTGGACGCCTGCTATCTTTCGGCCCAATCGCGAGCCAAGGCCGCGCGGAGGATGGGCGGCAAGTCGCTCCTGGAATGGGTCGTCCGCCGCGTCACCGATTGCCAGCGGCTCGACGGGGTGATCGTCGTTACCACCGCGAACGAGGAAAACCGCTTCGTTTCCGCCCTGGTTCCTTTGGACGTTCCGCTGTTCGTTGCCCACCAGGCGGATCCCTTGGGGAGCGTTGCCGCGGGATTGGCCGAGTATTCGGCCGAAGCAGTGGTCCGCGTGTGTACGGATTACCCGTTTGTCGATCCGACCCTGATCGACCGCCTGGTGATCCATGCCCAGGCGCACCCCGAGTGCGACTACGTCGGCTACTGCTGCCGAAACGGCCGGCCGGCGATCTTGTCGCCGCTGGGAATGTATTGCGAATGGTTGCGCTCGGAGGCGGTCCGGATCGCCGCCAGGACCGCCACGCTGCCGCCCGACCGGGAGCATGTCACGCGCTACCTGGTTTCGCATCCGGAGAAGTTCACGATCCGCCTGATTCCGGTCCCTGCCCAGATCGATCGCGACGACGTCCGCCTGACCGTCGACATCGAGGAGGACTGGGAAAACACCCTGGCGATCTTCGAAGCCCTGGGACCGGAGGAATTGGATTGGCAAAGGATTGCCGACCTGCTGGACCATCAACCCGCCCTGCGCAAACGCATGGCGGCGCTGAACCGCGCCGACGCCAAGAGTTGACGCGGCAGCCCGGCAGGCAGCCGAAAGGACTCTTATGAACGTTCCGCAAGACCCGCTTGCCGGTGCGGTCCTGCCCTTGACCGACCGCCTGTCGTTTCGCCGTTGCCCGATCGGCCGGCTTTCACGGCCGCTTCGCGGCCTGTTGTTCGACATGGGCGATGTCCTGCACGATGCGACGCTCTGGCGGCGATGGCTTCTTCACCTGCTGGGACGCATGGGCCTGCATACCAACTATCGCTGCTTCTATCACATCTGGGACCGGGATTTCCTGCCGGACGTGCACCGCGGCGAGCGCCCCTTCTGCGAAGCCTTGCAGGCATTCCTGCTTTCCGTCGGCCTTTCGCCCGCGCAGATCGACGAGGTGCAGGCGGCCTGCCAGGCCCGCCGCCGGCAGTGGGAAGAAACCGCCCGGCCGTTGCCCGGCGTCAAGCCGACGCTGGCCCGTCTCCACGCGGCCGGCTATACCCTCGGAGTGTTGAGCGATTCGGAACACCCGTCGTCCGGCCTGCGCGACCAGTTGGACCGCTTCGGCCTGTCCGGGCTGTTCTCGGCGGTGGTCTCGTCGATCGATCTGAAACAAACCAAGCCGCACCCCATCGGATACCGGACCGCGCTGGAAGCAATGCGACTCGCGCCCGAGCAGGCGGCATTCGTCGGTCACGACACGGCCGAACTGGCCGGGGCCGCACGCGTGGGTCTCCAGACGATCGCCTTCAACTTCGATCCGGACGCGAAGGCCGACGTGTTCATTGCCCGCTTCGATGAACTCCTGGAGGTGGTCTCCGCCGCAGGGGTCTCTCTGGCCGCCGCGGGGTAATTACCATGCAGTGGTTGGTCGCCGCTCGACGCGAGCTGCTCTCGTCGCCTCCCGATCCGCAGCAGCCGGCGCTGCTCCTGGAAGGCTCCTGGCCCGCTGGATCGACGCCGGCGTCGCACCACTGCTTGGACGACCGGATCGACGCCCGCTTTGCCTGGATCGACGCCGAGGCGTCGCGCCTGGCCGAACACGTCGCCGAGTTGGTCGGGACCGCGGGGCCGGCCTGCATGCCGGAGGCTTCGCCCGCCTACTTAAGTGCGTTGGGCCTCCGCTATTACCTGCTGAAACTGGTCCGCGCCGTCGTCTACTTCACGGAAGTCCGGCCGCCGAGCCCAAGCGACACGATCCGTGCCGTCTTGCGTCAGAACCGCGACGAAGACTACGCCGACGTGATCCAGCAGATCGCCAAGCTGGCCGGCGCGGAGTGCCACGTCCACTGGACCGGTCGGTCCGAGGCACTTACCGAGTCCGCGCCGCGCGCGGAGCCCTGGCGGCGCTGGCTGGACCTGCTCCGCCGGCCGCTGGAGCCGCGCGCGGATTGGTCGGACCCGCGGCGCCGCGTCTTCCTCTGTGGAAATCCTCGCATTCTCGAACCCGTCTGCCGCGAGCTTCTCGACCAAGGATGCGCGGTGTGGTGGCTTTACGACCGGTTGGCGATGAAGGCGTGGCTGCGATGGCGCAGGCTGGGCGTGGGACAGCTTGTCTGCAACTCCGATCTGGGGCGAGAAAGCCATTTTCGTCCCGCCGCCGTTGAGTTCTGCGCGTATCGGGGAGTCGAGCTGAGCGGATCGGTGGAGCGATGGATTGCCAAACGCCTGGAGGTCCACGGGGCCCGGCAGAGCCGCCTGCTGGAGCAGATGGACTGGCATTTCGGCCGCATCCGGCCCGATGCCCTCGTGCTCGACGAGGATGCCACGCCAGCCGCCCGGGCCGTCGTGGCCGTCGCTCGGCGCCATCACGTTGCGTCGTTGGTGGTCCAGCACGGAGCGCCTGCCTGCCGATTCGGCTTTGCCCCGCCGGTCGCCGATCGGCTGCTGGTTTGGGGTGCGTCGTCGCAACGGCAATTGGAAGAGTGGGGCGTCGCGCCGGAGCGAATTCGTGTAACCGGTTCCCCGTTTCACGACCAACTCTTCCAGGGTCTCTCGAAACGCCGGCAGGAAACGACGGACCACAGCGGAACCCGCCCCGTGGAGATCCTGCTTCTGGCCACGACGCCGCCACGCGACGAGCGCCCCGATTCCATCGTGTGCCATCTGACGCAGTCCACGTACGCGGGCATGCTGCGAGCCGCGCTGGGCGCGGTAGCCGGCCTGCCGAGCGCCCGGCTGGTCGTCAAGCTTCATCCTCGTTCGCCCGGGGATCCGATCGTCCGCGCAGTCGTCGCCGAATACCCGTCGGTGGAGGTCACGCTGGTGGAATCCGGGCCGCTTGAGCTTCTCCTGGCCACGGCGGATTGCGTCTTGAGCTGCATTTCCAGCGCGGGGATCGACGCGGCGCTGGCCGGGATCCCGGTCGTCCAAATCCTGCCGGCCGGCTGCGGCGACGTCCTGCCTTTCAACCAGTGGGGCCTCTTCGGCTCGGCAACGACCCAGGAGGAGTTGACCAGGGTTCTTTGCCACGCGATTTCCGTTGGCCGGATGGTCGACATCCGCCCGAACCCCGGTGTCTTCGGCAATCGCGATACTTCCGCTGCCGCCAACGTGGCGGACGCCGTCTTGTCCGCGGCAGAACCAAAGCCTTCGATCCATCGCCGCATGGCGGCTTTGGGACTTCATCGCGCGCCCGGACAACACGGCACCATGAAACAGGCGTCCCGGGGCTGAATCCATGGCTGCTCATCTGCAAACCATCGACCGATCGACGCCGATCTCCGCTCCGGTCAGCGGCTGGCGGCGGCTCCTTGCCGATTGGGCGGTCGTCGGCAGCGTGGAGGTCATTTGCCAGGCCCTGGGCACCGTCACCAGCCTGTTGTTGCGCATGTTGCTGAGTCCCGCGCAGATGGGCATCTGGCAGGCGGTGAAACTGGTGCTCAGCTATGCCAGCTACGCCAATCTGGGCGTCAGCAAGGGCGCGGCCAGAGAACTGACCGTCGCGCTGGGACGTGGCGATCTCGCCAAGGCCCAGCGAGGGCTCGACCTCGCCTTCACAACCAACATCCTCTCGAGCCTGGCGTATGCCGCGGTTCTCGCGGGTGCCGGGATTTGGGTCGGTTTGCGCGGAACGGGCGAGTGGTCTTCCGCTTGGGCGGCGGGGCTCGCCATCGGTGGTCTGCTGGCCGCGCTGGGCCGGTATGCCTCCTTCCAAGTCACGGTCCTGCGAGCAAAACAGGCCTTTGCGACAACCTCGCGTCTCTCGGCGCTCGAAGCGGTGACGACGCTGGTCGTCGGCGGCGCGTGTACTTGGCTATGGGGCTTGCCGGGGCTGTACGCCGGTACGCTTGGCGTGATGGGGGCGTCGCTCGTCTATCTCTCTCGATTCGGCAAATTGAGATTCTCCTGGGCATGGGACCGCGGGGAAATGCGGCGGTTGATCGCGATCGGCAGCCCGATCCTGCTGGCGGGCGTCGTCTACAGCCTGTTTCGCTCGCTCGACAAGCTGATGATTCTCGCGTACATGCCCGACCGGGAATTCCAACTCGGCTGCTATTCGCTGGCGCTGATGGTTTCCGCGCAGCTCTATGGGATCGGCAACATGTTGTCGATCGTGATGGGGCCCCGCTACGGAGAGAAATTCGGTCAGTGCGGCGACCGGCGCCAGGTGGCCTTGCTGGCGGCGCGAGCGACCGAACTGCAGGCGACGGCCATGGCATTGCCGGCCGCCCTGGCCCTGGTCCTGGCCGGCCCGGTGCTCGGCCGCATGCTGCCCGACTACGAGACAGGGCTCGCGCCGCTGGTCTGGCTGGTGCCCGGCATGGTGCTCCTCTCGCTTTCCCTGCCGGCCAGCCAGTATCTCGTGGCGATCGATCGGCAGAAACGGGCGCTGGCCGCCGTGCTTGCGGCCGC
>JABWBD010000008.1 GCA_013360685.1 Pirellulales bacterium
TTGGCACGAGAGTTTCCAGGCTTTGTGTATGACCGAGCGAGCTGGCTGCGTGACCAAGCCCTATTGGCGGCGCAACCACCCAGGGAAACACACAACCCAACCGCGTAAGTAATTGCCATTGCCCATCAGCAGCAGGGCATAAAAATGGTGGGGTGTACTACACCGTCAACGCCGCCTGGCAGCGCTGTAGTTTCTCCCTCAGCTCAGATTGAACCTCGGGGCTGGACAAACCGGTGGACCCGTCACACGCGACCAGGTTCTGCCGCGACGATTCAGGCCAATCCTCCAAGTCGTCATCCAGTGCGATCCACTGGCGGGGTTTCCTGCGCAGGGCATCTTCCTGAACCTGCAAGCCCCGTGGCATGGCTCGGAACATTGACAGGTTCCAGGGGTCCACACCATGCACCTGCTTGTGGTACGTCCCACCGATGAACCGGGCGCGCAAGGTGGCAGGGAGGGACGCATGAAGGGACTTGAGCTTGTCAACGCCGCAACTACCGGGCTGACCGTCGATCCATCCGTTGTCGAACCCGAACCCGCGCCCGAACCAAAACAGGATACGGGTTGCGAGGAATGGGACGAAATACACAAGTCGATCTTCCAAGCCATGAAGGAGGACGGCCATGCGCCGATCCTGGAGCGGGTCAAGGGTAAGCTGTGCGGGCAATTGCATACCTGCTGGCTGCGTGGAGACCACAAGCGGAATCAGCGGGCGGGGCGTTACTCGACCCGCAGCGAAGGGAAAGACCTGAACAAGCCGAACGCCCGCTTCTACCCGTTGCCTAACGGCGGCCTGGCCATCTACCGCTTTGGCGATGCCCAAGAAACAGCGGATTGGCACCGGACGGCCAAGGGCCACGTGTGCATCCATTACAACGTAGCGGTCCCCGAAGTGGCAAAGCCTCGCATCTTGACCTGCGAGCAACTCAACAATCAGTGCTTCAAACTCCGCTTCTTGATCGACGGCGTATGGGTCGCGGAGCACCCCGGCTTCTTGGCCGGAGGCATGAAAGACCTGAAGACGACGATGGCCGTCAATGCCGGAATCTCACTGGCGACGGCTACGCCGTTCCTGGAGCGGTTCCCCGTTCCACAACCCTGCCGAGTGTTGATGGCGAGTGCCGAGAGCGGCCTGGCGACCCTGCAAGAAACGGCGCGTCGAATCTGCGAGGCGAAGGAGTTGTGCTTGGCCGACATCGACAACCTCTTCTGGACGGATTGGTTGCCCATGCTGACCAGCGCAAGACATCTTGAGAGGCTTGAGCAGACCATCCAGGACACCGGCTGCGAAGTGTTGTTCCTCGATCCCGTCTACTTGATGATGCCCGGTGCGGACGCTTCCAACTTGATGATCCAAGGCGAGCGGCTGCGCCCGTTGAGCGAAATCTGCCAGCGGCATCGGGTTTCGCCGATTCTGCTCCACCATACCAGAAAGCGCGGCAAAGGCGACCGGAGTTTTGAGCCGCCCGAGTTGTCCGACCTTTCGTGGTCTGGGTTCGGCGAATACGCGCGGCAATGGGTTCTGCTTTCCCGGCGCGAAGCGTATCAGCCGGGGACGGGTCTGCATCGCCTGTGGATGAGCGCGGGAGGTTCGAGCGGCCACGGCGGGCTTTGGGCGCTGGACGTGGACGAAGGCCCGTCCGGGGAGCCTCGTCACTGGAAGGTTTCGCTTTCGACGCCTTCCGAAGCGCGGGAAGAGAAGCGCGGAGGGACCATTCGGGAGCGCATCCTGAATGCGGCGAAGGAATTCGCGTTGGGCGAAACGAAAAGCGAGCTTCTGCGCGTCGCCAAGGTCAAGTCCGATGCGGCCGTGCGAGCCATCTTCGACGCCCTGGTCCTTGAGGGGCTCTTGGTCCGCTGTTCGGTCAAGAAAGGCGCGGCCGGCTATGAAGGATTTCGATTAGCAACCCCAGGAGATGACACATGTACAACATAGGCGAAGAGGGGCAAGGCCGATACCAGGAGTTCTTGCGCTATCCGCCCGAGAAGGTGGAGGGCGAAGCGGCCATCTTGCGGCTGTGCGTGGAACGCGCGATGAAGGAGAACCGGCCGGCGCTCGTGAAATCGCTTTGCGACAGCTTGGCCAAGATCGCGGCCGTCTCGCAAGCCGTGAAGGTCAAGGAGGGTGTTCTGATGGAGCGCGAAACCGTTCTGAGAATCGCCAAGGGACTGGTCGATCTGCTTTGCGACGTGATGGAGAAGCGGAACCTGCCCGACCGGGAGGGCGTTTCCGACGAAATCCTTGCCGGTTTACCTGAACTCTTCGAGAGGATTGAACATGAACGTGAAACTCTGTACCTCCCTGCGCCGCGAAGTAGCGAACGACCCTCGGGCGGCAATTGAACCGACCCGAATCATGTCCAACGAAGCCAAGAGGCTCGCCATTGCAGCCGGCGCAACCGACGTGGCGTGGTTGGTGAGCTTCCTGGTTCACTGCTACGACCGGGCGGACGCCGAACGGAGCCTTGCGGCCCTTCGCGCCACCTGCCCGGAACGATTCAAGAAGCCCCGCGCTATCAGGGTCAACGGGCGCGGTGTGGCTCTCCCGGCCCCGCATCTTTCTCAGGCGCGGGGTCGGGATCGGAAACAGGAAAGGGCGCGCTATGGCCGGTAGACCGTGGTGGTCGATGCCATCGGGCCGCGAGCGAGCGGCGGCCAAGGCTCAATACGAGCAGGAGCATCCCCTGCCGGAACCGGAACTACGCCCGGTGCGTACTAGTCAGCACGCCGGCTATTTCACGAGTCCCTCCGGCCATCAGCATTTCTACGGCGGCCGAACCGACCGACGTGTTGCCGAAATCGCAGCGCGTGCCGACGTGCCGCCGATCCCCGACGACCTGCGGCCCTTTGAGCGCGACGGCCGGCTGTTTTGGTTGGGCCAGCGCAGCATGTACCCCATCGACCTTTCGACGCCGGAAGCGTTCCGCGCGTCGCTCAAGACTGCCATCCATTCCGATGCGTCGCAACAGGCGGCAGCCGTACCGGCCGGTTTGCCGGACAACGAAAGGTGAGCACCATGTACAAACCGGTTTCTGGTCTGCCCTACGCCATCGGCGTCCGTTCCGATGGTCGTGAGTGCATTTCGTGTACTCTGGGCGGGATGCTGACCGGGGAATTCCTCTACGATCCCCGCGACCCGGCCGCCAAGGAAGCCGCGCTGAAAGCCTTCGACGAGTACGCCATCGGGCTTCGGCACAGCATCGAAGACAACCTGGGGCGTCGGCTGACGGACAGGGAGATGTACCGCGGCTTGGAACACGTCGAAGACGAAGACCCCGTGACCCGCGCCAAGGTCAAGGCGGAGCGGGAGGCGCTGTTCGCGCCGCCTCCCGACACCCGCAACTGGGCCGAAAGGAAACTCGACGAGCACAAGGCAGCGAAGAAGCGCGAGCGTGACCCCGAAGGCGCTTTTCTGGAGGAGCAAGTGGAGCGGCTTGCCGCCAAGAAGGCAGAGGAAGAACGTCGCGCGGCCCTTGCCGCTAGCCCACGGCGGCAGAAGGTTGTGGCGCACGCAACGGCCGAAAAGTTGGCGGCCTTGTATGACCCCACGCTGCCGCTTTCGGAAATCCGCGCCGTCAATCATCGGCTGAAGCTCGCCAAGGAGGGCAACCTCAGACTGTACGCCAAGGAGGCCAACGAATTCTACGCCCGGCAGGAGCAACGTCTGCAAGAGCAATCCGCCCCCGTCCGCAAGACCTTCCAAGTCTGGGGCGAACGGCTAAGGAAGTCGCAGACCCGTTTTGAATTGCCCGTGGCCGACATCATGGAAGCGGGCAACGACCCCTACGCGACGGCAGAGGAACGCGCTATGGCCGCCGCACTGCAACATCAGCAACAGCAACAGGAGACTTGATCCTATGAACCCCTTCACCCACGTCTTACGCGCCCGCTATCTCGACAACGGCTCGACCGGGAGCCGAGGCGAATCCGCCGCGTTGTTCGTCGTCCTCAAAATCCTTGAGGGGGAGTACGCGGGCGGTTGCGACGGCAACCCCTGGCGCTACGTCCGGGATGCCATTCTTGCGTTCGCCGGCCCCGTCCCCAATCCGTTCGGCGTCTGGCTGGCGGAGAGCTTCGCCGGGGACATCGACAAGTATGATCGCGGCTTGCGATAGGCTACCATCGGCCGGCGTTTCGGCCGGCTGCCCGGCAGTGCTGTAGCGAGCCACGGCCGGGCGACTGCGCCCGTGGCCGGGGAGTAGCGGCCCCGGCCACGGGTATTCTTCCACCTTCTCGAATCCCGATGCCATGCTGACGCCCAAGGAACAAGCTGTGCGCATCCTCCGGCAGCGAGGCTGGAGTTGCGCGCAGATTGCCGAGCATCTTGGGATCAGCCGCAACGCCGAGAAGTTCCGGGCATGGTGTGGCCGGCGACGAATTGCCAAGGGCGACCCGCTGATATTGCCGGGCTCCTATTGCGTGTTCCGTTTCGGCCCCTACACCGGCGTCTTGCCATCCCGTCTTCTGCCCGATTGGATGGATCGGGTCTGGACCGCTCGGCAAGGCATCACTTGGCTTGCCGGATTGGATCGGCAACCGGAAACCGAGAACCTCCTTGGCGCTGTGCCGCTGACGGCAAATGAAGCATCGACCGTGAGGCGACTTCTTGCCGGCACCCGAGCACCTGGCGTCTACAAGATCGACTGCCATAGCGGCAAGGTGACGTTCTACTCCGGCTTGAGAACGGCGGGGCGCGCCGAGGGAGTCAGCGCGGCGGCCATCCACAATCTCCGCCAGCGGGGGCACGGCCGCGGTTGCTATTGGCTCTGACCCGCGCCGGAACGGCGCTGGTCCGGCGCTGAATCCGCGCCGTGACCTGCTCGAATCGTTGTGTCCGTTGCAGGGAATCTGCGCATCGCGTAGGTTCGTTTCGACCACCTTGAGATCGCACCACATGACAGACATCCCCTCCTCCTCGATAGTCCATGATGCCCCGGTGATTGCCGTTCCGGCCGGCGCACCGCGTTGGGTGACGCCCGAATTACTGGCCGATACGCTCCGGGTTTGGCGGCCCTATTACCCGAACTTGACTCCTCAAGAGGGCCTGAGCATCATATTGAATGTGACCAACCTGTTCGATGTGCTTCGGAGCAGCAAGCCGTGACAAAGAAATACGTTGCCTTGGCCCGCGTGAGTTCCCGCGAGCAACAGCGCGAAGGATTCTCCCTTGACATTCAAGAGGATGCCCTGCGGCGCTACGCCGAGCGGATGGGCGGCACCATCGTCAAGCTGTTCAAGATCGCGGAGACTGCCACCAAGCAGGACGAACGGCGGGCGTTCAAGGAATTGCTCGCCTACGCCAAGAAGCACGCGGACGAGTTGACCGGCCTATTGTTCTACAAGGTGGACCGCGCCGCGCGGAACCTCTTCGATTACGTCGAATTGGAGCGGTTGGAATCCGAATACGGCTTGGAGTTCATTTCGGTTTCGCAGCCGACCGAGAACACCCCGGCCGGTCGGATGCAACGGCGGATGCTCGCCAGCATGGCGAGTTTCTATACCGAGCAGCAATCCCTTGACGTGAAAGAGGGACTGGCGCGTCGAGTCAAGGAGGGCTGGTTCGTCGGTCATGCCCCCTACGGATACCGAAACGTCCGCATCGACGGCCGGGGCATCGTGGAAGTGGACCCGGTGAACGGCCCGAAGGTCAAGCGGATATTCGAGCTATTCGCCTACCACGGCCTGACGCTCGATATGCTGATTGAACGCTTGGCGGCAGAGGGCATCGTGTACCGGGACAGCGTGCCCCGATTCCCGCGAAGCACCTTGCACGCCATCTTGCACGACCGCGCCTACATCGGCGAAGTGGAGCACAAGGGGCAATGGTATCCTGGCAAGCACTCCCCGGTTGTGGACCGGGAGACTTGGGACCGAGTTCAAGCCCTGTTGGGCGGGCAAGTCTACCGCACGCACGAAATGACCTACGGGAGCGACCTGATTACCTGCCAATGCGGCCACAAGATCGTAGGGGAACGAAAGATCAAGAAGACGAAGGCCGGGGACCGGGACTACAACTACTACCGATGCTCCAAGTACGCCAGCAAAGGGCATCCCCGCATCCGTTTGACTGAGGCCGACCTGGACAAGCAAGTCTTGGCGCTGTTCGCCAAGCTGCGCATCGAGGATGCCGAAGTGCGGGACTGGGTTCTCAAGGTGCTTCGCGCCCGGACCCGCGAGGAGCAGGATTACACCCGCGAGCAACGGGCCGAATTGCACCGTCAGCTTACGGTGATTCAGGGCCAGACCGACCAACTCCTCAACCTCCGGCTCTTGGAGGAAATCGACGCCGATACGTTTGCCGCCAAGAGCACCGAGCTACGCGACCGGGCGGCGCGGCTCAAGCTGCAAGCCGAAGTGCTGGACCGTGGGCACGATGAAAACGCCGACATCGCCATCAAGGCGTTTGAACTCTCGCAAAGCCTTACGAGCCAGTGGCTTACGGCGGATTACGCGGCCAAACGGCAGATTCTCGAAATCGTCTGTTTGAACTGGCTTCTCGACGGCGTAACTCTAGTCCCTACAATGAGAAAGCCCTTCGACGTTCTCGCCGAAGGGCTTCTTTCTAAGGAAAGTCGGCACGGGTAGATTTGAACCTGCCGCTCGCCTAAGATGGAAGCCCGTGAGACTGGATTCAGGTCATCCGGATCACTCGCACCTCGACCGAAGCGTAGCTGCGGCATGCGGTTCCCTCGCTTGCCCGTGGGGTTTCGTCGGGTTGGCGTGCGCCCATGCCGAGTGGCGCGCGGCTGGTCCGGGCAGAAATCACCATAACCGGAAAGTATTGGCCAATTACCGTGGAGGACATACGATGGGTCAGGGGATCTCTCGCCGTGAATTGTTTCGGATTCTGGGCATCTCGGGCGTGGCGGCCGGGGTGGGCGGCTCGTTGGCGAGCGAGTCGGTTTTCGCCGATCCGCCGCGGACGGAAAGCGGATTCACGGGCAGTGTAATCAAGGACCATGTGGTGCAATCCACGGCAACCTGCCCGACCGTGGTCAACGGCGAGGTGGTCCAGCCGGCGCGCAAGCTGTCGCTGCTGGGTTCGACCGACGTGCTGGTCGTCGGCGGCGGCTCGGCCGGAGTGGCGGCCGCCATCGCCGCCAAACGCGCCGGAGCCGACGTCGTCCTGGTCGAACGCTACAACCATTTCGGCGGCCTGTGGACCGGCGGATTGGTGCTGGTCGTGATCGGCCACATGGTGAAAGGGCCGAAGCAGGTCTGCATGGGGATCGGCGAGGAGATGATGCGCCGTCTGGAGAAATTCGAAGGGGGCATCATGAATCGCGGCCCCGGGCTCAATCCGACCGTCGACGCCGAGGCCCTCAAGTTTGTTATGGTCGACATGATCCAGGAGGCCGGGGTGAAGGTCTTCCTGCACTGCTGGGGCGTGGACGCCGTGATGGACGGCGACTCGGTCTGCGGCGCGGTCTTCGAGAGCAAGTCCGGACGCCAGGCAATCCTGGCCAAGACCGTGATCGACGCCACCGGCGACGGCGACCTGTTCGCCGCCGCGGGAGCCGAGTTCGAGCACCGCACATACAACATCGGCCTCGTTTCGCGGGTCGGCAACCTCGACAAGCTCGACGCGGCGGCGGCCAAACAGTCGCCCAAGCCCCGCGGACTCGGTTCGGCCACGCCCATCCCGGGCGTCAACTGGGTAAATATGCTGGGACCGGAGACGGACGGGCTCGACGTGGCCGTATTGAGCCAGCTCGAAATGAGCCATCGCCGCTTTATCTGGGAGACCGTGCAGAAGATGCGCAAGACGCCGGGCTACGAAAAAGCGTCTCTGCTGGAGACCGGTCCGCAGCTTGGGGTGCGGATCACGCGGACGTTGGCCGGCGTGAAGACGCTCACGCGTGAGAACATCCGTCGCGGAGAGCGGTGTCCCGATGTCGTGGCCGTCGGCGGTTTCACCAAGCCCGAGGGCGAGGAGTGGCACATTCCCTACGGAGTGCTCGTGCCGAAAAAGGTCGACAACCTGCTCACGTCCGGACGATGCATTTCCTCGGCACTGAACACCGCCGACAACATCCGCTTGATCCCCGTCTGCTTTGCGACCGGCCATGCGGCGGGCGTGGCGGCGGCAGTCGCCGTCAAAGACGGTTGCCGGCCCCGCGAGGTCGAGATCCCCAAGGTCCAGCAGATCCTGCGCCAACAAGAGGCTTACCTCGGGTAGAGGGGGTGGGGAACCGACGTCGGCGACCAGGCCGCGGGCCTCATGAGGTCATCGCCGCGACCGTCAGCGTTTGGGTTGCGGGCCGACGGCCATCACGTGCGACACCGTGCGCAAGTACATCACCCCGCCGGCGACGGCTGGAGTGCTGCTGCTGCGTTCCTCAAGGTTGATGCGTGCCAACAACTCGTACTTGTCGGCGGCAGCCAGGACGACCAGTTCGCCGTCGCGAGAGATACAGTACAGCCGATCGTCCACCCGCACCGGCGAACCGAAGTAGTTCCCGCCCACGCGTTTCTGCCACCGCTCGGCTCCCGTGGCCGCGTCGATGCACTTCATCACGCCCTGGTCGCCAAAGAGGAACACCAAGCCGTCCTTGGCCACGGGGGTCGGCACGTAGGGGACCGGCTTGGGGACGTCGTAGACCACTTCCGCCTTGGCGCCCCGAGCCGGATCCCCGGGCCGGACGGCGACAAACGGTTTGCCGGTCCCGCCTCCGCCACAACCGGCGAAGACCATTCCTTCCGCGATCAAGGGGGAGCCCACCGCGCGATAGGTAAACACGGGCAGTTCCCACAGCGGCCTGCCGGTCTGCGGATCCAGGCCGCTGACCCCGTGGGCCCAGCTCGTGACGATCAATTGCGGCGGGCTGCCGGGCATCTCGAACAGGCAGGGGGTCGAGTACGCGGCCTTCTCCGAACGGCGTGGAGTCTTCCAGCGTTCGGCCCCTGTGGCCGCGTCCAGGGCGACGATGCTGCTGGGACCATTCTGTTCGTTGGTCAGGACCACCAATCCGTCCACCACGATCGGCGAAGCGCCGTAGCCGTGCTCTCCGTCGAACGGGCCCAGGTCGCGCCGCCAGACCTCGCTGCCATCGGAATGCTTCAACGCCAGCGCGAGGTACTGTTCGGGGGTTGCCCAGGTCAGGTACACGCGGTCGGCGTCCAAGGCCGGCGTTGCCGAAGCGTAGCTGTTGTTGGGACTCTTCGAATGGGTCGGCATCGGGAACTCGCGCCGCCAAAGCGTCCGCCCGTCGGCCGTGTGGAGGCACGAGATGATCCTCAGACCGTCTTTTTCCACGGCCGACGTGACATACAGCCGGTCGCCCCAGATCACGGGCGAAGAGTGGCCGACGCCCGGCAACTCCACGCGCCAGAGGCAATCCTTGAGGGTCCACTCCAGAGGAAGTCCGGGAGCGTGCCCGATCCCCGTGCCATTCGGGCCGCGAAAACGGGTCCACTCCTGAGCAAGGGTCTGGTGTGCGGCAATCAGCAGGCAGGCAATCAGCAGGCAGGCAATCAGCAGTAGTACCAGGTGGTTAAGGTGTTGATTGTCTTTCATTCGCAATGGACTTCTCCGAGTACGGGTGGAAGACACGACACTATTCATTTATCGGCCCCAGTTGAGCAGTAAGAATCGCGTTCATGAGGAACAGCTCCTTGGTGTGCCAAATTCCTCGGAAGAATAATTCCAACGCTCGCGAGGGTTATTGCGGCGGACTTGCCGATTTTTCGGTTGCACGCATCTGGGCGAGCCTCGCTTCGATGAACGCGATCACGTGCGGCCAGCACTCCGCCCCGCAGCGGCCGTGGTCGGCACCCTCGATCACGACGTGTTGGATCGCCTTGTGGCCGACGAGCTTCATCATGGAGACGAAATAAAGATTCTCCTCCGCTCGCATGAGCATATCGACTCCCCAGCCGCCGGTGACGCACAGGACAGGCGGCGTGTCTTTGCGAACGTGATAAAGAGGCGCGAATTGGTCGATTGTCGGCCGAAATTGGCTGGGTTCGATGCCTTGCTCCTTGCGAACGGTCTGGTGGGTGATCATCTGCCCGGTGACGGGGATAAGGCCGGCGACTTGATCGGCGTCGATGTCGTGCCTGGCGAGATAGGTTTTGTCGAGGCCGACCATCGCCGTGAGATAACCTCCGGCGGAGATGCCGGTGACAAAAATCTTCCTCGGGTCGCCGCCCACCGACTCAATGTTCTTGAACGTCCAGGCCAGGGCTGCCGCCGCATCCTCGATGTAGACCGGATGCCGGACCTCCGGATGCAGCCGATAGCCGACGCCGGCCACGGCCCAGCCGCGATTGGTCAACGCGGCCGGGATGCTCCGGCTGCCGGCTTTCAGCCCGCCGCCGTGATAGAAGACAATGGTGGGGAACCCTTGGAGTCCTTCGGGACGATAGAGATCCAGGCGGCACATCTTATCGGCGTATTCGGATGCCGGCGGATCGCTTGTGGGCAGGTAAGCGATGTCCTTGTCGAGGGCGTACTTTGTTTCGCTGGTTCCCGGTTCCGCGGCGGCGAGCGGCTCCAAGGGAAGAAACCCTGCCAGCGCGATGGCAAGCATGGCGTGGGGGCGGACGAGATAGCGTCGAGAGTTTGAGAGTCGGAGCGGGAGTCCTCGCACAGTGGTTTCCTTTTTCGATGGTGTTCGTGGAGGTTTTTTCGAGTATATCCTCACAGGCCCGCCAAACGCAAGGAAGTCTGTTGACCGCAATGACTTGCGTGCCGCGGCAGGCCCGGCTAGCGCGGGGCGCGGCCCGGTGGATGCTGCCGCTGAATGTCATTGTCCCACTGCTGGCAGTGTGTCTGGGTAGAATCCGTGCTGCTCGAAACGTCTCACACCTGGATCCGACGGAGTTTTTCCAATGCGCGATCACCGCCATGGAACGGTCCCTCTGACTCGACGCGGCTTCCTGCATCGGGGTGCAGGCGCGGTCTCTCTCGCCATGCTCCCGACTTTGGTTTTCCCCTGCTCCAGCGAGGCGGAAACGGATGGCAAACAAGACTCGGGATGGCTGTACCTGGGCAAGCCGATGAGCCACTGGGTTGCCGACCTGCACGGCAAGGCGCCCCGGGATCCCGAATTCCTCGAAATGGAACAATACTGGGTGCTCGCCAACTTCGGCCAGGCTGCGGTCCCCCACCTGATTGACGCGATGAGGGAGCCGTGGAATGTTGACGCACTGGTGCAACTGGAATTCTTGGGCAGCACGGAAACGGTTCAACAAGTGGCCCAAGCTGTCCGCCACCCCCACGAGTGGATCCGGTGCGGAGCGTTGCAGGTGCTCTTCGGCTTGCAGTTCAAGAGGTTTCTCCAACCGGAAATCACTGCCGCATTGCGCGATGCGCTCCCGATCGTTGCCGAAGCCGCGCGCGAAAGCGAACCGGCTTTGGTCAGGCAAACGGCTGAACGGTTTGTCCAGGAGTATGGCCCAATTCTCGATCCCGCCTTTCCGCTTCCTTCGCAGGATTGGGAGGCTGAAGACTCGCGCCTGCGCCGGGCAGCCGTCGAGCGAGTCGCGCGGCTCCGATGCCGGCCAGAAGAGGTCGCCGCTCTGGTGAAAGCGAAACTTCGCGATCCGGACGCCTCGGTCCGCTGGGCGGCGGCCGGGGTATTGTCGAGCCTCGAACCGGACCACCCCGATATCGTTCCGCTGGTCATCGAAGCCGTGATTCGTCGAGAGCACGGCTCTCTGCACGCGTTTCGAGGAGTGCAGCGGATCGTTTCGGCGGCCCTGCCCGTCCTGCAGGAGGCGCTCCGAGATCCGGATCCGCGAACGCGGGCGTCCATCGTGAACGCCTTGGGCTGGAGCAAATCGCCGACCGTCCTGCCCTTCCTCATCGAGATGCAGAAAGACGAATCCGCGATGGTGCGCCGGCGGGTCATCAACAGCTTGAACCTCCTGGATGCGCCGGAAATCGTCCCATGCCTGATGCGGGCTCTGGGCGACGGCGATTGCGAGGTCCGAGAAGAAACCATACGGGTAATACGACGGCAGCGAGCCCTGAGGCGTGAAATCCTGCAAGGCTTGATCGGCGTTCTCGATTCCGGAAGCGAGGTCGCCCGGGTTGCCGCGGCATTGACGGTCGATGCCTTGGGCCAAGAGGGCCAGGATGCCTGGCCGGCGCTCCGCGAAAATCTTGACAATTCGGACCCGCGAGTCCGCCTTGCAGCCATCCTCGTCCTGGCTCGAAACGAACCCGGTCCGGATGGAGTCGTCCCACGGACCAGCGAAAGGGACGCGTTCTCGGCTCCTCCATTCACGGAAAGCCGCTTGAAAGCGTTGTTGCGGTTCGGGCAAAGAATCGAGGCTATCGTGGCGAAGCTGACCAATGGACTCAAGCCGGTTTCTTCGCGAGCGCTATCGGCCGGGTTGGTAAAGCTGCTGGGGCCTCTTGCGGCACCCGCCCTGCCACGGCTCATTTCTCTGCTGGAGGATACGTCTCTGGCCGAGCCGGGATCGATTCAGGACGCGATCGCCAACATCGGGAGTGCGGCCGTCGGGCCGCTCGTCGAACTGTTGGAGCATACGGACCTGCGAGTGCGGAACCGGGCGATCAAGACCCTCGGCCTCATGGGCTTTCGCGCGGCTGCGGCAGTTCCGAAGCTGGTCGAAAGGCTGGCCGGAGGGTCGCTGTCGGAACGAATCCTGGCAACCGAGGCGCTGGGGAACATTGGTCCCGCTGCGGCCTCGGCGGTTCCCGCCTTCCGAGCAGCACTCGGAAACCGGGATCTTGCCGTTCTTCGAGAGACCATGGATGCACTCGGTAAGATGAAGAGATGGGGAGAGCCGGCCGTGGCAGCGCTTGTCCGCCTGCTCGACGCGCCATCGCTGACTGCGACCATCAAGTGGCAGGTCGTGCGGGCTTTGAGAGGTATTGGCCCGGCCGCCACAACCGCGCTTCTGGCGTGTCTGGGACATCGAGATCCCCTGGTCCGCGCCTCTGCCGCGCGGGAGTTGGGCGGAAGGGGGCCGTGGGCCCGGGACGTGGTGCCCGCTCTCATGGTTTCCCTCCAGGATCCGGATGCCGGCGTGCGGGCCTCGGCCGCGGAGAGCCTCGGCAGCATGGCGGCGGCAGCGCATTGCGCGGCCCCCGGGCTTCGCCGGCTTCTGGACGACTGGTGCGACATTGTCCGCGAGAAGGCACAAAAGGCGATCGAGGCAGTCCAAGCCGCAAGACGCTTGCAGGCTGCGGGCGGCCCGGATAACGTAAGCACAGGTTTGACTTCGAGGAGCGATTGCTGAAATTGACGGCCGAGTCGTCGCCATCGGCGACATCCACGGTCATGCGGAGGCGCTGGCCGCACCGATGGAACTCGTCCGGCCCGCGGCCAACGAACTCGTGGTGACCCTGGGAGATTACGTGGACCGAGGTCCGGACTCCAAGGAGGAGCCTAAGTACCCACGTGACAAGCCCGTGGCATTTTGTTCCGATGAAGAGGCAGACGTGGCAGCGAAGATGGGATTCTCGATTCTCGGGAACGGAAAGATGGAAGACGATGCGAAGATTTGTGACGAACTTCGAGAACGCTGTCTTAGCGGGATACGGCACCGTTACTCTCAAGACGAGTTCCAACAGGCGGTCCTTCGTCTGGATCGCGAATTGGCCCTGATCCGCACGTCCGGCAAGGCCGAGAACTTCCTGGTCGCCGCTACCGTTGCAGAGTTTGCCAGGAGCCGGCAGATCGGATACCGGCTGGTCGGGGCGGGCTGCGGGTCCATCGTCGCCTACGTGCTTCGGCTGTCGGATACCGATCCGCTTCGGCATGGGCTGTTGTTTGAACGGTTCTGCGGGCCAAAGAGGCCCTGGGCGGGTCGGTTCCTGCTGCGAGTGGAGCCCGGCCGGAAAGAAGAACTTCTTGGACTGGCCGATCGCACGTTCGGGGCGGTCCTGGTGGACAGGGCGATCTTGCTGTCCGACTTGACAGTCGAAGAGATGATTCCGCAGTTGGTTGCGGCGTCCATAGGGGAGCAGCGAGGGGCCGAGGGGGACCTGGGCAAGATCCCCGTGGACGATGCCGATGCGTTCGCACTGCTATGGTCGGGCCGAACCGAGGGCATCTTTCAACTGGACAGCGACGTTCTCCGACGATGGTTCGCGCGCATCCGGCCGAAAGGCGTTGGAGACGTGGCGGCGCTTACCGCGATCCTCGCATGCGGCCCGGCGCGAAGAAACGTGCTTCGTCGGTTCATCGGCCGCAAGGAGCTCCGAGAATATCCGGAAACGGTCCGGCACGATCTACTGCAACTGCTTGGGGAATCCCGAGGGATGCTCCTGTACCAGGAGCAGGTAATGAACTTGCTCGCCTGGTTCGGAGAGATTCCGTTGGCGGACGGTTACCGGTTCGTGAAGGCTGCCGCCGGCGGAAGGCGAGAGGTAGTCGACGAATTCCGATTGCGGTTCTGTTGTCATGCAGCGAGAGACGGGATGGAAGAGACGGCGGCCAAGGCGTTGTTCGACCGTGTCGCGGAGGCTGCCGCGTACGCACGCTGCAAGGCCCATGAGTTCGCCAATGCCGTGCTGACCTGCCGGGCGGCCTGGTTGAAGGTTCATCATCCCGCGGAGTTTGAGCGAGTCGTTCGGACGTCGATGGTCCCGGACTTGAGGTAGGCGATGGCGAAAAAGAAGCCCGCAGTGCGACGCAAGACGCAAGGATCCGAGGGCGGCAAGTCGCGCAAGGCGCGTCCGGATCGGGACCGGCGGGTCCGGCAGCACGAGCGGATGGCGCGGGTGCTCAAGGTGCTGGAATTGGTCCAGAGCCGCGGCCGGTGGAACGCCCTCGCGATCGCAGAGGAGATCGGCTGCTCGGAGCGGACCGTGTACCGGGATCTCGAGGTCTTGGAGTACGCCGGCGTGCCCTGGTATTTCGACGAGGCCGACCAGTGCTACCGGGTCCGGCCGGACTATCGGTTTCCCGTGTTTGGGTTGACCGAGGAGGAGGCACTGGGCCAGGCACTGGCGACGGCCCTGACGAAGACGCCCGGACTGGACATTGGGCCGGGCGCCGCGGCGACGACGCGGAAGCTGCAGGCGACTTCGGCGGGGGAAATCCGGGACATCCTGGCCGACGCGGCCCAGTTGATCTCGGTGCTGGACCTGAAGCTGGCGGACCATAGCAAGCATCGCGAAGAGATCAAAACGGTGCAGTTCGCCCTGTTGGAAGGCCGCCAGATCACCGGGCTTTACGAAAGCCCATACCAGGCGGAACCGGTCCAACTGCGGCTCCATCCCTACCGCTTGTGTCTGATCAAGAGCGCCTGGTACATTGTCGCTCGGCAGGCCGACGCCGACCAGCCGCGGACCTACCGGGTTGCCCGGTTCAAAACGCTCCGCCCGCTCGACCAGCCCGCCGACGTACCCGAGGGGTTTGATCTCAAGGCATACTTCGGCAATGCCTGGGCCGTCTTCCGGGGAGAAAAGACCTGCGACGTGGAGATCTGGTTCACCCCCGAGGCGGCCAAGGTCGTCACGGAGACGACGTGGCACCACACGCAGAAAGTGAAATGGCAGAAGGACGGAAGCATCGTTCTGACATTTCGTGTGGACGGGCTGGAAGAAATCACGAACTGGGTGTTGGGCTGGGCAGGGCAGGCGAAGGTTCTTGAGCCGGGAGAATTGCGAAGGATGGTTTGTGAGCGGTTACGGCGGGCCATTGAGATACAGAATGAGTAGCCAACACCAAACGGTGAGCAGACAACTCCTCATTTCGTACATTAAATCAAGGTCTCAACCACGTTGTGGGGTCCTTCTTATCCGCGAAGCGGCGTATGTCAATTGCCAGGGGTGTGAACCCCTGGTATACGGTTGACGAGTATTCCTTCCTACCAAGCCCCAAGGGGGCGGCAGCGGATCGATCGAGTGGCCGGCATTGTCTGTCGCCGCTGCCGCGGCTGGAAATACCTTGAAGTCACTCTTCGGCCTTCGTTCCAGGGGTTCACACCCCTGGCAATTGTCGATCGCCGCTCCGCGGCTGGTTGGCTGGCGGCGGATGGCTTGTTAAACGCCACCTTGAAATACAGAGGGAAGCGCAACTTGGCCTAGAGCGTGACTCGGTAATCGCTTGACAAGACCGGCCAAGAGCCATTTGGTGCTAATAGGGGCAGCAATGCTCCGATGCGTGTCGCGGGCTGGTTACTGAAGTGCGGCAGGTGGTACGTCAACACCTGCATACTTCATTCGCTCGCGCGTTGCCGCGATCAGATCGTGGGTTCGACCACCAAACGGTCCCAGAGCGGCCCAGTATTTCTCAAAGCTGAATTCATCGGCCTGGGCCTCGCAGGCAAGGTCCTTCCAATTCCATACCGTCACACGCGAGGGCACAGTCCGTTTGAAATCCTCGAAATAGCTGTCGAATCGGTGCATATTCAGGTTCTGCGTGTAGTAGTTCCGCAAGAGGCCGCGATACGACTCCAGTTGGTTCTGCAGATTACGGAGCAGATGCGCATAATAGGTTGTATAATAGGTGTAGCACACATCGGGGCATACAAAGACGTACTGGAAGTCCCAATCCTGGTAGACGCTGCTCGTCCGAGTCAGCAAGTAGCCCGTTTCAAGGCCGCGCATCAATTGGTTGACGTAAGGGTAATGCTGTGTGCTGCGGCTTATGTCGGATGTTAACTTGCCTTCGAAGAAGACGAATTGCTTTATGCCGGGCAATAGCACCACTGCATCGAACTGGCCCCACTGCTGATTGATGTTCAAGAATGAGGGGCTGTCAAATGCATGGCCCCTATGGAATTCCGCGTTGCCGTCGGCTTGGAATTCGAACAAGAGAATGGCGTCCTGAACGCAAGCAGGCTCTCTGTCCAGGAGTCGCGCAATCCGCGAGCAAAGCGGCGTGTCCGCGAGATCGTGCAGGGGACCTTTTTGAACGGCGTCGAAGAAGTCGCGATTCCATTTGTTACCAATGCGCGGTCGAAGCTCGCCGAAGATGCTCCCGTTCTGACGCCACCTATGCAGTCGGCCGAGGAAGAACAATGTGAGAGCTGTTTCCGACTTCCGATTGAAAAACGAGTCGCGATTACTGGCGGCACTAGTGAGAGCGCTGCGTCTCTTGTTCGTGATGCCGTAGTACTCGTGCCAGTTGTCCGACAGGCCCTGTTCAGCACTGAGTAGAGCGGAATAGCACATCGTAGTCAATTCCAGGTCTCACGGTTATTGAGTTCCTTACCAGATAACCATTCATCCGACCTCGTACGCTTGACCATTTTCCAGCCGGTGGACCCGTTCGCAGAGATCGCCCAATCGCTCGGGACGCAGGGTGTGAATGGGAATCACCACGCGAGGATCGATCTCTCGGACGAAGCGGACCATGTCCTCTTCCAGGATGTGGCCGCTGGTGTGGACCGGCACCAGTTTCCCGCCGCTGGCCGCCAATCTCCTCTCCGTTTCCTGCCAATCCTGCCGGTCGAGGTAGCCTTCCCACTGGGAATAAAGGACCGTTGCCCCGTCAGGCAGCTTGCCGTGGAAATCGGAGTCCAGCATCGATGGCCGGAACATCATGAGGAAGTCGCTCGGATTCTGCCGGATTTCGTCGAGGGTAATCTGCCGCGGACGGAACATGTCGTGGAGTTTGCTCCGTCTCTTTCTCGCGAAGTAGTAAGGATAGAACACCCGGATCTCTTCGTCCGCACTTGGATCCACAAGGTCGAGCTGTCGATGGACCAGGTAGATGACGAAGGCCGTATAGGCATCGGCGACAAAGGTCCTTCCGGCGTTCTTGGCCGCGTTGAGGAAGCCCATCAGCCGATCGACGTGCTGGGGGGAGAACGAGACAAGGGCCAAACCCTCAGCGCGTTGAACTTGTTCGGAAATCTGCTCATCGAGATTGTGCTCGGTGACCCGCTGTCGTCTGGAACCTCCCAGGTGAGTGCCCTCCATCAGGAGCGCATCCATCGTCTGGTTCTTCAGGGCCTTCAAGAGCTGCTCCGCCATTTCGGGATTTCGCCCGTGGAGGCGAAGGTCGCCCGAGTAGAGGACGGTCTTTTTTCCTGCCTCGATCAGAAAGGCCGAGCTGCCGTAGACGGAATGGTCCACGGGAAACGTGGTCACCCGGAAGTCGCCGATGGTCTTCGGCCGTCCAGGTTGAAGCTTCCTGAACCGCTTTTTCGGTATCTCCTCGCCGTTGGCGAAGACCGATCCGGCCAGCATCATCTTGCTGGTCCCCTCGCTAGCATAGACCGGAATGCGTGGTTGTGTTTGGCCAAGAAACCCGCTGTGGTCCAAATGCGCATGAGAGAGCAGGATCGCGTCAGGATGCAGGTCACCCCGGAACAGCCCCGGCACATTGGGGAGGATGCCCTCGTCGAGCAGACTCTGCTTGCTCTTGCCTTTGAGCGACCTGGTATCGAACAACTCGCCCCGGCTGTCGATCAGGGGCACGCCGACGTCGACGACGATTCGGGTCGGGCCTGCACGAAGTTCGACGCAATTGCCGCCGATCTCGGTAGTGCCCCGGTAGATGGTCAACGATAGGTCCGGCGTGCCTGGCATTGGATGACTCCGCGACAACTGCGTAGCTCGGTCCGTGAGGTCTTTCGGGAGTATCATAAGGAATACCCGAAGGGGCTGACAAGCGTGGGTCAGCAGAGACTCTTGGGATGACGCACGCTCTGACCCACCGCTGACAGCTCCGTCGGGTATTCTCGGTAGGCAACGGTCCGTGCTCCCGGAGAGACGCAGGCCCCGCTGAGGGGCAGCGAGTCGGTGCAGTCCCGCCACGGAAAGTCCCCGGAGCCTTCTTGGGGCAACCAGGCTTCCGAACTGGCAAGAGGGGCTACGGCCGGCGCTAAGCTTCGGAAAACCCCATGCTCTCCGGGAGCCGGGCTCTCGTTTCCAGCGGCCTGGTGCTTAGAGGCCCTAACAAAACGGGCCCAGGAGACCTTCGGTCGGCGGTTTCGGCGGGGTCAGAGACCCACGCCGAGCGGTTTTGTTCGGCCCGCTCAACGCGAGCGAGCCGCGGCCAGGTGGAGAACGGGGCAGAGGAATGAGAGAATGATGGGGTGGCTGTTGAACACCATCGAGCCACAACGGGCCGACAGTGCCCGCATGGTGCACAGATGCTGCGGACCGAGACTTTCTTCCAGGAGCTGACACGTGGCGCCCGACTGGGAAACGAACATGGTGTACTTCTCCGGCCTTCTGGGCCGGCGATACCCTGGCCTCTGCAAGCGAGTGGTCGGTGTGCTCGAAAACCACGCAGTCCCCGTGAGGTTCCTGGAAGCAACGGCGGATATCTGGATTCGGGATTACGCTCCGGTCCAGGTCGCAGAAAGTCGCTTCGTCAAGTTCCGGTACAGCCCCGACTATCTTCAAGGTTGCGAACAGTTGATCACCAAGGACGAGATCTGCGGGCAACTCGAAGCGCTGGGAGAGATCGTCTTCTCCGACCTCGTCGTGGATGGCGGCAACGTTGTGGCGGCGGGCAGCAGGGTGTTTCTCACGGAAAAGGTGCTCCGCGAGAACCGAACGTTGGGCCAAGCGGAAGTCGAAAGACGGCTTCGGGATGCCTTTTGCGGCCGGACGTGTGTCTTCGTGCCGACAGAACCCCGTGACCCGATCGGCCATAGCGATGGGCTGGTGCGACCGCTGGACGATGACCGGGTTGTGGTGAATGACTATTGCCAGGTAGACCCGCGGTATGCTCGCAGGCTCGAGCGGGTCCTGGCCGAGCACGGGCTGGAAATCCATCGATTGCCTTATCTGCCGGATACGAAATCCCGAAGAAAAATACCACCGGCGACGGGAAACTACGTGAACTTCCTTCGCGTCGGCAAGCTCGTCATCGTTCCCGCCCACGGGCTTCCGGAGGACACGGAGGCAGTGCAGGTGCTGCAAAGACTCCTCCCTGCGGCCACCGTGGTATCGCTGGACTGCAAGGAGCTCGCGCGGGAAGGCGGTTGCTGGAATTGTGTTTCCTGGACGATCATTCACCCTGCCGCGTAGACCGATGCCGCAGGGCCCGGCCGAACAGCTTTGAACCGGGCTTCCCACCGTCGACGGCCACTTGGCCGTTAAGGAAGACGTAGCGCACTCCCGTGGCGTACTCCTGCGGCTTCTCGAAGGTGGCCCGGTCGCGATACTCGGCCGGGTCGAAAACCACGATGTCGGCCTGATAGCCCTCGCGGAGGTAGCCGCGCTCGCTTAGGCCGAAAATGTCGGCGGGCAGTCCGGTGGCGCTGCGGATGGCCTGTGAGAGCGAGAGCACCTTATCCTGGATGGCATAGCGGCCGATCTTGCGGGCGAAGGTGCCGAAATTCCGCGGGTGGTGGTGCTCGTGGGGATTCAGCGCGCGGGCCGCGCCGTCGGACGCCGTGGCCACCCAGGGCAGCGCCATCGCCCAGCGGACGTCGTCCTCCGACATCGAATGGCTGACGATCTGCGGGGCCTCCTGGGCAACGATCTTGAGCACCAGGTCCACCGTTTCCATCTTCTCTTCGGCGGCGATCTCCTTGAGACTCTTGCCGACGTAGCCCGGAAACTTCTTGCTGGCCGCGATGACAATGTTCTCGGTCCGGCCAAGTTGGTCGGCAATCACGCGCCGGACCAGGACGGAAAACTCCGGCTCGCCGGCCATGCGTTTGCCGAGATCCGACGGTTTGCACCACTGGATCTGGGCGGCAGGAAGCGTGGCGTCGGCCAGGGAAAACGAGTTGGCCGTGTAGGGATATTGGTCGGCCGTGATCCGGAGACCTTCCGCCCTCGCTTTTTCAATCAGAGCCGCGGCATCACGGACGCGGCCCCAGTTGGGGATCTGCATCGACTTGAAGTGCGAAATATGCACCGGCGCGCCCGACTCGCGGCCGATGCGAATCGCCTCGGCGACAGCCTCCACCACGCGGTCCCCCTCGTCGCGGATGTGGCTCACATAAATACCCCCGTGATTGGCCACCACGTTGGCCAGGGCGATGAGCTCGTCGGTCTCGGCGTAGGAGCTTGGCGCGTAGATCAAGCCGGTGGACATGCCCCAAGCCCCGTCGCGCATGGCCTGAGCGACCAGGGCTTTCATCCGTTCCAACTCGTCGGCAGCAGGCGCGCGGCGTGCCGAGCCCAGCACTTTGCCGCGGACCGTGCCGTGGCCGACCAGGTGCGCGATATTCGTGCCGGCGCCGTTGGAGTCAACATCTTCGAGGAACTTGGCAACGTCGCGCGCGCCGCCGCAGTTGCCGGTGCCCATCGTCGTGCAGCCTTGCAGGAGGTAGTTCAGGCAGGGGCGAACGCCAGGCTGGGCGAGCGTCTCGTCGGAGTGCGTGTGGAGATCGATGAGCCCGGGAGCGACGATCAAGCCGCGGCAGTCGATGGTCCGGCCTATCTTTCCCGGTACCACCTTGCCGACGGCCACGATCCGTCCCTCGCGAACCGCCACGTCGGCAACCGCCGGTTCCGCGCCCGAACCGTCGTGGATCGTGCCTCCCTGCAAAAGCAGGTCCGCATCGAGCGGCGCGGCCGGAGCCGGCGCGGCAAGCACCGCCAGGCCCAGTCCCAAGATCCTGGCGAAAGTCGCGGCAGCCGATGCCGTGGCACCTTGGGCGGATGCCGTTTGCGAGAATTGCCGGCGAGAAGGAGAGGATCTCATGGTTTTGTTTCAGGAGGGTGATCGAGGCGGGGTTAAGTCGCGGCGAGGAGCCGTCCAGCCGATGCCGGCCATTGTAAGCCGGGCCAGGCCGGCGAATCAACCGCCCCGGCGCCGCCTGCCGTGCAACGATAGACCTTGCCGCGCGCCGCGACGGTCAACGTGAGTTCTGCCGGCGGCAACGATTACCCGACCGGATCGTCCGACGATCCACGCGCGCCGTAGCCGCGCCCCGGCGGCACGGGTCCCAGGTGCGGGACCTTGATCCGCGCCGGTCTTGTTCGAATCGTCGCCAAGCGCAGTCAAGCCGAACGGAGTTCCGTGTAGCCGGCAACGCGGTCGCGCCGGCGGGCCAATTCGCTGGCGTAACGGCGTCCGAGTTCCTGGGCATTTTGCTGCGCCCACTGGGTAAGCGGCGTCGCTGCGGTCGGCGGAGAGTCGACGCAGAGGAGCCCGGCCATCAGTCCGCGGATCTCGTCGCGGGTGATGACGACGTCGCCGAGAAAGCGGCCAAGAATGCTTCCCGCCACGCGGCCCAAGCCCGGCCGGATCGACACGATCGGCCGCGGCTTGCCGATGATGCGGCCAATCGATTCCACCAGTCCACGGTAGGTAAACGTCTCCGGCCCGATGGCATTGAGCACCACGTTGTCGCGTGCGCTGGCCTGTTCGACGGCAAGCTGGGCGAGATCGTCGACGTAGATCGGCTGGAGGCGGTAGCTCCCGTCGCCGAACACGCCGAAAACGGGAAAGCGGCGGAGCAGCCAGGCGATGTTGTTGATGAGGATGTCTTCCCGGCCGAAGAGTACGGCCGGCCGCAGGATGGCATGCGACAGGCCGGACTCGCCCAGCGCCTTTTCAACCTGTGCCTTGCCCCGGAAGTACTCCAGCGGCGACTCTTCGGAAGGGTTTGTAATGCTGACGTGCACCACCCGGGCGACGCCCGCGCGGCGCGCCGCGTCGAAGAGCGTGACCGAGTTGCGGACCGCATCGGCGAAGGTAAAGCCCCGATGGTTGAACCGGACCCAATAGGTGTTGTAGAGGACCTCCACGCCCCGTAGCGACTCAGCGAGCTTCTCCGGCCGGTCGAAGTGAAACATGGATGCGCGGACCGCGTCGCCGAACGGGTTGCGGCGGTGGGGTGAATTCGTCAGGGCGACGACGGTCCGGCCCTCGTCCAGCAGCCGCCGGGCGATGTACTTGCCGGAATACCCGAACGCGCCGGTCACGGCGTGGGCCGAAGGGTCCGCCATGGCGATTGCTCCGAGGCTGCGAGATGATCGGACAGGGTTTCGGCCGGCGAAAGCTTAGGGAAGACATGGCATCGCAAGGCATCTCGTGCGCCCTTCTCCGGTGCCCTGATTGACACACGGTAGGCCTGGCCGGTACCATGAGAGCTCCTGCCTAAGTGTATCCTGGGATCCTGCGCAACCCAAGGGCGGCTAGCTCAGTTGGTTAGAGCACCTCGTTTACACCGAGGGGGTCGGGGGTTCGAGTCCCTCGCCGCCCACTCAAGCGCAAGTCCAGCCAACTCCTAGACTTCGGATACCTGCTGACGGTGAGCAGCGCGGTTAAGACGTCCTGAAAACGGTGGTACCTGGTACTACTTTTCCCCAGGAGCCGCGAAACAGGGAAGATCCGGGGTCAGGCCGGCATTGGGGATTAGTGCGTTTCCCTGCCGACTTGTCCTCCTCTTCATTGCCCATGCTAATCCCTGTTCCCAGCCTGACCCCAGCGTTTCTTCTTAATGTTCCGCAAACACCGGCGCACCCAGTTCCTTGCGAAACCGCGGCACGCCGACAAGGCCGCCATCGTCCGATTCGCCGCGAGCATCGCGGTAGCCACGCTGGATCGAGGCATCGATCAGGTTGTCGGCGAAGTCAAGCACGCAGAGGTGCGGCGCCTCGGGCGTCAGCGTGAAGACCATCACTTGCTGCTTCGAGCGCACGTCGGCCAATTGCGTCTGCTTGTGGAGATGGGACAGCGCGGCGAGCACATTCTGGGCGAAATGGCGGTGGCGCGGCCGCTGGTCCGGCGTGGCCTCCAGGAGCACGATGTGCGTCGCCCCCCAGAGCACCGCCGCCTCGATGGGACTATTGTGGGCAAACCCGCCGTCCACGAGCTGCACCTCGCGCCCGGCGGCCGGGAAGTCGCGGAGCGTCCGGGAGGGAAACACCGGAAAGATCGACGAGGAACCCAGCACGACATCGAACAGCAGACGCGAATCGCCGGCGAGCGGCACTCCGCGCTGGCCGTATTGTGGTTCTTCCGCCGCGTGTCCACCCGACCCGTGCGCGTAGAAATAGAGGTCGCTCGGCAGGCTCTCGGGCCGCTGTTGGAGACAATTGCCGGTGATCACCAGGTCGCGCCGCAACTGGCGACGGTCGAGAATCTGCCTTCCCAGAAACTCGAGTCGCTCCGAGTCGCTTGCTGCGCCGCCCAAGCCCAGCGGCGATTGCCCGCTTCGCTCCAGGCGACGGTCGACCAGCGCAGGGAACTCCTTGGCCAGGGCATGCTCCATTCCGCCGCCTCCGGAGAGCGTCTCCTGGAAGAAGAGCACTGTAACCAGTTGCACCGTCGGCAAGCCCACCAGAAGCACGGTGAGACACCAGAACGTCTGCCTTCGCGGCAGCGTGAGCGCGCGACGGCGGCGCGAGAGATGCCACTGCAGCGCGAGCCCTGCCAGGCCGGCAAGCGTCAAGCACCAGGCAACGGTCCAGGAGCCGAACGTATACCACAGCCAGGCATGGTGCACGCCGTGGTTCCCGCCAAGCAGGCTCCAGGGGCGGACCTCCACAAGACCCAAGAGCGCCATGACCAGCCCCAGGGCCGCCAAAAGCGAGGAGGCCGTCCAGGCCCGCCGGTCGGGCCGGGCAATCGTCCGCCGCACGATCCCCAGCACCACCCCGGCCTGGACGATCGCGAACCACAAGCCGATATTGAAACGGACCACGGCCGCCGGCCGCACGATCTCGCGCTGGTCGAGCGATTTCCATGCCCGCTGGAAGTCGCGGCGGCCCTCGGCCTCCGCGGTAATTCCCAGCGCGACGGGCACGGCATTGATCGCCCCGCCCGAGGTGCCGACGACCAGGGCGATATCCAGCCCGTCCTCGGGCGAGTTCTCACGGAGTTCGCCGAGCATTTCCTCCAGCGCCGCCAGTGCCCCAACCTGGTAGGAGCATTTCGCTCCGCCGCCCGTCAGGACGACCGCCAGGCGCGGCGGATCGGGCTGGCTGCGGGCGCTGTGTAGCAGGATCTGGCCGATTTCATCGAGTGTGACCCGCTGGGCCTCCGCGCTTGCTTGGAGATTGCCACAGGCCTCGCGCCACCGCCGCACCTTGTCGTACGCCGCGGGGACATTCTCCTCCACCTGGAACTGCAATGCGCCATCGGGATCGCGGTAGCTCAGCAGCAGCGATTGCAGCACGGAAACCTCGGCGAAGCCTCGCCGGGCAATGACGACGTTCTGAGGCAATTCCAGGGCATCGAGTTGCGGGAAGTTCAACGGCCGCAGCCGGTCGGCCAGTTCGGGCGCCTCGTGCAAGGCATCGTCCCAGACGAATGCCACGCGCCGGCGAGCCTCGCTCCCCTGGGCGGCCAGACGCAAGGAACTGCTGTGCGAATGCGTGAAGACCATGTGCTCGCGCCGCGGCTCGATCCCCAACGCCCGCAGCGCGAACGCCGGCGCCACGTAGCCGGATAGCGACAGGGGATGCACGAACAGGAATTCTACCTCTCCGAGCTCGGCCTTCTGCTTCAAGTCGTCGGCCGTCTTCAGCGAGGAGGCCCGGTCCACCACGCACACGCAGCGATAGCGGTAGTGATATCCCGCGGCGCGCCGCTCCGGGGAAGCCCAGACGGAAACGGCCGGCGGAAGTCCCACGGTGGCGAGGTACTCAAAGCCGGCTGCTTGGTCCTCCGGCCCGGGCGATGTGAGACTTTCGGAGAAAACGCCCGGCGTGAGGACGGCCATGTCGATCATCTCGCGCCGGAGCCAGTGCAACACGTCGCCGTAGGTTCCCACCGCCAGCCGAAAGTGAAGGGGCGGTTCGTGCTGACGGCCGATCGCCGCGAAGGCGCGTTGCCACTGCCGATACTCGGCATCGAAGTCCTCATAAGCGACCAGACCGACGCGGATCTCCTGGGGTGCGTCCGGCGGGGCTTCGGCCTGATCGGCAAGTGCCAGGAGAATCGCTGCTAGGTACACGAGGTTCCAGGACATTGGTCTCACATCCAGCGGCCGGGCTGCTTTAGCATCGATCGAGAAATGACTGTCCGAAGTCGCGGCTGTCGTTGGCGATAGTCCGAGGAGATTCGGCCTCTAAATTCTGCCATGTCCTTCCGAAAGGTCTCCATCTTCGCCGAGGCGCGTTCATGCCCCGTGCCGATTTGGCCGATCTTGATCCGCTCTGGGGGCTTATCGGCCGCGGCTGCCGGCGATTGGAGCCACCGCCCGGCGAGGATGGCCGCACCCGCGCCGGCGGCGGTCGTCAGCAAATGACGGCGATCCAAGGTGTTCATGGCATACTCCCGTGGTGGTGACAATTCGAAGTTTCCGTCGGCTGATTCGATCTCCGGTTCGGCTATCCGTGCCCCGGCCTTGCTATCCGTGGTATCCGAACCATTGGAAGGCAGGGTAGCACGGATGGCAAGGCCGGGGCACGGATGAAGAAGAGGACAAATACTTCGCCGGGATCAAGGAGATCTCTGTTTCTACACGCGTGCCTGTTGCCTTTCGCTCCGCGAAAGTCGCGTCTTTCGCGGAGCGAAAGGCGACAAGGATTGATCGGCCATTGCTACACCACCTCCTCGACCACCCATGGCTGGCGATATTCTCGCGTAAAGATCCGGCCCAGCTTTCCCTCTTCGAGGTAGCGCTTGGCAGCCATATTGTATGGGGCACTGCGGTTCTGCGTGCCGATTTGAACGACTCGCTTGTACTTTCGAGCGGCCGCCACGGCCTGGCGGCCTTCCCAGCAATTGTGGCTCTGCGGTTTCTCGCAGTAGACGTCCTTGCCGGCACGGCAGCAGAGAATCGTCGCCAAGGCGTGCCAGTGCGGCGGGGTGGCGATCACCGCGGCGTCGATCGAAGCGTCGTCAAGCATCTCGCGGAAGTCCTGGACGCACTTCGGACGTTTGCCTCCTTGGCGCGAGGCGTACTCGTTCGCTCGCGGTTCGTGCAACCGGTGGTCCACCTCGCAAATAGCGCCGATTTCGCAATCGCCGCGATCGAGAAACCCCATGGCCAGTGACTGCCCCCGGTTGCCGCCGACGCCGATCATCGCCAGCACGAGCCGGTCGTTGGCGGGAGTCGCGCGGGCCGAACGGGGGTTGACTAGAATGGTGACACCGCCGGCCAATCCGAGAGTCGCCTTTCGAGCATTGTCGAGGAATCGGCGCCGGTTGATTTCGGACATGGAATCAGGGCCTTTGGACAACAGTGCTTGGTGCTTCAGGTTCGCCTCCCAGCTTATGTTGTCCGTTGCCGGTGCGCCAATGCAAGAAATCGTGACAAGTCCTTACACGAAAGGCGCAGTGGCACTGAGAAGCTGTTCAAGAGGGGGGTACCTTGCATCCGGGTGCGCGGTCTCCCCGAATTTCTGTCGTGTGGAGGGATTTCGAAAGTCACTCGCGATGCGAGACTCTCCTCACAGCGTCGCAGAGCCGACCACCGGCTGCGGAGCCGGCTTGGCGTAGACCTGCCGGTACTGGCACGGGGTGCGGCCGGTAGCCTGCCGAATTCGCGTGCTCATGTGCTGCACCGAACAGAATCCGGACTGTCGGGCAATCCGGGCGAAGCTCCAATCGGTCGAGATCATGAGTCGTTTGGCCCGCTCGATGCGCACGCGCTGGATCTCGTCGTGAACCGTGCGCCCCAAAACGGCCTTAAACCGGACCTGGGAAGGCCGTCCTACACCCAAGAACGGAAGGGCCCCGTGGCCCGCTTGCGTGCCACCAACGGGCCGCGAATGGTCCGCTATGCGCGGATCGATTGGGCCACGGAGTGCCCCGCTTTGCTGGAAACGCGACTTTTTGAGCAGGCTCCTTGGCGGGTAGCTTCCGCGCCGGGTATACTGAGCAGTTACGATCAAAGAACCCCCCTTCTTTCGGCCTGGAATCTGCAGCGAACCCGACGCAAGTCGCTACCCTCCACCTAAGAACGTACTGTCTCCCGCCCGTTTTCCTATTTTGCTGACATGACACGGATCGCTATTCTCGGTGCTACCGGCTATACCTCGCTGGAACTAATTAAGATCCTCCTCCGCCACCCCGAGGCAGAGATTGTGGCGATCACCAGCCGACAGGAAGGCAACCCGCACGTCGCAATGATCCACCCATCCCTGTCGAGGCGGCTGGATCTCACGCTGGAGAACCTCACGCCCGCCGAGATCACCGCGCGCGCGGAGTGTGTTTTCAGTTGTCTGCCCCACGCTGCCAGCGCCGCGGTGATTTCGCACCTCGTGGACGGAGGGTGCCGCGTCGTGGATTTCAGCGCCGATTACCGCCTGGACAATGTCGAGACCTTCGAGCGTTGGTACGGCGAAAAACACCCCGACCCCGCGCGTGTCGGAAAGGTGGTCTACGGTTTGCCGGAGTTGTTCCGCGAGCGGATTCCGGAAGCGAAACTGGTGGCCAACCCCGGCTGCTATCCCACCTCGGCGATTCTTGCGCTGGCGCCCCTCTTGAAGGCGAAGCTGATCGATCCGCGCGACGTGATCATCGACTCCAAGAGCGGGGTCTCCGGTGCCGGCCGAACGCCGAAACTGATCACCCACTACCCCGAGTGCAACGAGAGCATCTCCGCGTACAACGTCGGCCGGCACCGCCACACGCCCGAGATCGAGCAGATCCTCGGCCGGGCATGCGGCGAGACTGTCGAGGTGATCTTCACGCCGCACCTGACGCCCATGGATCGCGGCATCCTGACGACCGCCTACTCCCGGCCTGTCCGGGAGGTCACGGAAGAGCGCGTGCTGGAAACGCTCCGCGAGTTCTACGACGACGAACCGTTCGTCCGCGTCGTGGACCATCTGCCGGCCACCAAGGACTCGGTCGACACCAATTATTGCGACATTACCGCACGCATGGTCCGCGGCCGCATCCTCACGATCAGTTGCCTCGACAACCTCATCAAAGGCGCATCCGGGGCGGCGGTGCAAAACTTCAACCTGATGTACGGCTATCCTGAAACCACGGCACTTTGAATTTTGGATTTTGGATTTCAGATGTTGGATGGTGATCCGTAATCCAAGATCCAAGATCGGAAATCCAGAATCGTTCGACGGGAGAACACACGAGCAATGGCAATTCGCGTTCCCAAGGGGTATCGAGTCGCGGGTGTCCACACGGGCGTCAAACGAGACGCTCGCAAGCAGGATCTGGCCCTGGTGGTCTCGGATCGCAATGCGGCTGCCGCCGGCGTCTATACGCAGAATCTCGTCTACGCCGCGCCGGTCGCTCTGGACCGCGAGCGGACTCCCAGCGATCGCATCCGCGTGGTTGTGGCCAACTCCGGCAATGCCAATGCCTGCACCGGCCAGCGCGGGCTGGAGGACGCTCGGACCATGGCCCGCCTGGCGGCGGAAGCCGTCGGCGCGGAAGCGGACCAGGCGCTGGTGCTCTCCACCGGCATCATCGGCGTGTACCTCCCGCTGGACCTGATCGCCAAGGGCATCGAGGCGGCCGCCGCCCTGCTCAGCTCCGACGAGGACGCCCTCATTCCCGCGGCAAGAGGCATGTTGACCACCGACACGGTCCACAAACTGGCGGGCCGCACCGCAACCATCGGCGGCCGCGAGATCCAGATCACCGGCATGGCCAAGGGTGCGGCAATGATGGGCCCCAACATGGCCACCATGCTGGCGGTCATCTACACCGACGCTCCCTTGGACAAGCAGACCGTCGACCGGTCGCTCAAGGCCGCCGTGCAGGACACGTTCAATTGCATCAGCGTCGACGGCCATATGAGCACCAACGACACCGTCCTCCTCCTGGCCAACGGCGCCGCCGGCGGCCCGCCGCTGCAAGGCGCGGACCTTGCCGCCTTTGACCGCGTCCTGGACGAAGTCTGCGTCGATCTGGCCAGGTCGATCCCCGCCGACGGCGAAGGCGCCACGCACCTGATCACGCTGGAGATCACCGGCTGCGCCGACCGCGACTCCGCGCTCCAGATCGCCAAGACGGTGGCCAACAGCCCCTTGGTGAAGACCGCGATCACCGGCGCGGACCCGAACTGGGGCCGCATCGTTTCCGCCGCCGGTTATGCGAACGTCCCCTTCGATCCGGCCGGAGTAACGCTCCACGTGAACGGCTTCATGCTCTACCGCGCCGGCGCCCCGGTTGAGTTCGACGCCAAGGTCGTATCCGACTCCATCCGCCAGAACCGCGATACCCTGATCGAACTCGATTTCAGCGAAGGCTCGGGGCGCACCCGCTTCTGGACGACCGACCTGACCACCGAATACGTCCGCCTCAACGCCGACTACCACACGTGATCGCGTCGGAAACCCGGCCCCGCGCGGACCGCCGCGCGAAACGCAGGTCTACTCGATGAGTTCGTACGCCGAGTTGCTGCGATTGCCTTTCTCTTGGTCGTAGCTGCCTTTGACCTCGCTTTCGGTCAATGCTCGCTTGTAGATCTTCACCTCGTCCAACAGGCCAACGAACGGCTGCCACTGGGAGCCCACGGTGAGGTCGCCGCCTTCCGCATCCAGCGCGCCGCGGAACGCGGGCGGAATCTCCTGGACGCTGTCCAGCTTGCCGTTGAAATAGTACCGGGTCTTGGCGTTGGCACGGTCCACCACGACCACCAGATGGGTCCAGGAATTCTCCGGTATCGTGCCGTTCGGCCGGGCGGCGCAGGTCGCCTTGTTCGCGTCGACCATTTCGAGGAAAGGCCTTCCGTCCGTCGTGAGGTTCAGATTCCACCAGGTGTTGGGATAGTTGTCCTTGCTCATGAACCGGCGCCGGGCGTCCTTGGATTCGATGGCCAGCATGGTCGGGCAGATCCAGAGCTCGATCGAGAAATCCGAGGTGCCGAACCGCAGCATCGGATCGTCCCGGATGATGGCGCAAGTGGCGGTCGAATCGCAGAAGATGGCGCTGCCGAACTTGCCCGTGGCCCGAGTGGCCCAAAGGTCGCCGTCGTTCTTGCACCCGGAGCTGTCCTCGGCCACGTAGCCGTCGGCTTCGTCGAATTTCCAGTATCCCACAAGCCTCTGGTCGTTGGCAGGCTCGCGCGGCTTTGCCTTGGCGGGCTCCGACCTGCGTTTGCGCTGCGGCGGACCGGCGAGTTGCTCGGCCGTGCCGAGCTTCAGATTGTCCACGTAGAAGACGGTTGCCGCGTCGCTGGTGCTCGATATGCCGAACCAGGTGATCCTCTCGAATGCCTCGCTGGCATAGGGGATCTCGGCGACGACCGGCTTGCGGTCGGGCGCGCTCAGAGTGAACCGGTAGGTCTTCGGCTTGCCCTTGCCCAACTCGATGCCGATCTCGACGTGGACCCACTGGCCCAGCGGAATCGCGCCGACGTCCTGCTTTCCCGCAACCACCCGGCCGTCGGGCGCCACCGATACCGTGGGGCCGACCCGGTACGGGCCGTCGTCCCATTGCCGGGCCTCGATATAGAAGCTGGCCGGCGCCTCCTTGCTGTTCATCATGTCCCACGAGAGCTGCACTTTTCCCGTCGCGTAGGAAGGATTGCAGTAGAGGTGGGGCGCAAACCCGTGCTCCAGCCCCGGAGCGTCCACGAACTTGAGGCTTCGACTGCCGGTCGCGGCCGTGTCCTTGGAAACGACCAGCGATGCCTGTTCGCCGCCTCGGACGATCTTGACATCGAGGGGTTCCGCGCCCGGCTCATCGGCCTCGAAGTCGAAGTTGACGACATACGGCGGCTCGACCGGCGCGGGAACCTCATTGAGCGGCCGGTTCCGGTACCGCTTCGGCAGCTCCACCCAGCTCTTGTCCCCGTACAGCCCGGTCTTGCTGAGATCGATCGGTTTGAACCCGAGCTTCAGGGCGGGAGATTCCGGCTTCAGCCGGAAATCGTCGCCGGCGACGTCGACGAACAAGGGATCGGCAACGATCGAACCGACATCGTTGCCCTTCGTCTGCCAGGTCTGGAAATCCATGTTGGCAAACTTGGGCGCTCCGGCCGTGCTCCAGTAGACGTTCCTGCCGATCTTCCAGTCGCCGTTCTTCCATACGCCCCCGAGCATCTGCTCGATTTCGCCGAAAACGATGTTGCCCTCCGCGATGTAGTGGCACGGCGTGTCCTCCCGGCATCTCTGAAGCTGCCCCTGTCCGCCCAGGGCGAAGACGTTGTTTCGCACGATGTTGTCCTTGCCGTAATGCTGGAACAGCGGGCACGTCCTGACCCGGTAGACGACATTGTTCTCGATCAGAATCTCCGAACTGCCCTCGTCCGGATACACTCCGGAGCCGTGCGACACGGGGGCGTAGTTGTAAACGTGGTGGATGTGGTTGTAGCGCTCGGTCGTGCCCGGCGAGATCCCCAACGTATAGATGCCTCCCATGTCGCTGAGCCCATCCCCGTTGCCGAGGTGGTGGATATGGTTGTAGTCCAGGATATTGTGGTGGGCCGAGCTGGGCTGGAATCCCCACGACCAGCCGCAGGAGATGCCCGAGTAGTCGAAGTTGGATATCTCGTTGTGGGTCACCGTGTTGTGCGAACTCGTGCCGATCCAGACGCCGTGCGCGCCGTGGAACAGGTGCGAGCCGTCGTGGATGAAGTTGTTGTCCACAACGATCCGCTGCGTCGGAGTCGCTTCGTGGTGCCCCCAGCCGCCGCCGAGGTAGACTCCGCCGCCGCCGAGGTCGTCGAGGTGGCAACGCTCGACACGGACGTCTTCGCAACCGGCGGCGAGCCAGATCCCGTGAGCGCCGGTATGCGCGATGGTGCAGTCCTCGAAGCTCGCATTGCGCAGCCCGGTTGCCATGATCATCCCGGGTTGATAGATCTCGCCCTGCCCAGGGTTCCGCAGCCGCGCCAGGTTCGCACTGGTGTGCAGGAACGAAATGCCGCGAAAATGCAGGTGCTCGACGGTATCGCTTTTCGACGCCTCGCCGTTGAAGCGGACCAAGGTCGACGTGACCGCCGGCGCAACAACCTCAACGTCCGCCATCGTCTCGCCCGGCAAGGGATAGTAGTAGAGCGTGCCCGTGGCTCGATTCAGATACCACTCACCGGGCTCATCCAGTTCCTCGAAGACGTTTTCGACATAGTACCGCTGCTGCCGTTCCCAGGCCCCCATGGCCCAGGGCGCCGGTTCGTGAAGCTCGACCACGCGGGCCTCGGTGTCCACGGAGCGGACATGATGGAGTGAGGTCTCCCAGGAATGATAGACGACGAAGATCACTTCGCGCAGGTCGTTCCACGCCTTCACGTCGCCTTCGTGGAAATAGAACGCGCGCACGTTGCCCTTGGATGCGGGGCCGTCCGTGCGGAGGAACGAGCCCTTGTTGGGAACCCGCGCCCGCGTCCGGCGCCCGCCGTTGACAAAGAGCTGGTTGAATCGCCATTTCCCGCCTGCCTTTGCCGCCGGGACGGCGGCACGCCACAGTTTCCCGCCGTAACGGGTCCGGCTCTGGTCGCTGTCATCCGCTTCCCAGCCCCGGATGACGTTGCCGCCGCTGAGGACCGGCTTCTCGCCCGGATACGCCTGGTAGGCGATCGGGCACGCTTTCGTCCCCGAGTCCGCGGCCGTGAACTCGATCGGCTCGGTCTGCGGATAGACGCCGCCTCGCAGCACGACGGTCGCGGCCCTGGCCGGGCCGCCCGTCGCCGCCTTGGTTTCACGAAGCATGTCGCGGGCCTTCTGGACCGTGGCCAGCGGGCCGTCCGTCCGGCCCGCGTTGGGTTCGGCGAACCTGCCGGACCACGAGTCGTTGCCCACGGTCGACACGTAGAGGGTGAGTGCTTCGGCATGGCTCCGCTCCGGCCCGGAAGCCGCCGCTTGGGCCGAAGCGTTGGAAACGCAGCAGGCGAGTCCCGCGAGCGTCAGACTCGCAGAAACGCTGCAGGCCGCAGACCGGAGAGTCCGTGCGAACATGGGAGGGCCCTTTCTTGCTGGGAATGGTCCGGAAGGTGTTGCTGAGGCGGTCGACGATACGTTTTACCACGCAGCGAACGAGGCAGGAAGAGTGGCGTGTGACCCCGGCAAGGAATATCAGCATACGAACCCGAAGCGCCAGCGAGAGGCGTCTGCCCGCAACTCGTTTCGGTGTTGAGCATCGTTCTTGCCGGGTCGATATACGCTGCAGTGCCAAGAAAGCTTGCCGCCCAAGCCGGACCGCGCGCTTGCTTTGCCGGCTCCCGGCGATTAGCATGCGCGGAACCTGCCGTGCTCTCTGAACCGCACGAGGACTTCCCGTGCAGCGAGTTTTGCCGCTGTTTGGCGCGGCGCGTTTCAGACGCCTTGCCGATCATTGGCCGGTTCGTATCAGGGCCATCGCTTTTTGCAGGGAAGCGATGGCAGCGGCGCAGGCTGCGTCGTCGTCCATTTCGTTGAGTGGCTTGTTGAAGGGTTCGGCGCGGACCGGCCCGTCGTAGCCGATGCGGCGGAGCGCGCCGAGGAATGCGGCGACCGGGATCACGCCGGTAGCGCAAGGCAGTTCGCGCTGGCCGTCCTGCTGTTGTTCGAGCAGGATGCCGGCCGGCGCGTCGTTGAGGTCCACGGAGATCACGTCCGCCGCGGAGAGCGAGAGCAGGTCGCTCTCGGTTTCCCCGGCGGTCCACCAATGCCAACTGTCGAGCACGCAGCCGACGTTGCCGGCGCCGATCTCGGCCAACAGTTCGCGCAGTTCGCGCAACGAGTGAAGGAACGGATAGCGACGGTTCCGGCGCGCGCTCGGAGTGCCGACGTATTCCAGGCCCAGGCGCTGGCCGTGGTCTTTGAGGACCTCTGCCACGGCGCGGAGCCGCTGGGCATGGCGGCGGAAGTTTTCCAGGTAGGTCAGCTCGTCGTGGCCGGGCGAAATCCAGGTGCCCACCCGGTTCACCCCGGCTCGCTTCAGGCCGTTCGCCAGGCGAGGCAATGCATCCATCCCCTCGCGGAATTTCGCTTCGTCGCCGCGGAAATCGACGGGCAGCCCGGCGGCGCCGAAGACGACCGCCTTGGCCTTCATCTCGGCGAGCAGGTCGGCCATTTCGGCGTCGCCGAGGCCGGCCAGGAAGGCGGCGTTCGGCTCGACGGCGTCGAAGCCGTGCTTGTGGGCAATCGCGATCAACTCGCGCGGCGCGGCCTTCACGCCGATGGAGCCGGGCGAAAGCGAGAGTTTCATCCGGTGCCGAGGCGCCGAGGCACGCGCGAGAGAGAGAAAGCCCGGCACGCAGACCGCCGCCATGCCCGACAGCGTCAGACTGCGGGCAAAGTCACGTCGAGTACAGGTCCTGGTCATGTTCATTTCTCCCCAAAAGGGTCTGTAGCAGGACATTAGAGCAAAGAGGAGAGCTGAACAGGAGGCGGCAGAGAGAACGGAGAAAGAAATCGGAGTTCGTGACTCATGCACCCGGAGGTGGGGTGCGGCGCGGCGTATGCAACGGCTCGACGCTGGTGTTGCATGGGTTACGGCGAGGCGCGACGCTGCAAGTGGTTGGCTGCGAGGAGGTTGCGTAGAGGGTATTTGACGTAAGCGGACCCACCCTTTTGGATTGCGTGTTGCATCGGTTGCGAGTCTTGGCGGACGGTTTCGCGGTTTTCCGGTTGAGGCATGGAAAGCGATCCGAGTTTCGCAACGCGCTTCGTCGGTGGTGCAGATTTCCTCTTGGCCAGCCGGCTTTTCGGGCGGTTGCGGTCAGAGTCGATTGTTATGGACGTATGTATAGCATGCGAGGTGGCCCAATTTCAACGAAATTCTTGGGGCGGGAGACGGATTTTTGAAAGAAAGTTGTCCCACTGATCCGTGCTTCGTGCGTCCGAGATCATCCGCGACTATTATCCGGACCTTCATCCGGATGACATTCGCGCTTGCATCCAGTACGCGATCGACGTAGTGGCCGCCGAGGACATTCACTTGGCGACCGCGCCATGAAGATTCTCGCTGACCAAGATGTCTACGCCGTCACCCTCACCTTTTTCCTGGCACGGAACGGTCCTTCCGGCTTGCCTCCCAGAATCGTGCAAGGTCATTTAGCTTTTGCGTCTTCTCCCCCTGCAATCAACCGCCTGGGAGTTCCTCGATCCAGGGTCCCTCGAGCTCGAGGATATAATCGACCGCCTCCTTCTCGACCTTGTCGGTGCCTCCCAACGAGCAGATGGCCCGCACCAACTCAAACGCGATCGCCTCCAAGCGGAAATCGTTGTTGGAAAGGGCCGCCATTCCCCCACTGGCTTCCAGAAGGTCGCTGGCCGGCGAATCGTATAACTCGATTCTGTCCGACCCGCCCGATCCGTTCACGGCAATCGAACGAACATCTTCCCCGAACTCCCATCGGATCCCGTTGGCCACCACGAGGTGTTTCTCGGCACTCGTCGATTGCGTGCCGCCCGCGGGCACGAACTTGAACTCGTCGTTCTGGCTGGTCCCGATGAACTCGACCTGCGAGCCGATCCGCCGCATCGTGGCCGCCTCGCCGCGGCGAATTGCCGCGGCGCGCGCCGTTTCGCCGGCGGCCTCTTCCGCCTTCGCGACAACCTCCCGGATGGATTGCTCCAGAGAGTAGGCCGAAGCCAGGAACCGCCGCGGCGAGACGGGCGAGTTGACGAGGGCCCGTTCCCCGAAGTCATAGCCGACGCCCTGCTGGCCCGCTGCGAGCACGATATCCGTTAGCGCGTCGTCGTGCAGGGTCCCGGACTGGTTGCCCCCAATGGTCCCAACAACATCGATGCCGTCCAGAAATGCCTTCGGCTGGATTTCGCGGACCGTGTAGGTCCCCGCCGGCAACTCGTCGAATCGGTAGGCCCCGGCGGAGTCCGTCATCGAATCGATTTCCACCGTTTCCCCGCCGGCGCTCGTCCCCGAGAGAACAACCGTCACACCGGGGATCAGCGTCTCGCCGGCCTCCCGTTTGCCGTTGTTGTTCGCATCGTACCAGACCGTCCCCGCGATGCTCCCCGTCAGCACGTCCTCATTGATCAGCACGTCGTGCTGTTCGGGCGAGATCACGGTTACCTGGCCGCCCAGGGCGTCGCCGCCGATCGCCAACCCCAGGCGGACGACCTCTTGCCCCTCGGCAAGTCCGTCGGGCACCAGGTTGATCGCAACCGCGCGCGTCGCGCCGTCGGCACTCCCCGCGGCGAAAGTGACCGTTGGATTGCCGATCGCGTAATCGGCGGGCGAGACGGCCGTGCTGCCGGCAACTGCTGCCACCGCGACCGTGACGTCCTCGCTCAGCGTCCCGCCGCCGGCCACCGACAGCCGCACGTCGACGCTGTGGCTGCCGGCCGTCTCGACTGCAAGGCTCGACGAGGCGGCGAACGAGACCGTTGCCTGATCGTCGTTGACGATGCGGCCCGTCCGCGAGCCCCCCTCGGCGCTGATGACCTCCGCCAGGGCCGGATCGAGGAAAATGATCTCCTCCAGGGTGACGACGAACGTCTCGTCGCGTTCGACCTTCGCGTCCTGGACGACCTCGACTTGGATCGTCTTCGTTTCGGCCGTTTCGCCGGAGAAACTGAGCACGCCGTCGTTGTCGATATAGTCGCCGCCGGCCAGGGTCGCTGTCCCGTCGTTGGTGGTATACCGGATCTGCAAGCCACCCTGCACGGGATTCGAGATAGTTACTTCAAAGCTGAACGTGGTCCTCGCACTGCCGGTTCCCTCCGGCAGAGAGACCGCGGTTAGCGAGACGGTGAATTCCTCGTCGTCCAGGATCGCGAACTCGAGCGGCTCGCTCGCGACGTTGATCCTTGCCGCCGCGCCCGGGCCGATATTGGAGAGCCCCGCCAAGGCCGCGCGAAACGTCTCGTCCGCCTCGAGGATGTTGTCCGGATTGACCGCGACGGTGACCAGGTGGCTCTCGCTGTCGGTGCCGGCAAAAGCGATCGCGCCGTCGTTATCGACGTAGTCTCCTCCGGCGAGCGTGGCCGTCCCATCGCTGACCGCGTAGGCCACGGAAAAACCACCTTGGACCGCGCCGGAGAGCTTGACCTCGAAGGTCACTTGGGCGCTCGTCCCGCCCGTGCCCTCGAACACTTCAGTCTCGACGGCCTGGATCGTCAGCTCCGCCGAGTCGTCGTCCTCGTTCGTCAGCGCAAGTTCGACCGGCGCAAGACCGGTGTAATTCGGGTCGCTGCTGGTGGCGGTGGCCGTGATGGTGTAGTCCACGTTGCCATCGACCGCGTCGTCGTTCACGCCGGCGGCCGTTACGGTTTGCGGCGTATTCCAGTTCGCAGGCGTGAACGTGAGGGTCTGGGTGAGAAGGCTCCCCTCCGTTTCGTCCGACGATGCCAACTGCACGATGACGTCGGTCTCCGGCTGTGCCTTCAGGACGACGGAAAGGGCCGCGGTGCGGCCGGCTTCCCCCGTCGCGGCGTCTTCGCCCGCCGTCAACCGGATCCCGGGAACATCGTCGTCGCGATTGGCGACTTCCACCGAGGTCCCGTCCAGTTCCCGGTAGGCCGCATCGTCGCTCGCGGCGACTTCAACAAGGACCGTGTAGCCGACCCTTCCGTCGGTCAGGGAATCGTCCGTTCCGCGGACGGTCACGGTCTGGGCCACGCTCCACGTGGTGGGCGAAAAACGGAGCACGGCCGGATCAACCGTTCCCTCCGTGGGATCGCTCGACGTGACCGTGATCTCCACGTCGCTAAACGGCTCGGTGTCGAGCTTGACCTCGAACGTGGCCGTGCCTCCCGCTTCCGTTGTCTCCAGGCCGGAACGCGGCGTGATCGTGATGCCCGGCACGTCGTCGTCGCGGTTGGTCACCGCCACGTCTTCGACGGCCCGATCGCCGTACTTGGGGTCCGCGCTCAAGGCCGGCGACGTGATGATCGAGTAGGAACGGTCCCCATCGGCGGCGTAGTCGTCGCTGCCGGTGACCGTGATCGTTTGTGGCTCGTTCCAGTTGGCCTCGGTGAAGACCACCTGCGACGGCGAAACCGTCCCCTCGCGCGGATCGCTGCTCGACAACCGGATCTCCACCGCGCCGGTCGGCCGGCTGGCGAGCACAATCGTGAACTCCGCCTCGTCCCCCTGTTCGCTGGTGACGAGGCCCGAGGTCCGCGAGACAATCACGCCGGCGGTGTCGTTGTCGGTGTTGGTGAACTCGACGCTCTGGGCGGCGACGTTGCGATAGCCGGCGTCGTCGCTGCCGGTCACACTGGCCGTAACGAGGTAAATGGCGTCGTCATCGTCGACCGCATCGTCCACGCCCGTCACGCGGACGGTCTGCGGCTGGTTCCAATTCGCGGAAGTGAACGTGAGGCTCCCGGGGGAGGCTGTTCCTTCGCCCGGCTTGCTCGACACCAGCCCGACCTCGACCGCCGCAACCGGTTCGCTCGTCAGTCGGACCTCGAAGTCCGCCGACCCGCCGGCTTCGCTGGTGGTCCGGCCGGCGGTGGGAGTCACGTGGATGCCGGCGACGTCGTTGTCGCGATTGGTCACCGACGCGTCCTGGGGATCGATGCCGTGGTAGTTGGCATCCTCGCTGGTCGCCGCGGCGGTGACGATCTGGTAGACGATGTTGCCGTCGGCCCGCACGTCGTCCATTCCGGTGACCGTGACCGACTGCGGCGTGGCCCAGTTCTCCGGCGTAAAGACGAGCTGGCCGGGCGAAACCGTCCCCTCGCCGGAATTGCTCGAGGAAAGGTCGAGCGTAACCGGGGCCGAAGGGGCCGTTTTCAAGGCAATCTCGAACGATGCCGTCAGCCCCGCTTCGTCCGTAAACAGTCCGGACGCGTGCAAGAGAACGAAACCCGGAATATCGTTGTCCGCGTTGGTCACGTTCACGTCCCCCGGATCGCGACCGTCGTAATTCGGGTCGTCGCTGCCGGCGGCCGAAAGGACGATCGAGTAAACCACGTCGCCGTCCGTGAGTTCGTCGTCCTGACCCGTGACCGTCACCTTCTGCGGCTCGTTCCAGTTTGCCGCCGTGAAAACGAGCTCGGCTGGGTTGACAGTCCCTTCGGTGAGATCCGTGGAAGATACCTCGATCGTAACGTCCGCGCTCGGCTGACTGGTCAGCACTACGGTGAACTCGGCCGTGGCGCCCGCTTCCGTCGTGCTCAGATCCGCGGTGGGCAAGATCGCAAAGCCAGCCTGGTCGTTGTCGAGGTTCGTCACCGCCACGTCCGCCGGGTCGAAACCGGCGTAGTCCGTGTCGCTGCTCGTTGCGGGCCGGATTTCGATCGAGTAGGCAATGTCCCCATCGTCGATCGGGTCGTCGACCGGGTTGATCGTCACGATCCGCGGACTAGACCAGTTTTCCGCCGTGAAAGTAAGGTGATCGACCGACGTCGTGCCCTCGCTCGGATCGCTCGACACGATCTCCACTGTGACATCCGCGGTGGGACGGGTGTCGAGCACGACCTCGAAGGTCGCCGTCGCGCCCGCCTCGGAGGTTCCCAGCCCCGCCACGGGGCTCACCGAGATCCCGGCCACGTCGTTGTCGGTATTCGTCAGTCGCAGTTCATCCGAACCGACGCGGTCGTACTTCGGATCGCTGCTCCGCGCGCCGGTGACGATTCGATACTCGACGTCGCCATCGATGTCGTGGTCGTCCGCCCCGGCAATCGTGACGGTCTGAGGCGCGTTCCAGTTCGTCGCGTCGAACGTCAGTGCCGCCGGTTGCGGATTTCCCTCGCTGGGGTCGCTGGAAGTCACGTCCACGGTGACTTCCGCGGTAGGCTGGCTCAAGAGGACCACGCTGAACGACGTCGATTGCCCCGACTCGCTCGTGGTAAGCGGCCCGAGCACGGCGATCACGAACCCGGCCTGGTCGTTATCCCGGTTGGTGACGGTCGGATTGTCTGCATCCCTGCCGCTGTAACTGGAGTCGCTGCTCGCGGCCGGCGCCGTTACGACCGTATAGACCATGTCGCCGTCGTCTTGCGGATCGTCCGCGCCGGTTACGGTAACGGCTTGCTGATCATTCCAATTGTCCGGCGTAAACCGCACGCTCGACGGCGAGACCGTCCCCTCGCCGGCATCGCTCGACGACAGATCGATGACCACGTCGGCCGTGGGCTGGCTGGTAAGCACGATGCGAAATTCGCACGTGCCGCCGCTCTCCGTGGTTTCCGATGTCCCGCTTGCCGTGATCAAAATGCCTGCCGAGTCGTTGTCCTGGTTCGTCATGGAAACATCGGCGGCGTTCCGTCCGGCGTAGCTGGGATCCGTGCTCGTGGCCGGCGCGGTGACGATGGTGTAGGGCCTGTTGCCGTCTGCACGCGCGTCGTCCTGGCCGGTGACGGTCACGGTCTGGGGGACATTCCACGTCGTGGGCAAGAACGTCACGGCGCCCGGCGAGACCGTGCCCTCCGCCGGGTCGCTGGAAGACAGACCGATCGTGACGTCCGCCGTGGGACGGCTGCTGAGCACGACCGTGAAGCTCGCCGTGCCGCCCGCCTCGGTCGTCTGCCCGACTGTCGGCTGGACGGTGATGCCGATCGCGTCGTTGTCCAGGTTGGTCATCGCTACGTCGGCCGCATTGCGGCCGTGGTAGCTCAAGTCGCTGCTGACGGCCGGGGCAGTGACGATCGTATAGGCCATGTTTCCGTCGGCCTCGTCATCGTCCTGGCCCGTCACCGTTACGTTCCGCGACACGTTCCAAGTGTCCGGCGTAAACGTCACGCTCTCGGTCGAGAGGGTCCCCTCGCTGGTATCCGTGGAGGACAGCGCGATGGTTACATCGGCCGCCGGCCGGCTCGACAAGGTGATCGCGAAGCCGGCGGTGCCTCCAGCTTCGGTGGTCTGCCCCGTGGTGGGCGCGACGGTGATGCCGACGGCGTCGTTGTCCAGATTGGTGATCGACACGTCCGGGACCGAGCGGCCGTTGTATCCCGGGTCGCTGCTCGTGGCCGCGGAGGTCACGATCGTGTAGGCCACGTTTCCGTCGGCCACGTCGTCGTCCTGGCCGGTGACGGTGATGAGCCGCGCCAGGTTCCAATCCAACGGTGTGAACGTCACGCTGCTCGTGGAGACCGTCCCCTCGTTGGTGTCGCTGGAAGAAAGGTCGATCGTCACATTGGCCGTCGGCTGGCTGGCAAGCTGGATCTGGAAGCTGGTGGTCCCGCCCGTTTCCGTGGTCTGTCCCGTGGTCGGCTGGACGGTGATGCCCACCGCATCGTTGTCGAGGTTCGTCACCGACACGTCGGAGACCGGGAAGCCGTGGTACTGGGAATCGCTGCTAGAGGCCGCCGCGGTCACGATCGTGTACGTGATGTTTCCGTCGGCCACGGGGTCGTCCTGGCCGGTGGCCACGATGGTCTGCGGGATATTCCAGTTCGCCGACGTAAACGTCACGCTTGCGGGCGAGACCGTTCCTTCCGTCGTGTCAGAGGACAACAGCCCGATGGTCACATCGGCGGTCGGCTGGCTGCTGAGCACGATCTGGAAACTGGCGGTCCCTCCCGCCTCCGTCGTCTGCCCGCTCGTCGGTTGCACCGTGATGCCGATAGCGTCGTTGTCCCGGTTCGTCAGCAGGACGTCGTCGGCGTTCCGGCTGTTGTAGTTGGCGTCGCCGCTGACTGCCGGCGCCGTCTCGATGCGATAGGCGATATGGCCGTCGGCCTGTCCGTCGTCCTGCCCTGTGACGGTGACGGTCTGCGCCTGGTTCCAGTTCGTCGGGGTGAACGTCACGCTCGAAGGCGAAACCGTCCCTTCGCTGGTATCGGTCGAGGAAAGTCCGATGGTCACGTTCGCGGTGGGCTCGCTGGTGAGCACGATCCCGAAGGTAACCGTCCCGCCGCTCTCCGTGGTCTCCGATCCGCTGATGCCCGTGATTTGAATGCCCGCGGAGTCGTTGTCGGCGATCTGAAGCGTGGCCTGGCGGTTGGCTGTGTCGATCGTGACACTGGGGCTACCGCTGGTGATGGTGTCCAGACTCACGGCGACCGTCTCGTTGCCCTCGACCTTTGCGTCGTTGATCACGGGCACGTTGATGGTAGCCGTAGTGTTTCCCGCCGGGATCCTCACCGAACCGCTCAGGACCGTGTAGTCGCTTCCCGGCGTCGCCGTCCCGCCCACGGTGTAGCTGATCACCGTATCCGACGAAGTGATTGCCGTCTGGGTGACCGTGAAGACCCCGCCCACCGCGCCCGCCTCGTTCCCGTTCGTCGTTGCCGCAATGCTCACTTGCGGATTCACCGGCTGGGTGATGGCGATGAAAGTGTTGATGAATTCGATATCGCCCAACTGAACGGCAGTGGGGTCGGAGAAGAATAGCGTGGCGCGCGGGGTGAATTCGGAAAGCTGGGCGCCCAGATCGAGTGTGTTCGGCTGTTGAGTGTCGACGTGGAAAGGCATGCTGAACAAGAAAAATTCCGCACCTCGGTTCCCGGGAGGAATCCTATCCTGATCCAGTCCGCCGGCGTCGCGGACCCATCCGTCCGTCGAGGTGTCTGCGAAGTCGGCGTTGAGCGAGTACTCCGAGCCTTCGTGTGTGATCGGGCCGTTGATCGACACCAGATCGGATTCATAGGACACGTCGAAATACGCCTGAAGCACTCCCGTCGCCTGACTGGCCCGGTTGTCTCGAACATAGGTCCGCACCAGGAATTCTTGCCCGACTTGGAGCGTTTCAAGCGGCGTCTGGCTCGGGTCACTCGCGTCGATGTATTCAAAACGGACCACGAGCTTCCCGTCCAAGAACAATCGACGTTCCAGCCATTCGTGGGCCAGTGTGCGTGTTCGGACAGTTGGTGCGGCCGACCGCCGCCTTTTGCCGCCGCGGCGTTTCGAACCTCGACGAGAAATGGGAAAACTGGCCCAAAGCGGCTTCCAGATCATGGTGGGTGCATCTCAACTAGGGGGCAGAACGGAGGCGATCCGAATCTCGCCGTCTCGGTTCATCATGGCGGCGCGTTCGCAACGAGCCCAAACGACAAGAATGGGGGACTCGCCGCGACTTCGATCTTAACCCGACACTTCGTGCATTTCAACCAACAAACACAACGGTTGGCTGGAATGCGTCCATGCCCGAGAGGGGATGTCGCGTGCTGTCAAGGCCGCTGGCAGAAGTGCGGTACCAGCAACCCGGCTGCTCCCCGGAATCGTTTGACGCCGGAGGGCACTCCGAAGTTCAGCAGCCGGGCTGCTGGTTGGCCTGATTCCTGCGAATTTGCCTCTTACACCCAGGTGCCGAGCACGCCCTGGACGGGGTCGGGCTTTACTTCCGGCTCCTCGAACCAATCGTTGAAGACGTCGGCCACTCCCCCGCCGCCATGGATGAAGTTGGTGGGTGCTCCCAGAGCCGGCAAGATCGTATCGCCGAGCAAATCCAACTCGTCGGCACTGGCCCCCATAAAGATCTGCAACGAGGGAGAAAAACCGGATATGAACTGGATATCGGAAATCGTTACGTGGTCCACGCCGGTTCCGACCGCGTCGGGAGCAGCCAACGTATTGCCCGCCGTGTTGTAGAAAAGCCCCGAAATAAAGATGGGCGCCGCCGCTGCACCTTGGGCTATCGTGAAATCGTTGTCGCCGTCGTACAGTTCCACTCTGACTCGCCCACCGATCTGCGTGCCGGAAACGGTCGCCGTGTCGCGATTCCCGGCGGCAGCCTGATCGCCCTGGATCAACAGGGCGTCGCCGGCCGCGTAACCCGCAGCGACGAACGCCGCGGTAACCGCAGCGGGCAACCAGCCGGGAAGACCATTGGTTGGACCTCCCAGGCGAGTACCGATGTTGCTGTCCAGAACCGTCGTACTGCTGCCCTCCGTTCCCACCGGCGGTATGGCCACGTACTCGTGTGTGATGAAGAGACCCCAGGGAGCGTCGGTACTCTCCATTCTGAAAAGATCCTGCCCGAGATCATTCGCGACTACCACGGGGTGGCCGATGACAGCGCCCGAACCGAGATCCGTGCCCAGGTGGCTGTTGGTGATCGTCACGTTGGAACCGCCCGGACCGCCGTCGTTGTCGACGAGCACCCCTTCCGTCACATCGATCTGGTCAATGCTGACGAAATCGATCACTCCCGCAATATTGGCCCCGTTGTTGATCTCCAGCCTGCCATAGACTTGGAGAGGACCGCCGTGCGTCGGCAGCGGCCCCATCGTGATCATGCTCCCGCCACCGTTGTTGTTGAGAATCAACGACCCTTGCCGGGGACTAGCGGGGATGTCCCTGCCGAACGTGGTCTTTCCGTGGATATTGACGACGTCTTTGCCGATAAGGTTCGTCATCACAAAGCCGACGCCCGTAACAGCGCCTTCGTTGGTGTAGACACCGCCAGGATTGCGTACCACGGCGTCCGGGTCGGTGGTCGTGTTCCCGCGGAAATCACTGTCCACGATCAGCGTCGCCGTGGCGCCGGTGGAATTGCGAACGACGGTAGTGCCTTTGACCTCCGAGTTCCCGATTCGCAAAATGCTCGATCCGCTGGTCGTGCCGCCAATGGCGAGTTGACCGTTGACCGTCACTCCGGTCGAACCAACAACCTCGTGCGAGTTGGGGTCAAAATCGCCGATCTCGATCGTGTCGCCCCCCTCGCTCGTGATAAAGAGATTCGCCTTGGTCTGCGAATCGAGCGAGGCGCTTCGCGGGAGGAACTTGAAAACATCGGGTTGCGACAGCGCTCCGCCGACAAGGTCGTCCAGGTCGACGTAAATGTCTCCGGTGATATCGACCGTCTGCACGTCGTTGTCACCAGGCACGGCGGTGCCGTTGAACAAGAGCTGCGTCCCATTGAGGCCCTTGATTTCGTAAGTGTTGCCTGTCGCGCCTCCGATCCACCGCAGGCTCACCTGGTCGGCAAACCCATCGGCGTCTCGGAGCAACAGGTCATCTGCCGTGATTGCCGGCAGTGCGCCACCCGGGAAGAGAGGCACGGCGGCGGCAGCGGCATTCGCGCCGGTAAGAATGTCTACCGCCAGAAGTTCCCGACGTTCCAGCGGCTCGAATCTCAATGACTTGTTACGCGAACAACCCCCACGGACCTTCTTCGCCCTCTTGCTTCGACGAAACATGGTTCAGTCTCCCATCATCAGAGCACAAGCCGGACAATCGCATCCTCCCTCAGCCCTTCTTGCGTTCTTTGTTGAAAAACCAGACTCTGATCCGTCGGAGCTGGGAACTGTCTCACCAGGAAAAGTCCGCCACGTGATCCACCGAACCGGCCGGCCGCTGACGGTGAAAGAGCAGGAAAACCAGATCACGTCCGATCGAGAGGCACAATTCTGAGGGTCACTACGGCTGTCGGCAGTATAGGTGTGATGTTTCCCAGCCGTCAATCCCCCCGGCTCCAAAAAATTCGACAAAATCCTAAGCGCTGCCTTCACCACCCTTCACCATTCCTTCGCCACCGTTCGCGCCTGCGGTCACCTCCGTCAAACCTTGCCATCCGATCTCCGCAGAACGTCCGGACCCGCAGAAGAAACCTGCCAAACCCTGGGCCTAGAACCCCGCTTTGGCAAAGTTGCCGGAAACCGCAGACTCCGCCAATCCTGCCCATTCATTGCGCCAGCCTGAGCGCGGTGCGATCTAAAGGGTGGGTCTGTTGACTCTGTAAGCGTAACTGTTATTCTGGGCATGGTCTCTGTGTCCGCTAGAATTGCCGGCCTCTGCCGATCCTGGCTTTTCGGTGTGGTCCTATGGCGGGTGCTCAGCTTTCTGGAGCGGTGTCCTGTGTTCGCAATGATCTCAAGGCGCCGATCCCGATGGAACGGTAAACGCGCAAAAGCTCAACGATCGCCGCATGGAAGCCGCTTATCGAACACCTTGAATCGACAGCTCGCGGTCGAGCCGCTCGAGGACCGCCGGCTTTTGTCGATGGGGCCGCCGCTGTTGGCCGCATCGCTGCCCTATCCTCCGGCCTCCACCATCATTTACGAGGAGCATTTCGAGAACGGCCCCGGCGGATACACTCCGGACAATTCCGGCGGCACAATGCAAGGCCTGTGGCACTATTCCCTTGGCCGTCGCGGGGACGGCCTCCCGGGGCACACGCCCAATCACAACTGGTACTACGGTCTTTTCGAGACCGCCAGAGGCTTCGGCCGCTATGACGTAGCGCCCTTTGACCATCAAGGCACCTTGACCTCGCCCGTCCTCCCCTCGATCCCGTTCCGCGGCAAGACGACCCTCTTCTTCAATTACTTCCTCGAGACTCGGGGCGAACCCGATCGTGACTTCGCCGAGGTCCGCATCGTCATCAACGGGGTCCAGTCGACAATCCTCAGCCGCGCGGACAATGGGCTTCGGGAGACGAACGGTCAGTGGCTTCCGGCCTCGTACAAACTCGATGCGTTCGCCGGCAAGACGTTCCAATTGCAGTTCTTCTTCAACACCGCCGATCCACCCCGGTTCGACCCCGAGGGCTGGTACGTCGATGACGTGGTGATCGTCAACGAGCCGGACCCTATCTCGGGTTACAAGTGGGACGATCAGGACCACGACGGCGTCTGGGACAGCGGCGAGCCGGGGTTGAACGGGTGGACGATCTATCTGGACCGCAACGGCAACAACAAGTGGGATCAGGATCAGGGCGAGGAGTCGTTCGTTACCCGGAACGACGGCCAGCACGATGGGGCCTACTGGTTCGCGGACTTGCCGGCCGGGAAGTACACTGTACGGGAGGTGCTCAAGGAAGGCTGGAAGCAGAGCTATCCGGCGGAATCCGTCACTCCGCCTTTCGAGCACGTGGTCACGATCGATCCGTCCGCAGGCGTGCGAGTCAATGGAGGCTGGGAAAAAACCGAACCGCCGAACTTCGGCAATTTCGAACCGGACATTTCCGGCTACAAGTGGGATGACCGCATCGCGGACGGGGTGTGGGATGCGGACGGTGCGGACAACGTTGCCGGCACACCGGACGACGAAGAGGGCCTGAACGGCTGGATCATCTACATTGACCAAG
>JABWBD010000252.1 GCA_013360685.1 Pirellulales bacterium
CCGTCGCGGTCGAGAAGGCCGCGGTGTTCGGTTTGCTCCTCGATAAGCGGAGCATTCACCTCCAGCAGCCCGGGGATTCCGGTCTCGGCGGCATGCTCCATGCCGGCAAAGCTCCACAAGGAGTAACGCTCGTAGACTGCATCCCATGGACCGTGCCGCCAGAGCATTTCCCGCAACGCGGAATTCGCCGCCAGTGCCTGCTGCTCCCGTGCGGCAAGGGGCGCCTTGCCCGCCCGGGGCAAGCAATGGACGGCCACGTCGCGGAGGTCGGCGGGACAATCATCGTCGAGCCGGGCGGCCAGGAGTTCCACGGTCGCCCCCTCCGCGCGCAGGGCCCTCAGGACTTCCTGCACGTGAATCGAGCAGCCCTTGCGTCCAAAGGCCGGCACGCCCGGATCGGCGCAGACATACGCGATCCGCATTATCCGACCTCCTGCAGCGAGTCGGCCGGCGCCGAGGAAACGGCGGCGCAAGAGCCCCCAAAGAGCTTCCGCATCTGGGCCGTGTTGCGATGGATGTCGAACTCAGCCGCAATCAACTCTCTGGCACGCTCGGCCAGTTCGGTCCGCAGGTCGGGCGAGTCGAGCAGTCTTTCGATTTGGTCAGCCAGCGATTCGGGGTCGTGCTGGGGCACGATCATCCCCGTATCGCCGTGGCGGACCACCTCCGGGATGCCGGTGACGTCGGTCGAGATACACGGCGTGCCCAAGGCCATGGCTTCCAAGAGCACGGTGGGCAAACCGTCGCGGTTGCCGTCGCTTCCGACGACGCACGGGGCGGCGAAAACGGCCGCTTCCTGGACGATCCCGATCACTTCCGACTGCGGTCGCGGCCCGAGCAGTTCGACGAGCCCTTCAACCCCCGCCGCGGAGATCCGCCGGCGCAAGTCCTCTTGGAGTTCTCCTTCCCCAATGATCCGGCAACGCAGCCGACGACCGCGCCGGGCGAGCACCGCGCAGGAGTCGACAAGATCGGCAAACCCTTTTTTCTCCACCAGCCGCCCCACGGCAACGACCGTCGCTTCCCGCTCCCGAGGAGAACGGTAAGGGAAGTCCGCCAGCTCCAGTCCGTTGTAGATTCGTCGCACGTGTGCCGCCGCTTCGCCGAACGTGTCCTGTAAGTACCGGCAGTTGTAATCGCTGACCGTGACAACGGCCGCGGCGTCGGCGAGTTTTTGGCGGCGGTCGGCCGCGTCGGCCGACTCGTGGAAGATGTCCTTGGCATGGGCGGTGAAGGTGTACGGCACCCCGGCGAAAGCGGCCGCCAGGCGCGCGACGCCGGTCGCTTCGGTAGCGAAATGCGCGTGGAGGTGCGTAATGCCGCCCGTGCGGACCAGCCTCGCCAGGACAATGGCCTGGTGGACTTCCGAGGCCGGGCATTTCTGGGCCTTCTTCAATGCCGTCCAGAATCCCGGCAGAACGTCGGCCGCCGCATCGACCGCCGACCAGAACGCCGCGGCTTTGGCGCCGTCGATGGTCAGATACCGCACCGGGGCGCGGACCTTGGCGAGGCGGTCCTGGAAGTGGCTGTCGCTGGGCGGCCGCAGCGAGAAAATATCGAGTTCCAGCCCGGCTGCCTCGTGAGCCAGGATCTCGTTGACGATAAACGTCTCGGAGTACCGCGGATAACGCTTCAGGACATAGCCGACGCGGACGGGTTGGTCGTACGACATGGCAAGCAATCACTCCGCGCCGGCGATGGGCGAACCTGCTCCGCCGGCGTCATCCAGCAGCCCCGCCAGAAACTCCGGCAGACGGGTCAGTCCGTTGAAATCGATCTGGTCGCGGACCGGCGGGACCGGCCCCGGATCGCTCGCCAGCCAGGCGGCGATCGCTGCCGGCGTCAGGTCGTGGGGGTGGAGCATGTCGACCAGGCCCAACTCGCACAGCCGCTGAGCACGGATCAGTTGCTCCTGGCGCGGGGCCGTCCTGGGCACGATGAGCGCCCGTTTTCCGAAAGACAGGATCTCGGTGACCGTGTTGTACCCGCCCATGGACACCACGCGATCGGCAGTGGCCAACAGCAAAGAAGGCTCGGCGACGAACTCGAGCACCCGCACCCTTGGGGCATCTGCCGCCAGATGTCTCAGGCGCTCCCGTACACGAGGCGGCATGAACGGCCCCGTCAAGACCACCGCGTTCATCTCGAAGCCGAGCACCGCCTCGGTGAACGCCCGCGCCAGCGATGCGCCGTCCTGGCCACCTCCCACCATACACAGCACCAGCCGTCCCGGAGGAAGTCCCAGGCCGGCCGGGGGATCCTCGGGCCTCAATCCGCCCCACTCCAGCCTCCGCCGCTGGTCGAAATACCCGGTGTACCGGACCTTGCCGGCGACCTCCGGCGAGAAGCCGTATTCGCGGACCGGATCGTAAACCGCGGGATCGCCGTAGACCCACACGGCATCGTAGAACTTCTCAACGGCGCGGTCCCCGGCGTCATCCCGCCATTCGTTGCGGACCTGGATCGTCGAGTCGAGCACCTCGCGCAGGCCGAGCACGCAGTGGGTCCGGCCGCGGCGGCGGAGCGACTCGAGCGTCAGCTCCAGTTCGCCGCCGACTCCGCGAGGGACTTTGTCGACAATAAAGACATCCGGCGCGTAAGCCTCGATCGCCGCATGGATGGTTTTCGAGCGCAAGAGCGCCAATTCCCTGAAGTGCATGTGCAGGCAGCGGGAGCGATAGCCGCCGCCGCGCTGCTTCTTGAAGGCGGGCAGGGTCAGACAATCGACCCGCGCCGGCATCGCCAGGGCCGCGGCCTCGCGCGCGCCGGCGACGATCAGGCAGCTCGCGACGCTCGGCGACTGCATCAACGCCTGGGCGACGAGCAGGTTGCGCCGCATATGGCCGATGCCCATCGTGTCGTGCGAGTACAGCGCGATCCGCAAATCCCGCCGCCTCGTCCGCGGTGAGCCGGTCTTCAGCAAGTTGGGGCGAGGGGCCGCAGCGATCCGGGCAGGACCGTCGCCGCCCTCCGGCGGGTTGCCGGAAGAGCCGGCGGATACAAAGAGGATCGGCTGCGGGCACATCGAACGGGACCTCCGTGCGGGCGTCAACGGGGTTGGGCCCCCGATGCCGATGGCTTATTGATCTTCGCCAAGGCAGCCGTCGCCGCCTCGCGGACCTTATCGTTTTTGTCGCTCGCGGCCTTTTGTAAGACCGGCACCGCCGGCTTGGCCTCCGCGCCGAGATTCTTGAGCGACCGGACCAGATAATACCGGATCTCCGGGTCTTGTTCCTTTTCCAGCGCGGCCGCCATGGCGGTCATTGCCGGCCCGGCGTCCTCGCCCGCGTCCTCCAGTGCCTTCGCGACATAGTAACGAATGTCCCGGTTCGGGTCCGCCAGTGCGGCCCCTAACGCGGGCACCGCGGGTTTCAAGCCGTCTTTTACTTTCGACAAGGCCTTGGCGGCCCGGTACCGGACCTTGTCGTTCCGGTCCTTGAGCGCTTCGGCCAATGCGGGGACCGCCGCCAGCGACTCCGGGCCGTAGTTTTCCAGCCCCTTGGCGGCGTTCTTGCGGACTTGCGGATTGGCATCGGTTAGTTCCGAAGTCAACGTCGACACCGATTTCGTCTGCCCTCCACAGCCGCCCACCGCCACGAACGCAATGGCCAACGCGGCCGTGAGAGATACAAGCCAGGCATTCTCGTTCTTTGTTTCAGGCATCGGAGTTCTCCTCCCGGCTCCCGTTCCGGCGCAATCTCACGGCGACAGCGGAGTAAGGCGAGGGAAAGAAAAGGACCTACCCGTCTTTCGTAGGCGAGTCTCTCCGAGACTCGCTCCCAGTCTCGGAGAGACTGGTCTACGTGGTCATTCCCTTTCTGCCGATCGCCTAATGCAGCGGCTGCCGGTTTCTGGGAGGCCGAGCAATCCACTGTAGGGAACGCGCTGCGTGGCGTTCCCCGGAGTCCCCCAGCAAACGGAACGCCACGCAGCGCGTTCCCTCCAGTCGGTTCTTCCAGGATCGTGCAAGGTCATTCAGTCGCCAAAACCGATCGACGCTCAAAACTCGCCGACGGTTTCTCCGCCGTTCCTGTCGCCGAGCGATTTGAAAACGGTTTTGTCAATCGTATACGCAATGGGGCGGACGGAGCCGTCGGCCAGTGCGGCATGGAGAACACCCGGATGCGACGAACCAAAGAGCTTTTCGCCGTCGCCCGTGTCCCGGTAACGATCGGGGGCCGGCGGCTCATCCGTCGAGCGGATCGTGTCCTCGTTCCAGCCGACCGTGTATCCCTCGTTGTCGTCGTCCTGCGGTTGACCCAGAAGGCGAGCATTCAGACGTTTTTCTCCGACCAGGAGCGTCTGCGAAGTGCCATCGGTGATCTCGGCAATGCGAACCGGCTTGTAACGCCGCACCGCCCCCGTCTGCTCCCGGTTGCTGGCGGCATAGTCGCACAGCGCGTGATCGACGGTCGTGCCGGTCAGGGGAGGGATGTACTTATCGGGCTGAGTGACCGTTTGCGGTGAACGGCGGGTTGGGCAAAAGAAGACCGGGAGGGCGGTGCCGATGGCCACCACGGCCCCGGCGTCGGAGACATTGCCCGCCTCAAGATACGGAAGGATCTGGAAGCCCCAACCGGCCTTTTGATCCGCTCCTACCACGGGCTTTCCCCCTTGGTACGTCGGCTGCGCATCCCAGTCCCAACCACCGCTTGGCAAGAAGCCATGGCTGTCGTGAAAGTTGTGGAACCCTAGCGCGATCTGCTTGACATTGTTGCTGCACTGCGTCCGCCGTGCTGCCTCTCGGGCCGCTTGCACAGCCGGCAGGAGGAGGCTGATCAGCATCCCGATAATCGAGATGACCACAAGCAATTCGACCAGAGTAAAACCGTGTCGCGCACACCGACGAACCATGCCGGCCCGCGCGGCCCCGTGAGAAGAGTGCCCCATCGACCACGCCCCCCGACCGCTTCATCCACGGCCGGTGAAGAGACTTTGCAAGAGACCTGTAGCATCGTTTTTATACGAGCGGTGTCAAGAAAGCAACTCCCTTAGTGAACTAATCGCAACAGACTCACAATGGGGCCGGGCAAAATGGCTTGTACGAACCACCGATGAATCCGCACAAAGGGTCAAAGTTCTGCGAGTGGGGAGGCAAACGTGCCCTGCGGAGTTCGCATTCGCCGAGGAGCTTTCGGGCGACGGCAATCGAAATGCTCGGGAAGAGACTCTTGGGTGTGACGCCATTCTATGGCACACGGCGATAACATCTCGCTCCTGGAAAACGGAAACATAGCGTTTCCATTCACCCAAGACGGGCAAACTGAACAGTACCGCGAGATTTGGGCAATCTGCGGTAACCGCGATTTCTGCGCGTAACGAGAAGGTTCCCTCAAACCTCTTGCCACGCGCCCACGGCCTGTAGCACGAGATCGACCGCCTCGGTGTGCTTGGTATCCTGGCCTCCGGCGCTGGAAACGGCCCGTATCCAGGAGAAATCCCGGGCGTAGACCGCGGCGGCAGCGTAGCGAAGTTCGACCAGGGTCCTCGAAGCCGAGAGGTGGTCGCTTTCCAAGGAATCGTAGACGTAAGCGCGGTCGTTGCCGCCGAGCCGGGACTGCGCATGGACGGCATCGAAGTTCCGGGCCCAATTCGCATACCCGGCGCCGCTCATCCGGCCGTAAGTGCTCTGCCCGACGAAGACGTCGTCCCCCGCGGAGTCCAAGAGATACGCGGTATCACAGCCGCCCGCGGTAGCCCAGCTCTGGGTGACGTCGAAGGAGACGGCCATATTCCAGAAACCGTCGCCGCTGAGCCGGGCGTAGAGCGCGTTGGCCAGGAGCGAGTCGTCGCCCGCCGAATCGTAGAGGTGGGCCAGATCGCGCCCGCCGGCGTTGCTGTAGGCCCGGACCGTTCCGAACTGGTTCGCCCGGTTAGAGAACCCAGCGCCGAAGAGCTTTGCCCAGGCCGGGGTCGCCAGAAACGTATCATCGCCGGGCGAGTCGTAGAGCCAGGCGGTGTTGGCCCCCAGACCGCCGTTGGCTGCCACCGAAGCAAAACCTTCGGCCCGCAGATAGTAGCCGGCCGCGTACAGTTCGGCATAGTCCGGGGTCGCGCGGAACGTGTCGTCGGCCGCCGAACCGGCGAGGTAAGCGACATCCGTTCCGCCGCCGCCCAACACGATGAGGTCTTCCGTGGCGCGGACCTCGACGCGGTAGTCCGCACCGGTAAGGGCCCCTCGGCCGGGCTGGAGCCGCGCCACGTCGGGGCCGGCGGAGCCGACGAGGACCGCGCTATCGTCGGCGCCGGCGCCGCCGTAGAAAACGATCGAATCGACCGTCTCCGAATCGAACGAGTAACGAAGACCGTTGATCTCGATCTGGTGCCAGGCGGCGGCAGCGAACTCGAAACGGTCGTTTCGGGCGGTGCCGTAGACCGCGACCAGGCTTCCCTCTCGGGCCACCAGGTTGGCAAGGCGCAGATCGACGTCGGTCGCCGATCCGCTCACTCGAAGATAGAACGTCTCACCGGGCGTGGCAGCATAGTCGAGCCGCTGGGCCTCGCCCACCGATTGCACGAGTTCGCGGAGATTGGCGTCGTAGAGCGTGAACACCACGATCGCTCCGGGTTGCGCGCCGGCACGCTGGACCGTCACGAAGCCCTCTCGGAACGATCGGAACCGGTACCAGGCGTCGCCCCCGGCGGTATTGAGGTCGTTCAACGACAGGTCGATCAGCCGGCCGAGATCGGCGGCCTGCGGTATCGCCGGCCACTGCGCCAGTCCGAAGTCCACATCCGACGCGATGCTGCCCACCTGGACTGAAACCATCTGCTGTCCGTCTGCCGGACCGGTGAGCGACCAGCCGTCCTGCGCGGTGTGGGCGACGAGGTAGTCTCCGGCGGCAAGGCCGGAGAAAGAGTAATGGCCGGCCGAATCCGTCACGGCGGACATCTCCGCCGCGCTGATGTTCAGCGACCAGCTATGAATGAAGCCTTGGTCGTAGAGATACTGGTCCTCGACTTCCAAAGTCCATGTGCCGTCAAGATTCTCGCCGTCGAAACGGGAAAGAAGTTCGGCGGGGCGGAAACTGCCGGTGAAGGGCGCCGATGCATCCCCGATCACCGCACCGGCCTCGTCGTCCAGCGTCGTGTTCGTCAGATTGGCGTCGCCTCCGGCCCCGGGATTGGCGAGGAGACAGACGCGCGTGCCGGTCGGGCTGACCAGCGTGATCACAAGGTCCTGGACCCACGTGTGCGTGATGTTGAGCGTCACGTTCAAGTCGTCGATCGCTGCCGGAGTGCCGGTGATCGTGATCGAGGAGGAAGCCGTCTGGTGGTCGAGGATCGCCACCGCCTGGGAACTGGAGGCGTTTACCGTGAACTGGGTGTCGCGCCGGCCGTTATTGTTGGCGTCGATGAAGACCGTCTGGCCGGCAAGCCCGCTTTCGCCGGCATCGAAGGCCCCGTCGCGGTCGGCGTCCTGGAACACGCTGCCTCGGAGCCCTCCGCCGCCCGGCGCCGGCGGATCGGTGGGGTCGGTCGGGGCGTCTTTGTGTTCCAGCGCCGCCACTGTGTCGATGTACCAGGCGTCGCTTCCGCCGTAGTCTTGGAGATACCATTTCCCCGAGACGTTTCGCACCTCGTAGTAGCGCAACTGATCGGGCGCGTATTGGAGGTGCTTGGCGTCGTCCGAATCCGTGACCCAGATGCCGTAGTATTCGCTGGGGTTGTTCGGATTGCTGTTGATTCCCCAGACCGTGATGGCGTGTCCGCCGGGCCCGAAGATCCCGATCGTGGTGCCGTATCCGTTGTGGAGAAACTGGTCGATGGCCGACATGCACTCCGCGTATTGGCCCTCGCCGCCGACCTCGTGGTAGTAGTCGTTGAAGTCCAGGTCCGAATAGAAAGCCCCGCCCGGAACGTCGTTGATCGCCCCGCCGAGGCCGTTCGGCGGGAACCGGCCGTTGAACCACCACTCCCATCCATAACTCATCCACGAGCCGTCATCGGTGAAGTGGTCCTGGTAGTACTTGAAGACCGTGTCGACGGTGTTCATGCCGCCGACCCAGCCCCATCCGGTCCAGGCAAGGACGTTGGAACATGCGGCGGCCCAGCAGAGGAAATCGTCACCGGTGCCGGGCGGATACCAACTGTCCGGAGGGACCTTCTCGGCGTCGTACCAGTCGCCTTCCCACTGATCGTGCAGCAGATACGACTGGCCCTGGGGCTGGGCATCGCCCAAAGGGGTCGTGCCGTCCTGGTAGTACGCCGACATATCCCCATTCCAACCGATGTTGCTCAAAGGAGCGGCCGAGAAGAGGAGCCGGCCTTCCAGGGCTTCAATCCGGCAGGACCAGAAACGACCTGGCGCGGAGCCGACGCGGCGAAGGGCCGGATTGCCGCGGGACGTCTGCCGGGCAGGCGGGGATGGTTTTCCGTTTCGACTCGAACAGGTATCCGGGCGAGGTTGCAGGCGCATGTCGGGGCTCGGAGTGCTTCGTTACGGATCGGGCGATCGGAAGAGGCTGAGGCGATCGACGGAAATGCCGTGCGGCGGACATCTTGCATCCGGCAATAAAAACTATAGGTCAGATTTCGCGGCCGCGACGCGAAAAACCGGCACACCGGCCGACGCGTGCCTGCTATCTTGGGCTGGCGGCGCGGATTACAATGAGACGCGTCGATTCTCGATGAGTGGATGAACCCCCATGAGCACCAGCACGATGCCCGAACAACGCGGTCCTCGCACGCTCCAGGAGGCCCCTCCGCCGGTCCGCTGGCGAAGTTGGCCGCTGGGCGAGCATCCGGCGAGGGGATTGTTGCTTCTGATTGCGCTGGGGGCAGTCTTCTTGGCTGTCGAGCATCAAACCGGGGCCAGATCCATGGCGATGCTGGCCGTGGGGGCACTGGCGATTGCGTGTTGGCGGTTCTTCCCGCCCGCGGCATTCGAGCTGAATGTGGACGGAGTGCATCTGCGGGCACTGGGCCGCGGCCGCCAGATTCCTTGGCCCGAGGTCCAAAGCTATCGCGTGTTTTCCGATGGAGTGCTCCTGCTCCCTTTCAGGGATAGCTCTCCGATCGACGCGCTCCGGGGCTTGTACCTGCCGTGGCGAGATCGGCGCGAGGAGGTGCTGGCCAATCTCCGGTTCTATCTGGATCACCAGGAACGGGGAGCCGTATCCTGACGCGGTTCAGGGGGCAGGAGTCAGGGGGCAGGGGGCAGGAGTGTACCCCGTCGAACGTGCGAACAGATGTGCCCATAACAACGGACGTTGACGTCCCGCTCGCCGCACTGCGCGCAAAAAGAAAGGCCCGGCGGTTGCCGGGCCTGCTGGAGGTCAGAACCCGTGGGCTTCGAGATCACCGTTGATGGTGCCCCACAACGCAAAGGTCTCACCGCCGACCATGCCGATGGCGCTGATGATGCACAGCAGGATCATCGCCAGCATGACGGCGTATTCGACCGCGGTGGCGGCCTCTTCGTCGCGAATAACTTTCCAGAGTGCACGCATGTTAGAATCCGCATAGCTGAATCGCCAGTTGAGCAAGACAAGAGAAGGTTGCGGCCAAACGAGCCGTCCCGTTAGAAAACCTACCTTGCCGGCAGGATTTGTCAAATCGCGCGAGGATTATGGACGTTCCAACCCACGAAGGAACCGACAACGCACTCAGCCGCGAGGTTCGGGCAGACGCTCCGGGACCGCGCCCGGAGCCGCGGACGACTGCAGCGGGCCTTGCCAGCCGGTAACGCGGCTCGAAGCCGGGGACGGTCCAAAAGGTCCGGCGAACTCCACCTCGCTGCGCACTAGCCCGTCGATCGACATCGCCGCATCATCCACCGGATGGACCCGGCCCTCGCGATCCTGCCAGTGGATCACCGCCGCGTCGGGCGAGAGCAAGGAGCCTTGCCCGGACCAGCGGATCCTTCCCAGCAACTCCTCGGGAACCCGTGACGACGCGATCCTCACCAGTGCAGTCCGATCGGCCGGTGCAAACACGCACCCCTCCGCGGCAATCGAGACCACTCCGGGCTGCTCGCCGGGCCTCCACGGGCAGTGCACCAGCGGCCCGGACTCCCTCAAGGTGACGCGGTCCAACCGCACGACGACCGGTTCATCGACCCGAGGATAGTGCCCGAGTTCCAGCAGCGGGCCTCGACCCAGATAGATCGAGTTGTCGAAGCGAAACGCGAGGGCGCCGCGGGCCTCGCAGGCCACGCCCGTCATCACGTGGCGAAACACGCAGTCGCCGATCCGAATCTCGGCGGAGGGCAACGACCGTTCTGCCTCTCCGGGGTCGATAGGCCACTTCCAGGCAATCGCCGCCGGCAGCGGTCGGCCAGGCTGGGCCGACTGGAACGAACACCCCTGGAAAGCCACGCGAGAAGCCCGCACTTCGATGATGGCCGGCCGAGTCGGCGCGGACTGTGGATCGGCCTTCCAGACGAAATCCACGTTCTCAAAACGGACGTTCTCCTGCAGCAGCGTCAGCGCGGCCCCCGCCACGACCACCATCGGCCTCTTGCCTGCCTCACCCCGGACCGTGTGACCCGGCTGGATGTGCTCGGCCTCCAAAGCCACCGGGCTGTCGCAGGGGAGCACCAGTTCGTTCTTGCGCCGCCCTGCCTCGTCCGGAGCGGGTTTGACCGTCCGGTCGGCCACCGGGCGTTCCTGGCCGGGGAGTGCCAGAGGACCGGCCCCAGCAGGTCCGACGCCCGCCACAACGGTTTCGACCGGGGTTTCGATGGCCGTCGCCGCCGGAGCATGAGACGGTAAGGCGGCCTCACGGGCGTCGTTCACGGAACGAAGCTGCGGCTGGTTCGCGGCAGCGGCCTGCCATAGAGACCACCCCAAGGCCACGGCGGCCACGAGGCAACCTCCCGTCACGGAAAGCCACACGGCGCTCTCCTGCCATCGCCTTACAGCCCTTGCCGGCATGGCCCATGCGGCGGCGTCGCCAGACAGACCTGCCAGGCAGCGTCGGAGAACCTCGCGTCCGTGTCTGGAGGGAGGACCGAGCATCTCCGCCAGTTGGCGCATGGATTGGGGACGCGACCGCGGATCGCGCTGGACGGCTGCCGCGATGGCGTCGGCCAGGACGCGCGGCGCATCGGGAGCGAGGAGGCGGACGTCTGAGATTTTCGCCTCCTGGGCCATCCGGAGTTTCGTCAAAGCGTCGCCTCCCGCAAACGGCGGCCGGCCTGTGAGCAAATGCCACCAGAGACAGCCGCACGCGAAGATCTCGCTTGCCGTGTTCGGCGGTGAGCCGTTCGCGACCCGCTCCGGCGCCAAGTAATCGTATGCCTCCGGCTGCAGGTCCGCTCGGGAAGGGCCTTCCTCGGGCCGGAGGATCTGCCTTAATCCGGGCTGCGAAAGAACCACGTCGCCACGGTCGGCAAGGACCGCGTTCGCGGCTGCGAGATCACCGTGAACCATGCCGAGCGACTCGAGGGCCCTCAGCGCAATCGCGATCTGCCTCGCGATATCGAGGACTGCCTCCGCCGGGAACCGGCCGTTGCGGACCAGCCACTCCGCAGCGGTCGGGCCGGGTTCGTACCGGCATGCCGCCCAAAGCCTTCCCTGGTCGCCGCCCGCGTCGGTGACGGGAGCGAGCGACCCTATCTCGGCGACGCCGGCCATCCGGGCCAGCTCGCCCAGCGCCTGGAGCCGTTCCGAAAACCGCTCCGCGCACGCCGAGGCCAAGGCAAGGCGAACCCGCGCGCCCGAATCGCGGTGGCGGGCCAGAAACCAGTCCGCGTAGCCCGCCGAGCCGATCCGCCGGCCGATCACATAAGGTCCGATGGCCAGTGCCTCGCCGCGACCGGCGTTGATCTCTGCCGCCTGATACGGTGTGAGAACGCGACATTGCAGCAGCGCGTCGACCCAGACCGACTCGAACAGGGGAAGATCACGGGCGAGCCCGGCAACTCGGCTGCGCACGGATCGGACCCGATCGGCGCTGGCCAGGCCGAGGCGTTCGAGCAGGCCGACTAGCTCGGCAGTGGGCTCCGCATGCATTGCGCCGGTTACCGGAGGGATTCGCGATATACGGCTTTCGCTCCCACCCGCGAGGCAACGCTGTGAAGCATTTTTCTGCGTGGAATGCGCCGGAAGAACGATCGCAGGCGAAGTCGTGAGACTTCGGAGTCCCCGCAAAACACCCGAATTCTCACGAATTCGGCTGCCAAAATGCTTCGCAGCGTTGCCGGCGAGGGCGAGGGAGCGGGCAGCCGCTGATGGCAGGAATCCACGGTTATCAGATTCCTGATGCCCCGGCAAGGGCAATTTCGGGCGTGGTTCCGATTTGAGCATCGGTGGGTTACCGAAGTAGGTCCCGTTTGCCGAGCTTGTCATTACCCACAACTTGGCATTCGATTGGAGAGCGGAATCGCAGGGGCGTTTACGCCCCTTGTTCCGCCGAAGGCGGTCGAGGCCCG
>JABWBD010000253.1 GCA_013360685.1 Pirellulales bacterium
GTTGCCATCTGGTCGTATCGGTAAAGTTCTCCTTGCTCAGGTCGACGAAGTTCTCCTTATCCGTCTTCTCGTCCGCCATCACGATGTAGCGGTAGACGCGGCCTTCGAGGCCCTTGCTGCCGTTGTATTCCGCGTCCTCCACGCCGGCCATGTAATCCTTCTCCAGCCGGACCGTGCTCCCTTCGCGAACGTCCTGGGACGCGTCCGTGGTGCTGAACTGCGCCGCGGGCGCAACGGTGTCGTACATCGCAAGCGGTTCGCTGTTGGCGGCAAACGCTGCGCGCAGGGCTTCCAGGACCTCGCGGTCGGCGTCGGCATCCTTCACGGCCTCGTTGCCGGTGAGAGTATCGTCGCTGCGGAGAGTGATGTCATCATTCTCAAGCGCCGGGTCATCCGGGTTGTCCACGTCGGCCGTGGCGGCGTCGTTAAGCAGGTCCGCAGTGATCTTGCCGCCGACAGTGATGTCAAACATGCTCTGGCTCGACGTCAGCGCCGAGATGAAGACATCGCCACTGGTCGTCGTCACGCCCTCGTCGGCGTTGCGAATGAAAGCCGCGACGTCGTTATCGACCTGATTGAAGCCGAGCGACATGCCGGCCGAAACCGCCACGCCGGCCGTCAGACCAAAGCCCACAGCCAGCGAGGCCGCCCCGGCGACTGCGTTGATGCTGGAGCTGTCCTTGGCTTGAAGAGCCGCGGCCGCGGCGTCAATGCCGTCCGCTAGAGTATCCGCGCCGTCGCCGTCAACGTACGCCTTGACTTCGGTCTTGATCCGGTTCTCCGCGTAGGAGCCCGAGATGCTGACGCCGATTCCCGCGCTGCTCCCGGCGCCGATCCCAATCGCCGCGGCAATCACGACAGCGTCAATCGTCTCGGTGGTGTTGGCGCCGATCGTCAGATTACCCGAAGCGTCGGCGCTGCTGTCATGCATGTACGCCTGCACCTGCGCGGCGTTCTCATCCAGTGTCGCCGGCTTCCAGAGGGTGGCGTCCCGATACTGCTGCGCGCTCAGGTCGAACTTCTGGTTGCCGGCTGTGTTCGGATCGCTGTCGGTCAGCGCCGGGCCGATGTACTCGTAGATATCGCGGGCCAGCGCGCCGCCGGACACCTGGACCGTCATTCCCGGAGTCAGGGCATCGACCACGGTGGGCGCTGGCCCGGCCATTGATTGATACTGAGGCTCAACGTCGATGCCCCTCGGATCCCAGCCGATGAAGTTGCGCGCGACCGCGATGCCCACCGCGCCGCCAACGCCGGTCTGACCAACGGCCACGCCGGCCGCCACGGCGCCGATCACGGCGTCGATGTCGCCACTGCTGGTCGCGTCGATGTCGATCTTGCCGACCTTATGTAGATCATTGCCGATGGCGCTGTTCTCAATGAACGCATTGGTGCGCGAGAGGATGACGTTGGTCGACTCCGCCGCACCGCCCGCGATGCCGACGCTGGTTCCGGCCCCGACGGCCACCGACACTCCGGCGGCGATGGTGGCCGCGTCAATATCGGAGGCATCCGTGGCTGAGACGATCACGTCGCCGCCACCGGTCAGCACGCTGGAAACGCCTTCGATGCTGGCCGTAATGTCCTTGTCGATCCGGTTGTGCGCCATCGCCAGGCCGATGGCCACCGAGACGCTCACCGCGCTCGTCGTGCCGGAGATGCTTGCGGACGCGGCCGTGGCCGCCGCCTGAATGCTCGAATCATCGACCGCGGTGACGGTTACCGCGCCTCCGGCCGAGACGCTCGACGTGCCTGCCGCTGCGGTATCGGCGATCGTCGCCTCGATCGTGTTGTCGATGGTGTTGAAGCTGAGCGCGCCGGTGGCGTTGGCGGCAATCGCCGACGCACTGCCGCTGACGGCCACGCCGACCGAAATGCCGAATGCCAGCGAATCGATCCCTGCGCTGCTGTCTGCCGAGACTGTCGCTGCGCCATCTGCGGTGATGTCCGAATCCTCGGCCGCAGCCCGGATGGTGTTCTGGATGTCGTTGATGGTGAGCGAAAGGCCGAGGCCGGCCGCCACCGCGGTGCTCTGGCCCACGGAGATCGACAGAGCCGCCGCGCCTGCGATCGCCTCGATGCTGGACTCGTCGTCGGCGATGAGCGTGATCGACGATCCGCTCCTGTCAGCGGTCTCCAGATGGCTGCCGTTGCTTGCCAGGGCCTCCGTGTCGACCCGGATCCAGTTGATCGCGGCCGAGCCGGCGCCGCTGCCGGAGATGGCGTTGCCCGAGCCGGAGCCGCTCACGCTGCCGGCGGCCCCGATGGCCAGAGAGAAGATGTCGGACTCGCTGGCCGCCTCGATCGTGATGTCGTCGCCGGCCGTGATCTCCGAGTTGTCGACCTTGGCCAGGACCCGGCTGCCATCCTCGCCTCCGCCAATCTGATTGACCGAGAAGGCGGCGCCGAACGCGCCCGCTCCACCGTTGCCGGAACTCGACAATCCGACCGAAACAGAGATGCCTCCGGCTCCGCTGCGGATGGTGGAATCGTCCTCAGCCTCGATCGTGGCGCTGCCCGGTCCGAGAGTGACCGTGCTGTCCTCGATGACCGCTTCTGTGGCGAAGTCGATGAGGTTGACCGAACCGGAAGCCGCCCCGCCTGCCGCGACGCCGCTGCCCGAGGTGCCTTTGGCAACACTGACCGCGCCCGCGAGCGTGTACGCGTCGATCGTCTCCTTCGATGTAGCCTGGACCATGAGATCGCCCCTGGACAGCGTGGAGGGAAAGTCCACGTCCGGCGCCACCCAGTCGACGTCGGCATTTTCGAGCGTAGCCGTCGTGGTGCTCTTGATCTTGTTGACCGAAACCGCGATGCCCGCCGAGACCGCTGTCGAACTGCCCTGTTGGCCGGAAGCGACCGAGAGGGAGAGCCCGCCTGCGATCGCGAATGTCTGCGATTCGTCAACCGCGGTGATGTCGACGTTTCCGTTCGAGTTGTCCGCCGGCGACGTGCCGCTGGTGATCTCGAAATCGACGTTCCTGGCGGTGGATGTGGTGTCGGACTGGATCGTGTTGACGGAAACCGAGCCTGCGACCGCGACCGCGGTCGAGCCGCTGTCGGAACCGCCTCCGCTGCTGTCCTGGCCCGCTGCGACGGCGCCGGCGCCGCCGGCCGCCGCCGCGATGATCCTGGCGTCAGCAATTGAGGAGATCCGCACGTTCGGATTCCTCTCGCTCATGTCTCCGGTGGTGGGCCAGGCGATCCCGTTGCCGTCAACCGCGAACGTGGTGTCCTCAGTCAAGGCCGTCGTCGTGGCGTTGATGCCGTTGTAGCTGAAGGCCCCGGCCAGTGAGACCGCGGTGCCGCCGCCCGACTGCTTGGTGAGCGCCAGCCCGCCGGTCGCGGCCACCACGTCGTTGATGTTCTCGGCCACCACGGAAAGCGATCCGGCCTCCACGTGCCCGGCATCGATCACCGAGGCCTGCGTGGTCTGCTTGATCAGGTTCACGCTGGCTGCGGCCGCGATGCCGACGCCGGTCTTCTGCTTCTTGGATTTATCTTCTTCTTGGGGCGGAGAGCTGTCACCGTCGCCCGAGGGATAAAGCTCGTCACCGAAGAGACGCGGGAGGGATTCTCCATCCAGCGGGTCGGCGTCGGTGTCATCACCGCCGCCGCTGCCTTCGGTGCTTGGATTGCCCGGGGCGTTGGGCTTGGGCTCGTCCTTCTTCTTGCTGACCACAGCGCCCGCCACCGTGAAGCTCCACAGGTCGCCGCCCGAGACGGCGCGGACCGTCACGTCCTCGGCGACGTTGATCCCCGGCACGATATCGATGCTGCCCGGCGTCTGGTTCGTCTCGTCACCGATCAGCGCAAGGGTGCGCCGATCGAAGTGGTTCACCGCCACTGAGATGCCGGCGCCAAGGCCATGGCCCTTCGCCACGCCCCCGGCCCACATGACGTTCGTCCCCAGGTTGGCCGCGTAGAGATTCGCGTCGCGGCCGGTCACGATGGCGCCCGCCCCGAGTCGGGTGACGGTGTCGGAGACCTCCTCGGTGTACATGACCGTTCCGCCGACCGAGACCGTTTCGGCGCTGGCGCCCGACTGGCCGAGACTGATGTTGAAGATGGCCTCGTCGGCCTTCATGTTGAAGCCGCCGTCCATGCCGCTGTAGATCCTGGCCCCGTCCTCGACGGTCGAGTGGGTGGTGGTGTCGATCAGCATGACGAACAGCGCGCCGCCCACGCCCCCCTTGCCGCCACTGGAGGCCGCGGCATCGATCGAGACGGGGTTCTCCTTCTTCTTCAGATCCTCAGGGGTGAATTCGAGGTCGAAGTACCCCGCCATGTTGACCATCTGCATGTAGTTGGAGGCTTCAACCGACACGACCTGCTCATTGGCGGAGTGGTCGCTATCGCCCTTGGCCGGGTCGAGGTTGTTCTCGTGCGAGTTAAACAGGCCGTCGCCATCCTGGTCGGAATACTCGCGCCAATCCTGGTCCTGGTTGATCAGCACGCCCGTTTCGACCAGCGTCTTGGCGATGTCGGTGAAGGTGAGCACGTTGACCATGCCGGCGAGCGAGACCTTGTCCGACTCCGCCGAGGCGCCTGCGAAACTGTTCATTTTGCCTTTCAGATCAAGCGTCTCCTTCAGGTACTTCTTGACCGCCTCGGGTCCCTCGCGCTGGACCGCGCTCAGAAACTCGCCGAGGGTCGACGGGAAGATCTCATCGGGCGATTTGAGGTAGGGATGCTTCACGAGGCTCGTCAGCCGCGTGGCGCGCAGCGCATCGAGTTGTGCACCGCTGTGCACAGTCGTCTGGGCGTCGGCCTTGAAGATCCCGACGTCGGCCGCGATGCTGATGCCGATCCCGCCGGAACCGCCCGAGTTGTCGTCGCTGCCCTCTTTCTTCTCCGCCGGCTCGATGCTGCTCTCGGAGCTGAGCTGGACCTGGTGATCGATCGTAGCCCGGACCTCCAGGTCTTCGTTGCTCTTGAGCACCGCGGCGCCGCCCACGTCGGTGGAGACGTGGTGGTCGCCGTACGAGAATGCAAGGGAGCCCGCGACTTTCACCGGCAGGGCCTGGACGCCCGATGCGACCGCCTTGGTGACGGGCTCGGCCAGCTTGCCGACGATGGCGTTGAAGTACCCCTCTTCGGGCGCCACGCTGAACTCCCCATTCTTCGTGTCGTCGTCCTCGTCGTCATCATCATCCTCGACGCCTGCCTCGGCCGAGGCCTTGTCCTCCGCCTTCAAGCCGGACAGGATCCCGATACCCGTCGCCCAACCTGAGTCGAGCACGTGCTTGGCCTCCAGACGGAAGCCCGTGGCACCCGCGTTCTCGGGGCCGAGCGAGAAGGCGATATGGACGCCGGCGCGTGCTTCGTTCTCGGTCTCGGCGAGCTGGACAACCTGTTGCTCGACGAACTTGCTGTCGCCCTGGAGGTTGAACTCGTTGACACCGGTGATGATGTAGTACGTCTGACCATCGACCAGGCCGTCGATCGACACGGGATTTCCTTGGGCGTCCGTGCCCTGATGGTAGACCACCGCTTGCCCCAGCTCAAAGGTCTGGCCCAGGAGCGAGAAGTCGATCGAGTTGTCGTTCTTATGAAACGCCTTGTTGTCGAGGGTGATCCGGGAGTGCTTGTTGTCCACCTGACTGCCGTCGAACGCCTTGGTGTTCATCGTCACCGGCGGAATTGGGATTCCGTATGGATCGTACTCGCCTACCGTCAGGAGATCGACCGCCTGGCCGTCGATCGCGTTCTGCTCGGTGAGTGCCAGCTTGATGTAGTTCGATTCGTTGACATCCGTCGTATTGGGGTCGTCTTCAACGGAGATGACGATGTAGTCGGTGTCGTCGATCAGGCCGCCGATCTTCATGCCGCGCCGACTGGAGTAGTGGACCGTGTCCTCCGAAACCAGGGCCGTGGGGCCCACGTTGATCATGTTCTTTGCGTAGTCGATGTAGCCCGGCTTGTTCGGGTCGGTCTCCAGGGGGTCGATCTCCAGCTTCACCGCGTAGCCGTCCTGCGCGCGGGCGATGACGGTGCCGTCCAGTTGCGTGTGAATGTTGGACTTGGAAATGGAGATGCTGAAGCCGAATCCGACGGCGCCGTAGGCGAAGGTCGAGCCCTTCGACTCGGTCTCGGTCTTGTTCTCACCGTTGGCCCGCAGGTTGGCGGTCCTCGCCGCGTCGACGGTGGCCGCCCCAACCACGACGTTGCCGTCCGCGTCGAGCCTGGGGCCCGCCAGCGTGATGGTGGAATTGGCGATGCTGTAGCCGACGGCCAGCGAACCGGCGATCCCGCTGTCACCCGCCTTCTGGGCGGTTTCCGTCTTGACGCCTGCGGTGGACTTCGCGTCGCTGGTCACCACGACGCTGCCGTCAGTGGACTTAAGCAGAGCTCCGGCCTGGATGTCGATAGTGGAGGTCGATTTCGCCTGGCCGTACGCCACGCTGAACAGCTTGCTCTTGGCCGTACCCGAAGCGTCCGCGGCCGCGGTCGCGTACAGCCCCACGGGTCCGCTGGCCATCAGTTGCGCGCCCTCGTGGATGGTGATCGTGGCCTGGGACTGCTTGTAGAGGACCTTGACCGGCATCATCGCCAGATCGGAGACCTTCTCCAGCAGAGGCTTGATGATGAAGTTGTTGACCTCCTGACTGGTCCCCAGCAGCGTGGTCAGGTCGCGGTCCTCGGCCTGGCAGAAGATATACACGGCGCCGGCCTGAAGTTTGGCGCCGGCGCCGACGTCGACCACGACGTCTCGCAGCGAGACCATGACCGCCGAGGCATTCACAAAATCGGTCGTGTTCACACGACGGGCGCGGAAGTCGATGTCGCCGCCCTCGCCGGTCGGATCCAGCGGGTTCTTGAGCGTCGAAATCTCGACACCTGCGTCGACGTAGATCCGGTCCGCGAACGTTTGGAGCATCCCGCCGTGGGTGTAGATGTTGCCGCTGAAACGCACCTCATCCTTGGCCCAGCCGGGCATGTACTCCGGAGCGCCCTCTTCGATGCCGTACACCTTCAGTTCAGCGGAAAACAGGCTGTCGAGGGACTTCACCTCGATGGAGTCGGCGCCGTGTTTGCCCTCAACCAGCAGGAGGTCGGCTGGAACTGTCAAGGTGAACGTGGGGTCGGTGATCGTCGTTGTCCCGTCGAACACCTCAAGCCCCACGAACCGGATCTGCATCCTCCCATCACCGGCCGTGGCGTCATCCTCGACGATGATCGTGTCGGCATAGGCGGTTCCCCGTACCTTGACCTCAAAGAGGTCTGACCCGACGTACTTCTGCTCGAAGAGTTCACCGTGGTCGATTCCGACGTAGGTGATGATCTTGCCGTTCAGATCAACCGTGCCGCTCCTGTCCGTGCCTGACCCCGGGTCAAAGACGGTGTACTTGCTCGTTGCCGGGTTGAACACCCGGATGGCGTCCAGGGTGGCCGTCCCACCGTTGAGTGTGCCGCTGAGGCTGCCGTTCTGAGCGAACGTGAACGCGTCACTCGTACCGTCGCTCACGCCCGTGAGGTTCTCGAAGCTCTCGAACCTGATGCCCGCCACCTCGCCCGCGTTCGCGCCGTCGATCGTCCACAGGACCACCGCGGCATCGGGGCCGAAAAGCGTATCGCCGGTGAATGCGCTGCTGCCCAGGATCTTGTCGATGGCCGCGAAGCTCCCGACGTCGGTGGCTGTTGCATCGGCCAAGTCGACGCTGACTGGGCTGTAGCGGCTGGAATAATCCAGCAGATCCACCGCTCGGATGATCGTCTGTTCCCCGTTCTCGTCCGGCGCCCCTGCGTTGTCTGACCCGCCGTTGATCTCGCCGGAAATGCTACCACCCAGGAGATAGAAGGTGTCGGCGGCGTAGCCACCCTGGAGGTTCTCAATCCCCGTGAAGGAGCCGTGAGTCTGGAGAGTTCCCGAATTGTCTCCCGTGATCGACCAGTTGCTGTCCACATCCGGGCCGATGATCGTGTCACTCAGTCTCTCTCCGCCGCCCTCGACACTACCCCAGATCGATCCGCCGCTGGCGAAGGCGAAGTTGTCGTCCCCGCTGCCACCGACAAGGGATTCGATGGCGGTAAAGGTTGTCCCGCCCGTGATCGTACCGCTGTTGGCTCCATGGATGATCCAATCCGTGTCCTCATCGCGCCCGAGGATCGTGTCTTGGCCTCCGCCCCCGGCCTCGGTGATGGTATCAGTGCCCCCGCCGATTGTCAGGACGTAGATATCGTTACCCTCGCCCCCAACCAGCGTGTCGTCCCCCGGCCCGCCGGTGAATCGATTAACCTGTGTGTCGCCTATCAGCATGTCGTCGCCGGCCCCGCCGATCACATTCTCGATCTGGGCGATGTTGCTGGCCGGGGCCGTGCCCGGCCCCGTCTCCGTGCTCAGATCCACCGTCACGGCCTCCGTGAAAGCTGAGTAGTCGAGCGTGTCGCTCCCTGAGTTCTCGGTGATCGTGTCGGTTCCAGAGGGATCGAGCACAAACGTATCGTCGCCCGCGCCGCCTGTCAGGGTGTCGTTCCCCGGGCCGCCGGCCAAGCGGTTGACGCTGGCGTCGCCGGTCAGCGTATCGTCCCCGGCGCCGCCGATGACGTTCTCGATATTGGCAACGAGGGAGACGACCCCGGTCGCGGTCCGCACGGCCAGGTTCACGGTCACAGGGTCCGCGGTCGTGTAACTGGAGTACTCGAGAGTGTCGCTGCCCCCGCCTGCGGCCTCGCTGATTGTTACCGTTGCGCCGGCGGTGAGGACGTAGGTGTCGTCCCCGGCGCCGCCCGTCAGGGTGTCGTTCCCCGGCCCGCCGGCCAAGCGGTTGACGCCGGCGTCTCCGGTCAGCGTGTCGCTCGCCGCGCCGCCAATCACGTTTTCGATGTTCGAGACGCCGGCAGTCCCGGTCGCAGTCCCGATGGCCAGGTTGACGGTCACTGCGGTCGTGAAGCGGGAATAGTCGAGGGTGTCGCTGCCCCCGCCTGCGGCCTCGCTGATCGTCTCCGTCCCGTTACCCGAGGCAAGCACGTAGGTGTCGTTTCCGGCGCCGCCCGCCAGGATATCGTTCCCCGCTCCGCCGGCCAGTCGGTTGGCATTCGCGTTGCCGGTCAGTGTGTCGTTTGCGGAGCCGCCGATCACGTTGTCGATGTTTTCCACGCCCGCCGTGCCCATCGCTGAGCCATCGGAGAGATCCACGGTGACCGGGGTGGTGCAATTCGAGTAGTTGAGGGTGTTCCTGCCGCCGCCGCCGTCAAGCGTGCCACCCAGCGAACTGCCGTCCTCGATGTTGAACTCGTCCGCGGCACTGCCGCCGGTGATGTTCTCGATTCCGGCGAAGCCCAGACCGTTCAGTTGGCCGGCGTTGAGACCGGTGACCCGCCATGTGGACGCGACATCGGGTCCTACCAGTAGATCCTCGCCGGCACCTCCGACCAGTGACTCGACTTCGGTGAACGTTACGTCACCGAACACGCCGCTGTTCGGTCCGTCGATGATCCAGTGGGTATCGGCGTCGGAGCCGGTCAGTGTGTTCGTTCCCGTTCCTCCCGCGAACACGATCCCGCCGGCGACCTGCGGCACGCTCCCGTCAACGGTCAGGTCAACGTTGTATGTGATCCCTTCAATCCGAACACCCTCCGTGATTTCACCCAGCGCCTTGAAGGCAAGCACCGTGGACGGTGTGGTCGTGTCAACGAGTTGGATGTCGCCGCCTGACAATCGCAACGTCAAAGCGCTTGGTCCTGTCGCCTGAAACAACAGACCGCCGGCGAGAAGGCACCGGTCTTCCAGGCATTCCACACTTAAGGGGCCTCGCGCGGCGGACTCGCGCCGTGCGAACATTGGTCCGAAGAGACGCCCGACGCTACGCCCACGCCTGAAGGATCTCCGGGATTGTTGTTTCATGGCTCAATTCCTTGCGAGAAGAGGCTGGGTACGTGCCGTTCGCTTTCGCTGCGGGAACACGGATGGGCGAGTCCGGATGTCCGGATACAAACCGCGCACGTCGGCAGGAGAACCCGACGCACAGTACATCTTTCAACCTTCCTCGGGCGCGGCGTTTCCAGAGACCGCGCCCCGAGAACGACAATGTCGTTCCGTTTCGACTCACCGCGCGGGCTGCAGAACCGTCCGGTTAGAAGTCTGCAGATCGGGGAAGACGTGCTGGGGCCGACAACCCCGCTCACGTTTTGCGCCTTGCACCATTCGCCAAATCCAAGAATAGCCGCCAACCTACCCACGCTGCTACGGAAAGTCAATTCCCGCGGTCTGGTGGTTTGATCGGGAGCAATGCCAGCATCGCTTCGCGACCAGCCGGCCGACTCGCTCCGGACGGCCTTGGCGAGCAGCTAGCCCACTACGGCTCCAGAGATCCTGACATACCATTTGGGCCTATTGGATGTCTTACCCCCCGGCAAGGCGAGGCTTAACAAAAAAGCGGAGACGGAGAGAAGTTTCGGGTAGAATCCGCGCCACGTCACTGACTTGCTCGCACGGCCATTGAAGTGCCTGCGTGTATCTCGGCGCGCTGAGTTGCTCCAGATGAACCTCCAGTTGGTCGCCACGAACATGCAGGTCGCTTCAGATCCTCTCGCCGTTGGACTTCCTCACCCGAGTTCACGCAGCACATTCCGCCGAAAGGCCAACGAGCCTCCTGGGGCGATTGCGAGCGTGCCGGGGGTGCAGGAGGGAGAAGGCGGCCGCGGTCGCCTTCTCCTTCCTGCACCCCCTTGATTACCCAATTCTAGGGGTCTAAACTCAGCACCCGTGGGAAATCGAATTTCCTATCACTATCACTTCCCCATCGGGAACGGATGATTCCACGAACAAGATGAGGTTTTCATGATTCGGCACCGAGTTTGCGGCCTTCGATGTGGCCTTTTCGTCGTCTGTCTGTCGGCGGCTTTGGGACAAGCACTCCGCTCGCCAGCGACGGAATCCCCTTCGTCGAAGCCCATTGATATTGGCTCACGCCGGGAATTGTTCGTGGACGACTTCCTGATCGATTCGCTGAAAAACGTTCGTTTGGAATTGCAGCATCCGCAACCGCAGGAAATCGCCCTGGTGTGCGATCAGCCCTGGGAAGGGAATACCTGCATATATTTTCGCATCATTCCGGATGGTGGAAGGTTCCGGATGTGGTACATGGGGTCACGATGGAATCTCGAACCGGAAGACCCTAAGCACCCGACGCCGTCTCACCCCTATTTCATCTGTTACGCGGAGAGCGAGGACGGCATTCACTGGACGAAGCCCGACTTGGGACTGTTTGAGTTTCAGGGGTCCAAGAAGAACAATATCTGCGTGACGGAGATCTACGACAATTTCACTCCGTTCAAAGACGCCAATCCCCAATGCCCTCCGGAGGCCAAATACAAGGCCATCGGGCAATCCAAGGACGGACTGGTCGCCTGGCGGTCGCCCGACGGTATTCACTGGAAGCGTCTGGGCGAAAAGCCGATCATCACCAAAGGCACGTTCGATTCACAGAACGTTGCCTTTTGGGACCCGGAGACTCGGAAGTATCGGGCTTACATACGCGACTTCCACCGCATGACACCGGAGAGCCTGGCCAAAACCAGCGACCTGAATAGATCCATTCGGGTGCCAGCTTGGGGCGTGCGTGACATTCGTCTGGCCACCTCCGGCGATTTCGTCACTTGGTCAACACCCGAACTACTGAATATAGCGCCATCGTTGCCAAGTGAAGCCCACTATATCAATTGCATCGCCCGCTATGACCGCGCTCCGCACTTCTTCCTTGGCTTTCCCGCACGCTATGTCGAACGCGGTTGGTCACCGAGCATGCGCGCCCTGCCGGACCTTGCCCATCGAGAGCTTCGCGCCAAGGCGGAGGAACGCATAGGGACTGCCCTGACGGATTGCGTATTCATGTCCAGCCGCGACGGTTTCAATTTTCACCGCTGGCAGGAGGCGTTCATGCTTCCCGGTCCCGAGAGGTTTGGGACCTGGGTGTATGGCGATTGCTACCCAGCGTATGGGCTGATTGAAACGAAAAGCAGACTGCCGGGCGCATCCAAGGAATTCTCGTTGTTCTTTCCGGAGGAATACTGGATGCGGACCACGAAAATGCGCCGCTACACACTCAGGATCGACGGTTTCGTTGCCGCGAGTTCCCCCTTGGAAGGCGGAGAGCTTCTCACCAAACCGTTCCAATTCGCTGGCAAACGGCTGTCGCTGAATTTCGCCACATCGGCTGCCGGACGAATGCACGTAGAAGTCACCGACGCTGCCGCCAAGCCGCTGCCGGGTTTCACGCTTCACGAAAGCGATGAGACTTTTGGCGACAGCCTCGACCGCACGATCACCTGGAAGGGGAATTCCGACATATCCTCGCTCGCGGGAAGACCGATCCGACTGCGA
>JABWBD010000254.1 GCA_013360685.1 Pirellulales bacterium
GGCGCTCACGGGGCGGCTGAGCCAGGTGGCGCGGTACCTGGAGCGCCACGAGGCCCTGTTGCCGGTGCGGATCGCGTGGCTTGCCTGGAAGGCCATCGATCGGCTCAGCGGCGGCGACGTGCTGGCGCTGGCGCGTGCCCGCGACCGCGCCTTGGAACGTCTCTACCAGCACGGTCTGCGGCCCGACGTCGATCTGCCCAGCTTTCTCCGCGGGCTGGGGCTTTCCGATTCTCGCCAGCTTCGATTGCTCTGCGACCGCATCGGCGCGCTGCACCAGCGCGTGGCCGAATGGATCCACGAGCCGCCGGCGTACCCGGCGGCGCGGACGCGTCAATACGTCAAACTCTTGTTCGCCTACGCCATGGCCCGGATCGGCGACACGGCGCACAGCCAGGCGCTGATGGACGAAGCCCGAGCGGCCTTCGGGCACCGCGACACCGTGCACTGGTGGCTGTGCGAGGCATTTCAGTTCCGCGTCCGCGAAGCGATGAGCGGCCAGCCCAGCCGCGGCCGGCTCAGCCGGGAATTGCTCGACGGCCTGGAGTCGATGGACCGCATCGAGCGGTACAAGGTCGACCGGCTGAGGCAGAACTCCCGCATCCTGGAACCTTCGGAACGAATCGACCCCTATCGCAACTGGCGGCGCTATGCCGACGATTTCATGCGGGAGGTGGCGCTGCTGGTCGACGTGGTCGATCGCGATGAGCTGCAGTCGCGAATCGATCGGCTGTTCGCCCGGATCGAGCCGGCGTCGGAGTCGACCGGACGCGAGGCGATGCTGCTCACCCGGGCATTGGAATTGGCCCCGCGCCTGGGCGAAACGTTCGCCACGGGGCTCTTCGACCGCGTCGTGCCGCTTCTGAATCGCGGCGTGGAGGCGGCGGCGGGTGAGTCGGCGCTGGAAAGGGCCCTGTTCGTGGCGGCCCATTTCGACCTGCACGAGCGCGTGGAGCTGTTCATGGCACGGATCCACGGACTGTTGGAGCGGCAGCAGCCGGACCAGGCGCTGGAGTCGCTGGAGCGAATGCTGGCGGAGTGCTTCCGCGGACTCCGCAAGCTGGGGATGCGCGACGAGATCGGGCGTCTGCTGTCGCGGGTGTCGGCGCTGGCCCACGCGGCCCGGCCGGCCGCCGAGCACGGCCACGTCTCGCTCCGGCTGCTCTTGCTGGCGGCCGGCGGTTGGCTCTTCTTCGGGCAGCGGCACGACGCGATCGGCGCGCTGGAGGAAGTCCGTCCGTCGCTTCTGCGCGGCCCCTGGAAACCGGCGGAGCGGACGGAGCTGGCACGGGCGTATCTCGGGGCGTTGGGTTTCGCCCCGGCTGAATTCGCCCTGCCGCGGATCGAAGCCCTCTTTGCCCCGGGCCCTCCAAACGCGGACGGCGGGCAGGAACCGTGCCTGCCGCCGGTCCACGACAACCTGACGACCACAAGCCATTTTTCGCTTTTCCAATTGAAGATTGTCGAGGCCCTCGTGCTGGCGATCGTCGGCGAGCAGTTCGCGGTGAACTCCGAGAGCCGCCGATGGCTCGACGAAGACGAGTTTCTGGTCCGCCGCCGCATCCACCGCGACGTGCGGGCCGCCCTGGAACCAACTGAGAAACGATAATGCACACCCATTCCGATACCGGCGGTCCGCCGCATGAGTGGAGTCTTGCGGAACTGCAAACCGAAGCCGAAGACCTGCGCAAGCGGTTGAACCTGTTTCGCACCTCGCTGGGGCGGTTTTTCGTCGAGAAGCAGGATCTGATCGACCTGATGATGGTGGCGGCCGTGGCCCAGGAGCCGCTGCTTCTGGTCGGGCCGCCGGGCACGGCCAAGAGCGACCTGGTCCTCAAGTTCCGCGAAGCCCTGGGGATCCCCGACGACCAGTATTTCGAGTACATGCTCACGCGGTTCACCGAGCCCTCGGAAATCGTCGGCCCCATCGACATCAACCAGCTCCGCGACGGCCGCTATATCCGCCGCGAGCAAGGCAAGCTGCCCACGGCGACCCTGGCGTTTCTGGACGAGATCTTCAAGTCGAACTCGGCGATCCTCAACATCCTGCTGACGATCATCAACGAGCGGAAGTTCTACCAGGACGGCCAGCCGCAGCCGGTGCGTCTGAAGGTGCTCTTTGCCGCGACGAACGAGGTGCCCGAACACGGCGAGCTGGCCGCCCTGAAAGACCGCTTCGTGCTCAAGGCCGAAAGCCACTCCGTGCAGAACGAACACTTCGAGGAGCTGATCGACGCGGGCCTCCAGTCGGAGGTGAACCGCTCGCTCGGTCAAAAGCCCTGGGTCGAGGGGCACGCCGGCCTGGACGACCTGCTCAAGGCGGGCCGCTACTTCACGCACCTCTTCGGTCGCCGCGGCAACCTCGACGACGACCAGAGCGATCGCAGCCTTTTCTTTCCCGCCGACGTGTTCCGGGAGTTTCAGCGGCTGGTGAAAACACTGGTCCGTGAGGACCGCATCTTCGTCAGCGATCGGAAGCTGGTGAAGCTCTACAAGCTGTTCCGCGTGCGGGCGTGGCTGCTGCGGGGCGGCACGGTCAGCCGCGACGACCTCTGCCTGTTGGCCTACCTGGGCGAATCCCACGAGGAAATGGCCCTGCTTCGCGAGAAGGTGCCGCTGTTGCTGGGAGACATCTGAATGAGCTTGCACGATTCTGGGAGATCCGGTCCGGGTGTGGCACTGCTTGTGATTGGACGGATCTTCTCTTTCGCAGGATCTGCCACAATCACAAGCAGTGGGAAACGTTGCCTCGCGCCGAGCGTCGCACTGCTTGGAGTTGTGGAAAGCCCTCTCACAATCGAAAACCCGTTCAACTCCAAGCAGTGGCACACCGTGGTTGCTGTTCTCCCGAAATTATGCAAGGTTGTTTAGCGTGCTGATGGATTCCTACGAACTCCGCGATCCCGACGACGCCCTCGCGTGGCTCCTCCAGGGGCTCTGGCTGGCTCGGGCGGCCCCGGTGACACCGGAGCTGGCGGCCGATGCCTTGGGCTGGTCGCTGGAGATCGCGTCGACCGGTGCGCCGCTGCCCCCGATCGGCTTCGTCGCCGACTTGGGGCGCATCGCTTTGGAGAGTGAACCGGCAGAGACCGCTCGCGACATGATTGCCGTTCCCGGCTTCGCGGCTGGGCTGGCCCGGGAGTACGACGATTATGTCCTCGGCCGCTTCTACGCCGACTTGGCCTTCCAACGGGCCGCCGACGCGCTGTTGCGCTACCAGGGCCGCGATCGCTCCCGGGCATTGGCCTTTCTCATCCACGAGATCGGCCACCGGACGGGCGTCGGCGGCGCGATCCTCAGTCCGGCCGTCGTGAAGCGGCTGGCAGACAGTTCTCCCGAAGAGGTGCTTGCCGAAGGTTGGGAGTCGATCCGGAGCGAAGGGCTCCTGCCAGGCCTGGTGGGCCACTATGGACGGATCGTCACCGCCATCCGCAACAGCGGCGACCTGGTCGGTCCGGAAGACGTCTTTGAGCTGGAACGGGGCACGGCCCTGGCCGAGTTCGGCCAACGCCTGGCCCTCCGGCAGGTGCTGCAAGCGGCCGAGCGGATGCTGTCGCTCCTGCCCCGCAGCAAGCCGCGACTTCGCTCCCGCTCGCACCAGGTTGCCACGCGGATGCTCGACGAGGACAGCTATCCGGTGGGCGGGTTTGCCTCGCTCTCCACTCGCGGCTCCATGGAAAGCCTGCTGCACTCCCAGTTGAGCTACATGGAACCGGACGACCGGCCGGACCTGTTTGACATCAAGTTCGTCCGCGATGAGCTGCTCTATTACTCGCGCGACGAGAACCAGTTCCTCCGCCGCCGGCGGACCATTCTGCTGGCCGTATGGCCGAAGCTGGTCGAAGCCCGCTTCAAGGACTCGGTTCTCCCGTGCCAGCGGATCGTCATGACGCTGGCCTTCCTGCTCGGCCTGGTTCGCAAACTGATCCAGTGGCTCAGCGACGAGGCGATCCTGTTTGAGTTCCTGTTCTTCGATTGCAAGGACCAGGCCCTGCAACCGGAGAAGGAACTCGTGGAAATACTCCTGGCCGAGCAGATCGCCAACGGCACGGTGACTTCGCAGCGCGTCGCGCCCGAGGCGCTCGCCGAGCGCTACCGGCAGGCACACGGCCGCAGCTTGTGCCACGTGTTGGCCGTATCGGCCGGCGCGGCCGCATTGCCGCTCGAGCAAGTCGCGACGGCGAGTCTCGTGGTGGACGGGCCGATTCCTTCGCTGGCGATCGACTCCGACGGCGTGCCGCCGCCCGAGGCCGGCGCCGAAGAAAGCTGGGCGGCCCTGCTGGAATGTCTCTTGCGGGCCTGGGTCGGGGCGGACGTTTCGAGGGGGGGCTGAAGCGATGCTCAACTCGAGAGAGTTGGTCGGAACGCACGACGTGCTCCTGGTCACGCTCGACACGCTCCGCTACGACGTCGCCGAGACGGCCCTGCGGCGCGGGATGACGCCAAGACTGGCTCGCTATCTTCCGGACGGGCGATGGGAATGCCGCCACACGCCGGGCAATTTCACCTACGCCGCACACCAGGCATTCTTTGCCGGCTTTCTGCCCACGCCCCGCGAGCCGGGCAAACATCCCCGCCTGTTCGCCACCCGCTTCCCCGGCAGCGAAACCACCGGGCCGGACACCTGCGTGTTCGACGCCCCGGACATCGTCACCGGCCTGGCCCGGCGCGGCTATCACACGGTCTGCATCGGGGGCGTGGGGTTTTTCAACAAGCGGAGTCCCCTGGGCTCTGTGCTTCCCGACCTGTTCGCCGAAAGCCATTGGAGCGAGGCCGTCAGCGTCGTCGACCCGCATTCGACGGAGAACCAGGTGCGTCTGGCTCGCCGGATCATCGAAGCCCTGGAGCCCAAGCGGCGGCTGTTTCTGTTCATCAACGTCTCGGCCCTGCACCAGCCCAACTGCCCGTATCTGCCGGGCGCCAAGGTAGACTCATGCGAGTCGCAAGCCGCGGCACTGGCCTACGTCGACCGGCACTTGCCCGAGGTCTTTCGCCTCATGCAGCAACGCGCCGGGGTGCTCTGCGTCGTTTGCAGCGATCACGGCACGGCCTATGGGGAAGACGGGTACTGGGGCCATCGGGTCTGTCATCCGGTGGTGTGGACGGTGCCTTACGCGGAATTCGTTTTGCCGGAGTTGGTATGACTGGTCTCGCCCATCCCGTTGCTGCGCGGCCGACGCTTTCGGACCTGGTCCAGGGGAGCCCTTTCGTCACGTATGTCTACTCCTATCCGCACAAGACGGCCCACCGGCCGCTCCCCGCGCCGATCCCCCTCGACGAAGTCTGGGCCGAGGAGCGGCGTGAGGCGTTGTTCCTCTATTTCCACGTGCCGTTTTGCCGGTCGCGTTGCGGCTTCTGCAACTTGTTCTCGCTGGCCGGGCCCGACGGCGAGTTGATCGACGGCTACATCCGCCAGGTGCGGCGGCAGGCGGAGCGTACCATCCGCGTGCTCAAGGGGGCGAGGTTCGCTCGCCTGGCGATTGGCGGCGGCACGCCAACGCTCTTGAGCGTGGACCAGCTCCGTTGGCTCCTGGAGATTGCCACGAACGTGCTGGGGGCGAGGCCGCATGAAATCCCCGTCTCCGTCGAAGCCTCGCCGGTCACCGTCAGCGGAGAGAAACTGGCCCTGTTGCGGGAGTTCGGCTGCGATCGGCTCAGTCTCGGCGTGCAGAGTTTCGACCCGCGCGACTCGCTCGCTCTGGGCCGGCCGCAGCAGGAGGACGAGATCCGCGGCGCGATCGAACTGGCCCGCCGCGCCGGCTTCCCCATCCTGAACATCGACCTGATCTACGGCGCTTGCGGCCAGAACATCGCCCGTTGGCGGAAGACCGTAGAAGAAACCCTGCAATATCAGCCGGAGGAAATCTACCTTTACCCGCTCTACGTACGACCGTTGACCGGCTTGGGCGGCCGCGGCCAGTCGTGGGACGATCTGCGGCTGGAGTGCTACCGCGAGGCGAGGGCGTTGCTCTTGGATCGCGGATATCGGCAAGTGTCCTTTCGCATGTTCCTCGCCCCGGCGGCGACGGGCGAGGAGGGGCCCGTCTACTGCTGCCAGGAGGACGGCATGGTGGGCATGGGTTGCGGAGCCCGCTCCTACACGCGGCGTCTGCACTACTCCACGCCCTATGCCGTGCCTCGCTCGGCCGTGCGCGGCGTGCTGGAAGAGTTCGTCGGCCGGCCGGCGGAGTCGTTCAACCAGGCCGATCACGGCATCGTAATGGACGCGGAAGACCAGCGGCGCCGCTACACGATCCTCTCGCTCCTGCAGGTCGAGGGGCTTTCGCGAGTAGCGTACCGGCAGCGGTTTTCCACGGACGTATTGGACGACCTCCCGGCGCTGGGCGAGCTCGAGCGGATCGGTTTGCTGGAGATCACCGGCGCGCGGCTTCGGTTGACCGCCGCCGGGCTGGAGCGATCGGACGCGATCGGGCCGTGGCTCTTTTCCGAACGGGTCCGACGGCTGATGGAGAGCTACACGTGGCGCACCGTCTGACCATCCTTTACCGCGGCCCGCTGGCAAGCTGCAATTTCCGCTGCGGCTACTGCCCTTTCGCCAAACGCCGCGAATCGGCGGCCCGCCTGGCCGAGGATCGCCAGGCCTTGGAACGGTTCTGCGCGTGGGCGGCCGGTACTTCCGATCGACTGGCTTTGTTCTTCACACCTTGGGGCGAAGCCCTGATTCGCCCCTGGTACCGGGAGGCCGTTGTCGAACTGAGCCGGCTGGCGCATGTCACGCGCGTGGCCGTGCAGACGAATCTCTCCTCTTCGCTGGAGTGGCTCGATCGGTGCGACCGCCGCCGTCTGGCCCTCTGGTGCACGTACCATCCGGGGCAAGTCTCGCGGAGACAATTTCTCGCGCGCTGCCGGCGGCTCGATGCCCTGAGCATCCGCTATAGCGTGGGGCTGGTGGGACTGCGGGAACACATCGCCGACGCCGAGGCGCTCCGCCGCCAGCTTTCTACACGAGTGTATCTCTGGATTAACGCCTGCAAAGACGTTCCCGACTACTACGCGGAAGCTGAAATCCTCCGCTGGGAGGCGATCGATCCACTTTTCCGGATCAATCTCCGACACCATCCCAGCCGCGGCCGGCTGTGTCGCGCCGGCGGCAGTGTGATCTCCGTCGACGGGAAAGGAACGATTCGCCGCTGCCACTTCATCGGCCAATCCCTGGGCAATCTCTACGAGTCGGGTCCCCCGCGGCGCCGGACTGCCACTGCTTGCACCAACGAGACCTGCGGATGCCACATCGGCTACGTCCACTTGGAAGAGCTTGGGCTCTGGGACGTGTTCCGCGGCGGCGCACTGGAGCGGATTCCCCGCCGGCCCGTCTGGCGCACTGGCGCCGCCCGGCAGGAGGCGCTGCAATTGGCCGCGGCGTTGCTCGACCCGTCGCCGAAACTATAAGGGATGAGATGCTTGGCCGGAGGCCTTCAATCACCGTAGCCTGGGGTCGTTCCCCAGGACCACGGAAGTAAAACAAGGTCCTCTTGGCCGAAGGCCATACTCACCGTAGTCTGAGCGACACGTGTCCGGGTGAATATGGCCGTTGGCAAAGAACCACGTGTGATGCTGCCCGCCAACCTGGGAACGACCCCAGGCTACGGTGATCAAAGGCCTTCGGCCAAAAAGATCTCCCACTCTGTTGCCTCTGTTCTCTCCTGTTCCAGCTACTGGCTCACATCACCAGCGCATCGCCGAATCGCGCTTCCAACACCTGACGGACCGGGCCGGTCGCGTTGGATCGCAGATCGAGATACGTGAGGTTCCAAGGGCAGACCGAAGCCAGCTCGCGGAGGGCGGATTCGGCGATGCCGTTGCCCCGGAGATTGAGCCGCTTGAGCGACTTCAGTCCGCCGGAACGCGCCAAGGCCACGGCCCCTTGCGACTGGATCGCCGTGGCGGCCAGGTCGAGTTCCTCCAGGCTCTCCACGCGTGGCGAGCCGGCCAGCCGAGCTGCTCCCTCCGGTCCAAGCGGATTCAACAGCATCGACAGCGAGCGAAGCCCCGGCAAGGCCCCGACCGCCGCCGCAGCTTGGGGGCCGATCCCATTGCGTCCCAGGGCGAGCACCCGTAGCCTGGGCCACGCGACGGAAGCCAGCTCAACGACTCCTTGGTCGCCCAGTTCGTTGAACGTCAAACAGAACTCTTCAAGCTGCTGGATCCACGGCGCTTTTTTCAGCCGCGCGATATGCTCGGGGCCCAAGCGATTGGAACTGAGGTCCAGGCAGCCGATCTGACTCGGCAGACTCAGCTCCGCAAGCCGGTCGACGACCCGGCCAACGTCTCGCAGCTCGACGCCGTACAGGGCCGGTGCAACGGCCGAAAGCGGCCCGGAATTGGCCAGAAACGTGTCGGCTTCGATCTTGATCCGTTCGATCAGCCCTCGTCGAAAGCAGCGAGCGGAGACTCCGATGGCCCCAAGCTCCCGCAAGGGGGCCAGCCAGGTCTCGGCATGGGCGTCAAGCAGTTCCCGTTCACGAGCGGTCAATTCCGGCCGAAGCGGATCGCCGATCTGTCGCCGCGATAATTCGCACTGGATGCGGATGAACTCGCCGCGAGGATCGCCCCGATCCTCCAGGTAATCGGCGTAGATGAGCCTCGGAACCTCATCCAGCGGATTCGCCCGAATGTGCCCGACAAAGGATTCTTCTTCCATCATGCCATGCCAGTCCAAAAGCCACGCCCGACTTACCGCCCGTCGAGAATAGGCGGGCTCGGCGGAGTTTTCAAGAGCCCGCGGAACACTTCCGTGGAAAAACCCTTCTCGGTCGTTGCCTTTTTTCCATCGATCCAGGAAAATACGCGAGCCTGGCCCGATCATCCCCTTTGGAGACTGCCAATGACTTTCAGCAATGCAGAACAGTTCGCCGGAAAGCGAGTGGTCGATTTTCAACGCGACACGCCGCTGAGCGGTTTGGACTCGACCGCTTACCGCCTACGAATCGAATACGACGACGAGCACACGATGTTGGACTTGCTCACGGCGCTGTTGGAAGACGCGGCCGTCGACCGGCTTGAGGCGCTGGTGATCGGCGCTTGGCAGGTGGACGAGTCCGATCGCCCCTCGACGGAGGTCGTCGAGGCACTCGTCGCGGCGGCCTCGCAACTCGCCAGCATGAGGTCCTTGTTCCTGGGCGACATCGCCTCGGAAGAAAACGAGGTCTCCTGGATCGTTCAGAGCGATGTGTCGCCGCTCTGGACTGCCTTTCCCCGCCTGGAGACGTTCCAAGTCCGCGGCGGCTACGGGCTCGCGTTGGGACCGCTCAAGCACGACCACCTCAAGAGCCTGGTAATTGAGTGCGGCGGGCTGCCGCGGAGCGTCCTGCAAGAGATGGCTGCCGCAAAACTCCCGGCGTTGGAGCATCTGGAGCTCTATCTGGGAACCGGCGGATACGGTTGGGATGGCTCGATCGACGATGTTCGGCCGCTGCTGCAGCCCGGGCTGTTCCCGAGGCTGAAATACCTTGGGCTTCGCGACAGCGAGATTGCCGACGAGGTGGCCAACGCCGTGGCCGAGTCGCCGATCCTGAAGCAGATCGAGGTTCTCGACCTCTCCTTAGGCACTTTGGGCGACGACGGCGGCCGAGCCCTCTTGGCCTGCCAGGACCTCCAGCGCCTCAAGAGGCTCGATCTGAGCCATCACTACTTGTCGAACGACCTGGTCAAGCAGTTCGACCGGCTTCCCATCGAGGTCGACCTGGACGATCCGCAGGAGGAAGACCGGTACGGACGTTATGTGGCCGTTGGTGAATGACCCGCCGGTTGAGCCTGCCGCCGGCTCGCGGTGCGACGGGCCCCAAGCGATCCTCGTGATCGGCAATCCAGAAAACCGCCGCGTCGCGATGTTCTGCGCCGCCGCGCGACGGCTGGGGCTGCCCGCGCCGCGGGTCGTCGCCTACGAGGACGTGCTCTACGGCGGGCTTGACGTGCGGCAGCAGGTTCCGCGCCATGGTCTCGTGCGGATCGAATCTCCGGGCGAGAACGAACGGGTGGAGCGGGCCTTGATCGCCCTGGGAGCGGAACAGACGCCACTGGCCGAACTGCCGGCGGACTACGTGCCAGGCGAGATCGTGGAGCACGGACGCATTTACTTCCCGGGGCTTTGGTACCGGGGATTCTGCCGGTTGCTGGACGCATGGCAGGAGGATCTCGCGAAGCAGCCCATTGCCTGGATGAACCACCCCGCCGACATCAAGTTGGCATTCGACAAAGCAGGTTGCCAGGCGATGCTTGATCAGCAGGGGATCCGGGTACCTGGCCGCTTGGGTACGATCGGCAGCTATGACGAGCTGCGAGCCCGAATGCGGGAGACGGGCCACTGGCGAGTCTTCGTCAAGCTGTCGCACGGCTCTTCGGCTTCCGGAGTCGTGGCGCTCGAAGCCGGCCGCAATCGGATCTGCGCCACGACGTCCGTGGAAATCGCCAGGGTCGGGGGGCGAACGCTCCTTTACAATTCGCTGCGTCTGCGCCGCTACGAGAACGAGCGCGAAGTGGCCGAAGTGGTGAACGGCCTCTGTGTGCACGGAGTGCACGTGGAAGCGTGGATGCCCAAAGCCAGCTTGGGGGATGGCACGTTCGATTTGCGAGTGGTGGTGATTGCAGGGGAAGTCCGCCACATCGTAGTTCGCACGAGCCGCGGCCCGATCACCAATCTCCACTTGGGAAACCGGCGCGGCGACCTCGCCGAACTTCTGCGCAAGATTCCCGGCGACCGCTTTGCGGAGGCATGGGATACCTGCCGGCGCACTGCCACACTGTTTCCGCGGAGCCTGTATCTGGGGATGGACTTGATGTTCACTCCGAGCTTCCGGCGCCACGCCGTCCTGGAATTGAACGCCTTCGGCGATCTGCTGCCAGGAGCCTTGCACTGTGGGCAGGACACCTATACTGCCGAGCTTGCTGCAGCGAGAGGCAAGGGGTAGCGATCCTCAGAACGGGCTCGTCGGAACAGAGATCTCTCGTCGTCCGATGAGCCATCGGCGACATGGACCGAAGCGCCCCCAGCCGGCGACAGAGCGCGGCGGCGATGGATCCCAAAGACCGCAGTGACGCCGGGTCTTCTCGATCGTTTCGCCCTGGGGCGGCGCGACAGGGGCAACCGCCTTGGTCACCACATCCAACAGGCACCCTTCTCCATAGTGGTCCGCGAAGGCTGGATTGGGGCTACGCAGTGATCGAGAGGGCGGAAAACGTGTTGATGAACCTTCAGAATCCTTGCCCCTGCGCACTGGACAGCCTGCAATCGGTAGCCACTGCTCGTGAGGTCCGGCACGGGCTTCGGCTCGAGAACGTTCTACGGGATTCGTTGCGGCCGCTGTCCGATTCGATCGAGCTGGCGTTTTTATTCGGTTCCACGGCCCGGAACCGCCAGACGCAGGAGAGCGACATGGATCTGTTCATTGTTGGCGGCGCGACGCTCAAGTCGCTCTCAGGGCCGCTTCGCCAGGCGGAGAAGGTTCTGGGCCGTCGCATCAGTCCGGCGATCTACACGCGCGATTCATTCCGCCGGCGCTACCAGTCCGGCGACCCGTTTCTGCTGGACGTATACCGGCGCGAGAAAATTCCGGTGATCCAGAAGAGCCGAGAAAGCTCGCAAAAGGAGTTGGAGGATGAGCTTAGAGCATTGGTTGCAGAATGCCTGGATCCAGCGGTCTGACACCACGCTGGCAGAAGTCCAATAGCTGCTGCAAGTGGTCGATCGGGAACGCTCCGATGCCGGTGCCGACGGTATCAGCGCAGATGGCAAGTTCGAACCACCCAGCAGGACGCTGATGAGTTATTGGACAACGCCGACCAGTTGAGGTCGGATGTCGTCCGTTGGCTTAAGACAAACCACCTCGAGCTGCTCCCTCCAGGGTTTTGACGGGATATCGTCGAACTGGCGGAATGCGCGGGGGTGTCCTCGGAGCAGCAGCCGAGTCGCTTTCTTGTATGGAAATCCACGCTGAGGTAGGATTACCACAACTGCCTCGCACGGTCAATAAGCGCGCCTTTCCCCCATACTGCTGCTCACCAACATCGCGAAGAGAACATCCCAATGCCACGAGAGCCCTACTCAAGACGCGAGTTCGTAAAACACAGTTCGCTGGCATGTCTTGGAGCGGCTGCCGCGATCGGGGCGACGCCGCGCCTTTCGGCCAGTTCCGGGAGTTCGGCGGCGATTCCGGCTGTCCTCGGGGGTTCGCCGGTCAGAACCAAAGGCTGGTCGCGCTGGCCGATCTGGATCCCCGAAACCGATGAGGCACAGGTTCT
>JABWBD010000255.1 GCA_013360685.1 Pirellulales bacterium
TGGGCCGCCTGCGCCGGATTGGGCCGCGAGGGCGGCGGCGAGCCGTTGGACTCCGCGGGATCCTGCGCGTCGGCCTCAGCCGCCTCGGCCGCCGCAACCGCTTGCTCCGAGGGATCGAGCATTTCGTCCAATGCCTTGGCTTGTTGGGAGATCGCTTCCTGGGCCTGCCGGACCGAGTCGCTCGCGGCAACGGCACGCTGACTTTCGTCGGCACTGGTCTGTTTGGGAGAAGCCTGAGCCGCTGCGTCGGCGAGCTTGTTCTGCGCGTCGGCGACTTCCGTGTCCGCCGCTTTGTCGATTCTTTGGGCGGCCTGGTCCAACTGGGCCGACGGCGCCGGCTTGCCGAGCCGCTGTTCATGCCGACCGGCCCTCGCAACGTCTTCGGCCGCCTGCTCCACATCCTGGCGAACGTTCTTTTGCTGCTCGGCCGCGGCGGCAAGGTGCTCGGGCGCGGGGTCGAGAGATTTGGACCACGGCGGCTCCGCCGCCAGCCCCTTGGCCCTGGCCGCCAGTTCGTCCGCCACTGTGGCGGCCTCCTGGGCGAAGCGGTTGGCGAGCTGGGCAGCGGGGTTCGCCGCGGCGAGCGGGTCGGGCTTTCTCGCTTCGAGTTGCTTCGCCGCCTCGTCTGCCTTCTGGGCCTTTTGTCTGGCTTGTTCCAACTCGGCGTTCGCGCGGGCGACCGCGCTGCGGGCCTCTTCACGCCTGGCGTCGGCCTGTTCCAGGGCCCGCTTGGCGGAGTCGCTGTCGGGTTTCTGCTGGAGGGCCCGCTGTGCCTGGTCGGCCTGTTTCTGGGCGTTTTGCAGGGCGTTCTCGGCCGAACGGGCCTGCTGGACCGCCCGGCTTTCGGCCTGGATGCGGCCACGGGCCCGCTGGTTCGCCTCGCGGACCCGCTGTTCCTGGAATTTCCGCTCGGCCGCTTCGAGCTCGCGCTGGCGCGCCGCGCGCTGCTGCTCGTTCTCGTGGACTTTCTCCTCCTGGGCCTTGGCCGTGAGATCCTTCGATTCCGCCAGTTCCTTCGAGGCGCCGGCGAGGTTCTCCGCCATCTCGCGGGCCGCCGCGACCATTTCCTCCAGGACACGGTCCTCCGGGGTGCTTTTTGCTTTTGCAGCGGCGTCGGCCAGTTGTTTCTGGGCGTTTTGCAAGCGCTCGTGCGCCTGCTGGGCTTTTCCGCTCGTGGCGGCGGAATCGGCCTGGGCGACCAGGGTGCGGCCGAGGTCCGATGCTTCCTGTCCGATTTCCCGCACCGCTTCGAGCAGGGCCTTCTTCTTGGCCTGGAAGTCCCGGTCGGAATTCTCGAGGTTGCGGCGCATCTGGGCTTCCTGTTCCGTGGAGTCCTCCAGCGAAGCCTTGGCCTGCTGGAGGGCATCGCGCGCGATCTCGGAAAGGGACTGCTGCATCTCGGGGTTGGTGGGGAGCTGGGCTTCGAGTTCGGCCAGCAGTTGCTGGGGGTTCTTGGCCGCCATTTCGCCCAGGCGCTCGGCCTCGGAGTATCGCTTGTCCATCTCTTCGGCAAGTCCCATCTCCCGTTCCGCCTGCCGCAGCGCATCGCGGGTTTCCGCCACGTCCTCGCCGGAGGCCAAGCGCTCATAATGTTTGGCGATCTGATCCAGGGCCTTGGCCGTACGGTCCTGCTGTCGGGCAGCCTGAGTCAGTTCGCGAGACTGCTCTTGCGGCTGGTTGGCCGCCGCCGCACGCTCGATTGCCTGGTTCATCCGCGCGGCGGGCTCCTGGACCATCGCCATGGCGTCGTCGGCGTCGCGTGCTCGCTCGCGCCCCTCTTCGGTCAGCGGGTCCTGAGCGTTGGCGTCCTCGACGAGCGCATCGGCCAGATCCTCGAGCCGCTGGTTGATCCGGCTCTGGTCCTGCCGGACCTGGTCGAGCTGCGGCGATTTCTCGGACTCGGGGCTGGACGTCTTCTCAGCCAATTCGGCGGTTTGCTCCTCCAGCGTCTTCAGATTCTCCGATGCCTTGCGGGCCATTTCGGGGACCGTCGGCACGTACCGGGTGATCAGGGCCCTCGCTTCGGCCATGATCGGTTCCATGTCCCTGACCACCGCGTCGAGCTGCTCGTCGATCTCGACGAGTTCGTGGGCCGCGCCGACCAGCGGCTCCGGGCGGTATCGCCGGACGTTGATCTTGCGGGCGGCGTCCTGGGCCGGCGGCGACCAGCGGAGGCGGTCCACCTGGGCGGCGATTTCGGCCGGATACCCGCCCTCCTTCAGCTTCCGCGAGACCGCCTCGAAACCGGTGAAGACGGCGTCCCATTGTCGCGGGTGATCGAGCCGCGAGGCGATCTGCTGCGAATCCCATTGCTCCCGGGAGACAAGAGCCTTCAGCGACGAGCCGACTTGGACCGCCTCGTGTCCGTACTCGAGAATCCGGTACGCCGGGGCGATTTTGGCCAGGATCCCGGGCACTTCCGACTCGGCGGGCGACTCGCCGGCGTAGCGGTCGAGGAGGGCGGTGAGAGCTCGGCGAGTCAGGCCGGCGTCGGACGCATACTGGGCGTCGGAATCGGGCCGCGACTGGGTGACGTCCTTGCGCGCGGTCAGTTGGGTTGTGCTGGGGACGTGCAGCTTTTCCAGCTCGGCGGCGGCGAGTTGGGCGGAACGCTGCAATTGCCGGCTTTCGGTGGAATCGTTCGATTGGGTAGCTTGATCCGTGCGGCGGCCGACCTCGACCGCCGCGAGGGCGAGTTGCTCCAGAGGGGCGAACAGCGAGCCCGCACGCTGGTCCAGGTCCTTGCGGGCCTCGAGGATGCCGCCGGGCAGGCGAGAGTCCGCGGCAAGCACGTTCTGCCGGCTTTCGAGTTCGCGGACCAGCGATTCCGCGGCAGCCTGGAGCGACGGCATTTGCTCTTTCGATTCCATGACCGATTCGAGCCGCTCGCGGCCGGCAATGACAAAATCGAGGTAGGCGCGGAGGCCTCGCTCGGCCGACGACGGCAAACGCGCAAGGTTGCTCTGGATGAGCCGCTCCAGCAAGCGGATCTGATTGATTGCCACGGTCTCTTGGCGCAGCATCCGCTCCCACGACTGGCGCACGCCCGGAGCCAGCAATCGCCGCTGTTGCCGGAGAAGTCCGTCGAGATCGACGGCGACCGACGCAAGAATGTTGTGGGCGACAAGGTCGCGATAGCGTTCCGCCAGCCGCTTGGCGTCTTCGGCGCTCTGGTCGAAGGACCGGCCGACGCGATCGAGGCTCTCCTTGATCTGCTTGGGATCCTCGGCACTTGCCGCCGTCTCGAGGCAAACCTCGGGAACGTGCGTGTACTGGTGCCTGATCCGCGCCAGCACGCGGGCCGCCAGTTCCAGTTCCTCGGCGTCGGCGCCGCCGGGCATCTTGGGAAGGACGGCCAGGATCTGCTGGAAAGTCTTGTCGATTTCTTCGCGGTTCTTGCCGGCCAGGTCCAGAAGACTGGCCCGTTCGGCCTCCTGGCCGGCCGCCGGCGGATCCTGCTCGACCAGCGGTTTGAGAATGCCCCTTGCCGAGGTCGTGTGCTGTTCGATCGTGCCGGCCAGTTGGGCCAGCTTGTCGTAAAGCCCCGCTTTGAGTTCCATCACGGTATGGCGCTGCGGATCGAAGTCGGCCGGCGCGATCACGATACCCAGCGGAATCGATTCGCCGGCGTTGCCCTTGCGGTCGGTGGCGACGAGTTTGGTCGTCACCTGGTCGCCCGCCTTCAGGCTGAGCCCCAGCAGGTCCCAATTCCATGAGGTCGTAACGCGAGGGGCCTTCTCGATGGGAAGTGGGGAGTGTTGCCATGCTCCGCCATTGACCGAAAGATGCTGCTCGAGCTTGACCAGGGGAAGGTCGTCCTCGGCCAGGCCTTCCAGCGGCAGGATATCATTGGGCGGAGCGAGGATGGTCGTGTCCTCTTGGCCCACGAACCCGACGCGCGGGACAAGGTCCGGCTCGGGCCGGATTTCGTATTTCGGGCTGAAGGTGTTCTCGAAATGGGTCTGGCCGGCCACGAGGTGCACCTTGTAGATGCCCGGCTCGGTGATGGGGAGCGTCGCGCGGAGGCGCTTCGGGCCGTCCGGGGTCAGGGCGACCTTCCGGATCGCTTCCGAGTCGGACTGTTCCAGGCGTATCTCCGCTTCGGACACCTCCTGGTCGAGTTCCAGGACGAGATCGGCTTCGGTCCCTTCCAAGGCGACCAGGTCGCCGTGGGGCTCAGTCACCTGTTTGTTTTCCACGCCCGCGTATTGCGGATAGCGGTAGGTCTTGTGAAACGCCTGGACCGTGGGCCGGGGCCGCGAGCGGATCACGTATTTCCGCGTAACCGCATCGCCGGCCAGGATGCGGTATTCGACCGGATCGGCGCCGATGCTGAGATTCGCCGCGAACTGCGACGATCCGCGAGGGAGCATCTCCTGACGGTTCGCGCCGCTGGTCTCGGTGGAGGTTTCCAGGGTGACTTCGCGGACCGTGCCGCCGGAGGTCTCGACAACGATCGCGACCGTGTCGTCCTGGGGAACGGTGAGGGAGTGCGGCGTCGGCTCGAGGATCGTCACCTGCACGCGCGACACGCGGTCGATGTTTGCTCCGGGCAGGATGGCCCGCGTCAAGAGTTGGCGGTAAGGGAGATCAGGCAGATAGATCAGAACCCCGCACGGAATCATCACCAGTGCGGCCGCGAGAAGCCAGGGGCGGAGCAGCTTCGCCGGCAAGAGGGAGCGAACGCGGACACCCTCCACCTGGCGAGCGACGTGGTCTTGGACCAGCCGGCGGAAGACGGGCGAATCGTGTGTCTCGCCGGGCACTTCCGCGGACAATTCGACCGCGGACAGGAGGTTCTCCCTCAGGCCCGGTTCGGCCGCTTCCATGCGGCGGGCCAGTTCGCGGTGGTTCGGGATGCGGACCATCAGCCGTGCCGACGACAGCCAGACGGCCAGGGCAACGCCCACGTAGCCGGCCGCGCTCAGGCTCCATCGCACGTGGTCGGGCAGGATCCAAAGCCAGTCGGCCGCCGCCACCAGGGACATCAGCACCAGGAAACTGGCGATCGCGGAGCAAATCCCTCGCAGGAGAATCAGCCGCCGCCGCCGCCGGCGGAACTGCTCCAGCCGCTGGACGATGACGGGATTGAGGCCGACGGGGAGGTTCATGGCAGGGTCTCCTGATTCCTCATAACAACCCGGCGCGTTTCCGGAGGGTCCACTCCACCGTGAGCAGGCCGATGATCGCGGCGAACCACCAGGGGCTCTGCCAGAGCAGAGTGTCCGACTGGATCACCTCGCCGGTGCTCAGTGGGCGGAGCAATTCGGGAAGCTCACCGATCTCGTCTTCTCGCAGGAAGCGGCCGCCCGAGGCAAGGGCCACTTGCCGCAGGAGGTCTTCGTTGCAGGCGATCTGGTCCGTTTCGCCAGTCTCGGGAGCGAGGACGACGAAGCGCGTCCGCGCCTTCAGGGCATCGCTGCTGAATCCGGCCGCTCGCACGCTCACCTCGTACTCGCCCTCGGCCAGCGGCGCCGTTCGGCCGCGGTAGATCCCGTTTCCATTGCCTTCCGGCGTCAGGCTGACGGTCGCCACGATCCGGCCGTCGCGCCACAGGATCGCGTCGACCATGGCGTCGCTCGCCGGGCGGCCGTCGACCCCCTGGAGCCGCACGCGGATTTCGGCCGTCTCGCCGGCGGCGTAGCTCGGCGGTCCCGAGTCGAGCGAAACGAACCGGTCGCTCACCGCAAACGGCCGCTGCATCATCCACTTGGCCAACTGGTTCCAGAACCGCTGGTGGTACGTGTCGGCCGCCTTGTACCGCCACCGCCACGTTTCATCGAAGGCGCAATAGCAGACCCGTCCGGCGCCGAACCACCGCGCGAGCATGGCGGGATAGGCCTTGCCGTCCACCATCGCCTCGACGAGCACCTCCGTGCCCGGCGCGGCCTGGACCGGCACGATCCGGTGCGGGGCCGGCAGCTCTTTCCAAAAGCTCTCGTTGGCGGTGCTGCTGGACTGCAATGCCATTGCGCTCAGGCTGGCCCCTGCCTGGGTCAATTGGAGCCGGGTTGCCGGCGACTGGAGGCTGCCTGGCAGCCAGGTCACCGGCAAGAGCGGCCCCATGGGCCCGGACTCCAACGCGCGAAGGCAGCCGCGGAGCCCGTCGATGAAGAGGATGCCTCCGCCGCGCCGCTCGACGAAATTGCGGAGCCAGAGTTGCTCCTGGTCGCCGAGCACGCCGGGCGGGACCTCCCCGAAGATGACCAGGTCGTAATCGAACAGGGCCGCCTCGTCGGCCGGGAAACGATCGGCCCCTTCCCCGCGAGGCAAGACGGCCTGGTCCGTGGCCGGGCCGACCAGGACCGTGTCGATGTGCCACTGTTCATCCCGCTGGAAGACGTTGCGGAGATAGCGGGTTTCCCAGCGGGCACGGCCGTCGATCAGAAGCAGTTTGTTTCCCCGCGTGATCGCCGAGAAGCGAAACGTGCGCTGGTTGTTCGCGGCGTCCGTCTCACCCTCCAGCGGCACGATCGAGGCCACGAGCGCCAGCGGCAGGGCGTAGTGCCGCACTTCCGGGTCCAGACGGGTGCGGAGGCGATCGGCCAGTTCGTCGATGGAGAACTCAAATTCGACGCGCCGCGGCGACGTGCCCTGGGAGGTGAGCCGTTCTTGCCAGAGCACCTTGTCCTCATGCCGGATCTCGACGACAAACGGCTGCCCCTGCAGCATCTGGTCGCGGAGCACCAGCACGCCGCGGATGCGGTCCTTTTGAAACACCAGGTCCGGGTGTTCGACGCCGGCCAGCGCCAGGTCGGGCGGTTCGCGGGCATCTCCGAAACCGACCGTGTAGATCGGGACGTTTCGACCGCCGAGCAGCCGCGCGGCCTCCAGCGGCGAGGGACCGAAGTTGTGCCGCCCATCGGTGAGCATCACCACGGCGGTCTTCGCTTCGCCGCCGGACGGTTCCGCCGTTGCGGCGCCAAGTCCGCTGCCCAGGTCCGTCACGCTGCCTATCGGTTCCCTGCCGAATTCGGCGGGTGGTTTTTCCGACACGTGCCGGTCCCAGAACCGCTCGACCGTCGAGCCCGAGACCGCCGACAGTTCGACTTCGTGGTTCGGGGCCAGCGCGGCGACAAGCCCCGACGACGGATCCGCCAGACTGCTCTCGGCCCGCTGCCATCGCGTCGTGCGGTCGAACATCTCCAGCGCGGAGCGGACCGCCGGGCTGCCGGCCTCGACCTGGCCTGGGGGGATCCAGCCTTCCTGCCGGGCAATCGAGAGCTTGCGGTCGGCCGGCATGTGGCGGTCGGCGGCCGCCATGCTTCGCGAAGCGTCGATCAAGATCAGTACGCGCCCCAGTTGTCCGATGACCTGCCGGTGGTGAAGCACCGGCCCGGTCAAGACCAGCACGGCCAGGAAAAACGCCGCCGCGCGCAACCAAGGCAGCATCCAGCGCAAGCGGCCCGGCAGGCCAACGCTCTCCCGGCGGTAGTATCGCCAAACGAGGAAGCCGGCGGCCAGCGCAGCCAATGCCCCGATCCAGAAGGGCAGATCGCCGATAAACCGCACGGTCGTCATGTCCGCACTCTCGCGAAGCGCTGCTGAAGGACCAACTCCAAAAACATCAAGCCCAACACGCCGGCCAGGAGGTATTTCCAGATCTCGCGGCCGTGCCGCCGCGACCGATCGAGTTCGAGGTACTCCCTGCCGGAACGCACCACGTCGGCGCCCAGGTCGGCCGCCAGCGATGCGAGGCGTTTTTCATCCAGCATCCGCAGATCGGATTCCGCGCGGGGAGTCCGCGCCACAAAGTGCAACGGCCGGGCGTCGGAACCGACGAGGGTATACACGCCGGGCTCCAGCGTGCGGGCGTACTCGACCATGCTCTGCGTCCCTCGCGCAACGGGCCGCACCGTGCGGCGCGTGCCGTCCGGCGAGGTGAGCGCCAGCGGCTCGGCCTGCGACTCGCCCGGCAATACGGCCACCAGCGGACGCCCGGCTTCGAAATTGCACGGCGGCACCACCTGGGAAGCCATCGTCGTGATCAGATGCTGCATGAGAGGAAGATAGATCGGGCGCATCGGCAGGTTCGACCACTCGGCGTCGCACGCCGTGGCCACCTGCACCACCAGCCCTTCCCCAATTCGCCGCTGGACGATCAGAGGATCGCCGGTCTCCAGGCGGGCAAGCACGAACGGCTCGGAGGACGCGCCGGTTGAAACCGGCGTAACTCCGGCCTCGGCCACGCTCTGGCGGACCCGGCTCAGGCGGTACCATTTCCGGATTTCGGCGTCGGCCAGGTTGCCGTTCTCACGATCGTTGAAGATCTCCAGGGCCGGATGCTCGAAGTGTTGGGCGACGATCCGCGAGGACTTTGCGTCGGCCTGGCCGCTTCCCGCCGCCGCATCGACCGTCATGGGCAGCAGCCCCGAGCCGTCGGAGTAGAGGGCCTTGTTGTACCAGGCGATGTCGATCTTGTTGCCGGAGAAAACCAGCAGGCTTCCGCCGCCGTGGACATAGCGGCCCAGAAGTCCGACCTGGTCGTCGCTCAGCTTGGGAACGTTGGCCAGCACGACGACCCGAGCGCCCGCCACGGCCTTTTCATTCAACTCGCCGGGCGGTACGGTCTTCGTCTCGATCAGGTCCGACAGCTTCGCTCGGCCGAACGTGTAGGGCGTCAGGGCAACGGAGAGGAAATCGGTCTCGCCTTCCAGCGGCTGGTCGCTCGGCGCCCCGTCGACCAGCAGGACGCCGATCCGTTCGAGCACGGGCACGGCGGCGGCATAGCGGTTGTCGGTCGGCAGCCGGTCGTCCACCGCCGCTTCAACCTCCACGAGATGGGAGCCGGGAGTCTTGAACCGGCAGGTAAACAGCACCTGGGCCGCTGCCTTGGCCGGCAGCGCAATCTGGCTGGCGGACTGCTCGAGGCCGTCGATCCGAAACCGGGCCCGTGCCGCGTCGTGGGCGCGGGGGCCGTGGTTCCGCAGCGTGGCGCGGATTTGCAGGTCCTCGTCGACGCCCAGCGCCCTGGTCGAGAACTCCAACGAATCGACCGAGACGTTCTCCTCCACGCTGCGGCCCAGGTCGACGAAGGTCACCGTCGGCCGGATCGGCATCTCCTCGATCCGCCGGCGAATTCTTTGCAGCCGATCGCGCGGCGTCGCGTCCCAGTCCGAATGCTGGAAATCGCTGAAATAGACCAGGTCGCGGCGCGCGTTGGCCATGCCCGACAGGATGCCCAAGCCCGCTTCGAGCGATTCGGCCGGATCGGCCGCCCCGTAGCCGCCACGGACCAGCCGCAACTGCTGGATCATCGTCTTCACGTCGAAGATCGGCCGATCCAGCACGGGCTGCGGTTTGCCGCCGGTCTGGACTACGGCGATTTCCGACCCGCGGGCCAGCGCAGCGACGACCTGGCCGGCCTGGTCGATCGCTTCGGCCAGTCGCTTGCGGCCGTTGTCGGCCACGTCCATCGAATAGCTGTTGTCCAACAGGATCACCGTGGACGCGGGAGCGTCGCCCGGCAGGGTCTGCCAGCCGGTCAGCACCGGCCGGGCGAGGCAGAACGCCAGCACGGCCGGGATCGCGCAGCGGACCAGCAGCAGGATGATCTGCTCGAGGCGGACTCGCCTCTGGTTGACGCGGAGGACCGATTCCAGCAGGTGCATCGCTCCCCACTCGACCGTCCGGAACCTGCTGCGGTTGAGCAGGTGGATGAGCAGCGGAATGGCGAAGGCCGCCGCTCCGAACGCGAGGATGCCGTTGAGCAGCGTCACTTCAGCCGCCTCCGGATGGCCAGGTAGGAGGCAAGCGCTTCGGCGTAGGGCTGGTCGGTGGTCATCGGCACCAGGTCGATGCGGTGGCGGCGGCAGCCCGCCGTCAACTGCTCGCGGAACCGTTTGAGGTTTTCCAGGTAGGCATGCCTGAGGTGCGCGGGATCGACCAGCCGGCGATTGGCCGGCGTCTCCAGCGATTGGAATTGCGTCCACTGGCGGAAGGGGAAATCCAGTTCGTCGGGATCCCAGATCTGGAAGACGATCATGTCGTGCCGCGCATGGCGGAAGCGGGCCAGGGCCTTCAGCAGCGAGTCGACTTCGCCGAAGCAATCCGAGATGATGATCACCAGGCTCCGCCGATGGATCTTGGCCGCCAGTTCGTGAAACACTTCCGACAACTCCGTTTCGAACTGGGGCCGCGACTTTGCCAATTCGTCGAGCATCGCCCGCAGGTGGCTTGCCCGGCCGCGCGGCGGGATATAGCGGCGGACCTCGCGGTCGAACGTGACCAGCCCCACGCTGTCCTGCTGGCCGAGCATCAAGTAGGCCAGGCAAGCGGTGAGTCGGACCGCGTAGTCATGCTTGCTGACCTCCTTGGCTCGCGGCCCGCAGTAGGCCATCGAGCCGCTCGTGTCCAGGAGGATGGTCGAGCGGAGGTTCGTTTCCTGTTCGTGTTCGCGGATGTAGAGGCGGTCGGTCTTGCCGAACACCTTCCAATCGATGCTTCGGACTTCGTCGCCGCGGACGTAGGGACGGTGCTCCTTGAACTCCACACTGAACCCCTTGTGCGGGGAGCGGTGCAAGCCCGAGCAAAAGCCCTCAACCACTTTTCTCGCCAACACCTGCAGGTTCGCGAGTTTGCCGAGGTCGTGCGGCGTGAGATAGTCCGAGACTTGGGAGATGGCCATGCCTCCTACAGCAATTTCGGTTTCGGCCTTGCCAGTTCCTTCAGCAACCGCGCGATCAAGTGGTCGACCCGAACTCCCTCGGCTTCGGCGTTGAACGTCGGGACGATGCGGTGGCGGAGGACGGGATGGGCCAGGGCCTCGACGTCATCGAGCGTCACATGAAAACGTCCGCGGAGAATCGCTCGGGCTTTGGAAGCCAGCACCAGTTGCTGGGATGCTCGCGGCCCCGGTCCCCACTCGATGAACTCTTTCACCCACGGCAGCGAGCGGTCCTCGTTAGGCCGCGCCGACCGCACCAGGTCCAGGACGAACTCCTTCACATGGTCCGGCAGTGGGACGAGCCGCACGGTTTTCTGGCACTCGATGATCTCCGGGCCGGCGACCACTGGGTCCAGGCGAGTCTCGAACGACGTGGTCGTCCGGTCGATGATCTCGCCTTCCTGATCGCGGTCCGGATAGTCCACGACGACGTGGAACAGGAAGCGGTCCCGTTGGGCTTCCGGCAACGGATACGTCCCTTCCTGCTCGATGGGGTTCTGCGTCGCCAGCACGAAGAACGGCTCTTCCAGACGGTACGTCCGACCGCCGATGGTCACTTCATGCTCCTGCATCGCCTCCAAGAGGGCGGCCTGGGTCTTCGGCGGCGTGCGGTTGATCTCGTCGGCAAGAAGCATCTGCGTGAAGACCGGCCCTCGTTCGAATACCAACTCGCGGTGGCCGGTGCCGGGGTTCTCCTGGATGATGTCCGTACCGGTAACGTCCGCCGGCATCAGGTCGGGCGTGAACTGGATCCGCCGGAACGAGAGGTCCATCGCCTGGGCCAGCGAGCGGACCATGAGGGTCTTGGCCAATCCCGGCACGCCTTCCAAGAGACAGTGCCCTCGGGCGAGGATGGCGATCAGGAGTTGCTCGATCACGGCGTCCTGGCCCACGACGATCTTGCCGACCTGCGCGCGAATCCGCTGGCAGACTTCGACCAGCATCGTGGCACGGGCCTGGTCGTCGATGGCGTCGAGTTGCGTTCCTATATGCACCGGTCATCCTCTCTATCAGAAGAATCCGTAATGGGTGTGATGAAGCGGCTGACCGCCAATTTGGGGATGGTGGTACGCCGTCGGCTATGGGAGGGCGGGTGGCTAGGTGGAGTTCCGGGGAGGCGGCGGAGGCGTGAGGCAGGGTACTGCCGAAAGGCTATTGTATGGCGCCCGTATCCCCGCCGGAAAGCTGCCGGAGGGGAGTAGGGTCGGATCTCCCGGGTTATTGACCAGACCACAGGGACCCGGAATGCAGGCGAGGGACGCACAACGGGCCGGCCGCCCGTCGGTAGTCGCCAGGCTGCCGCCGGATTTCAGAACGGGCCAACGACCTCGCCGCCCTGACGCGTGAGCAGACCGCGGAACACGTCGAGGTCGATGGTCTCGCTGATCAAGTCGGTGTGGCCGTCGGCGAACGTGAAGTGGCATCCTCCCGGATGCAGGCTGGAGAACTGGAACTGCCGCTCGCAACTGCCCGAACACGTGGTCTCGGGCGGGTTGATTCCCGGCGCCGCGCAGGTAGAAGCGCATCGCCACCAGCGGAGCACGCCGCGGGCGAACGCCTGGCCGGTG
>JABWBD010000256.1 GCA_013360685.1 Pirellulales bacterium
GGGCCGCCCCGCCTGGGCCAGGTCGCCGTGGGGCCGACCGGCTTGGGCCGGACCGGGCGCAGCCTGGATGCGGCATCGTGGCATGGCGGCTGCCCCGGGCCGCGATGGACTCGCCTGGCGCCAGATGCTCGACAAGAAAGGCACGCTGAGCAAGAGCGAAGCCCCCGAACGTCTACGGCAGCACTTCGACAGAATCGACGCCAACAAGGACGGGCAGCTCGACAGGCCGGAATTGGGTAAGGCATTCCAAGCCTTCGGCCGCCAGGCCCGCGAGGCGTTTGCCAGCCATCGCGCCGAAATCGGCAAGAAAATGCGGGAAGTCCGCGAAAAGGCCGCTGCGAAATGGCATGACCACAAGGAAGAGGCCGGCAGAAAGCACGGCGATGCAGCGAAGCCCCACGAGAAAAAACCCGAGGAGAAAAAGCCCGAGGAGAAGAAACCCGAGAACAAGCAAGACGCAAAGCGGGCCGAGGAGAAAAAAGGCTGAGGATCGGCCAGTCTCCCAGACTCGGTTCAACAGCGGGGACAATAACCTCGCCACAGTGCGTTTTTCCGAACGCTTAACGGTGCATGGCTCCGAGCCGGTCCCCGTTGTTGAACCACACCCGTCACTTGCCATCTGCCGATTCGTAAGGTAGGAACATAATAGCGATCGTGTCAGTGCTTTTCTTTTCTTTCCGATCGCGTGTTCTCCCAACGACAAAGGCAAACCACCTGTGAAGGTGGGACGCAAAGCCACGGGTCTTCGGTGAAGACAGCCGGGTTGCCGCTTGGGCGAAACTCATCGCATGAGGTTCGCCATGGATTCGCTCACAGAAACTCGCCATCGAAGGCATCGTCGTGGAGCGGTGGTCGTGCTCGCGGCCGTGATGATGGCTGCCCTCTTGGCCCTGTTCGCGTTCGCCGTCGACATGGGCACGGTGTGCCTGCATCGGACACAAGCCCAGGCCGCCGCCGATTCGTCGGCTCTGGCTGCCGCGCAATTGATGGTCGGTGAAGACCGGCTTCGCGGCGAGTTCTACACGACCTATTCCGATGCCCGCAAAGTGGCCGCTCAGTACGCCGCCCTCCATCAGATCGGCGGGCAGGACGCCTCCCTTCAAGCGGACGACGACGTGATCTTCGGCAGGCTCGACGATCCCGTCGACCGAAGCGCGGTGATGGATTCTTCCGATCCTGCCCGTTACAACGCGGTGACCGTCAACGTGCAAGCGTCGGCCGGGCGCAGGACGCAAGCGCGCCTGCTGTTTGCCTCATTCATCGGTTTGGAGGGAGTGGACGTCGATGCGACGGCGACGGCGGCATTTGCCGACCGCATCGGCGGATTTCGCACAACGCGCAAGCACCCGTGGACCTCTCTGCTGCCGTTCACTCTCAAGTTCGACGACTGGAAATCGCTCCTCGACAGCGGCCGGGACGACCGCTGGACCTGCGATTCCGAGGACAACACCGTCAGCTCCGGCTCGGATGGAATTCCCGAAATCAAGATGTACCCAATCGACAGCGGGGCGGGCAACTGGGGTACGGTCGACATCGGGAACAACAACAACAGCACCGCCGATCTCGTCCGGCAAATCTGCTACGGTGTGAGCTCCTCCGACCTGGCGGCCTTCGGCGGCGCGCTCGAACTGAACGGTTCCACCGACTCGGTGACCTTGAACGGCGACACCGGCATTTCGGCAGGAATGAAGTCGGCGCTGGCCACGATCATCGGCCAGCCTCGCACCATTCCGCTTTACAGCACTGCGAAGGGCACCGGCAACAACAGGAACTACCAGATCGTCGGCTTTGCGGGCATCCGGATCGTGGAGGTGAATTTCTCCGGCAGCAACAAGTTTATCCGCGTCCAGCCGGCCTACGTGGTCGATCCGACGGCGATTTCCAACAGCGGCGCCGAGAACAGCTACTTTGTCACGCAGCCGCCCCGGATCGTACGGTGAGGACCGCGCGAAGGATTCCGGTCGGACATGAAAGTAGCAGGCACGCTCCGCCGTGCCGCAGCGGACGGCACGGCGGAGCGTGCCTGCGGCAGTGATTGAGGCGTGGTTCACGAAACGGGGGCTGGCTCCGAGCCAAACACCGGCAAGCAGCCGGAGGAACGCGTGGAGGCAGGGCGGCTGTCCCCGTTTCTTGAACCGGGCGATTATGGATTCGCCGATCCTGAACCATACCGTCAGGATCCCTTCGCGTTGCCACGCTCTTGTCTCTCGTACCTGGCGGCGGCCGATGCTTCCGGCCTCCCTGTACCACGAGATCTTGCCGCACCAGCCCTTCCTCAGCCCCTTGCGTCGCGCAGGGTGGTCGTGTACCGTTGGAGTCGGAGCCGGTGGAACGAGGTGGAACGTCTGTTGTGGGAAAAACCAGGAGCTCGACCATGATCTCACGCCGCGTTATCTCAACATTACTCATTCTCACCATTGCCCCGAGCCTCTCTTCACGCCTTGCCGCACAGCAGCACAAACTCCAGTTCGCCAAGGACGGCTCGGGAGTTTTCGGCTACAAAGACACGCCGGTCCAGCCCTGGTCAAACTGGCACGTCCACGACCCGGACCGGCCGGCCCCCAAGAAAATCGATCCGGGCTGCCCAGGCACGCCGGACCAGGGGTGCGCGGCGCCTTCGGACGCCATCGTGCTCTTCGACGGCAAGGATCTTTCGCAGTGGCACGATTGCGACTGGAAGGTCGAAAACGGCATTGCCGTTGCCATCGGCCGTCCGCTCGCCACGAAACAGCAATTCGGCAGTTGCCAACTGCACGTCGAGTGGCAGACGCCCGATCCACCCGTGGGCCGCGAAATGGACCGCGGCAACAACGGCGTGACGCTCATGGGCCAGTTCGAAGTGCAGATCTTCGACTCCTACAACACTCCCATCTACCCCGACGGTCAGGCGGCCGCCATTTACGGCCAGACTCCGCCGGCCGTCAACGCCTGCCGCGCGCCGGGACAGTGGCAGTCGTTCGACATCGTCTTCTTCGCGCCCCGGTTCGCCGAAGGGAAGCTCATCCGGCCCGCGCGCATCACGGTCTTTCACAATGGCGTCCTGGTGCATCACAACCAGGAAATCTACGGGGAAACCCTCCACGCCCGCCTGCCCGAGTACAAGGTCGGACAGGAGCAAGGCCCGCTGGTCCTCGCCGCCCACAACAATCCCGTCCGATTCCGCAACATCTGGCTCCGGCCCATCGAGGAGTAGGGGAAGAATGGCGGTTTAGGGGAGCGGGGCTCCTTGGCTGATCACCGTTACGTTTGCGCGCGGATTGACGCCGTTGGAGACGGTGCACGTGAATTGGACCTCGTTTTCGCCGGCGGCAAGGATGGGCGGTTTGCCCTCGACTTGGACCTCGCGGACCAATTCCCCTTTGGGACCGTAGAGCTTGCAGTCCTCCGGTGCAAAGAACTCCAGGTTTGAATCGGCCTTGAACTTGGCGCCCGGGGATTCCGGGACTCAGAGCCGGACGGGAATGCCGCGCTCGGCGAGGTAGGATTTCATCTGGCTGATCGTATACGTCCCGAAGTGGGCGATCGAGGCGACGAGCACCGCGTCGGCGTGGCCCTCGACGATGGCTTCGTAGAGGTGTTCCAGCGTGCCGGCGCCGCCGGAGGCGATGACGGGGACCTTGACGGCGTCGGCGATGGCCCGCGTCATGGGCAGATCGTAACCGGTCCGCATGCCGTCGGTGTCCATGCTCGTGGGCAGGACCGTGCCGGCGCCGAGCGACTCGACGCGGCGGGCCCACTCGACGGCGTCGATCCCGGCCCCTTCGGTCCCGCCGCGGACCACGACCTCGAAGCCGGAAGGAAGCTGCGGGTTCTTTCGCGTGTCGATGGCGACGACCAGGTTCGCCGTGCCGATGGTTTCGGCCGCCTGGGCGACAAACTCGGGGGTGCGAACCGCCGCAGTATTGATCGACACTCTTGCCACGCCGAGATCCATCAAGGTCACAATGTCGTCGACGTTGCGGATGCCACCGCCGACGGTAAGCGGAATCGCGATCCGCTGGACGGTGCGTTTCACTGCGTCGAGCAGCGTTTGCCGGTTCTCGAGCGTCGCCGTAATGTCGAGAAAAACGAGTTCATCGGCTCCCGCATCGCTGTAGGCCGCTGCGTTCTCGGCCGGATCGCCGACGTCTTTCAAATCGACGAAATTCACTCCTTTGACAAGGCGTCCGTCTTTGACGTCGAGGCACGGGATAATCCTGCGGTAGCTCATCGTAGTCCTCCTCCGGTACTCAGCCAGCGCATCCATCGTCAGATAGCGACCAGATTAGGGCGGCGGCAGACGCGTGTCAACAGGATCCCGGCGCCCGGCAGAATCGGACTTGCCGCTCAGCCGGCCCCCTGCTTCCCCATGCGAGGCCAACGGCCAATCGTCCCAACGGAGGGTCGCAGCCGGGCTACGGGGAAGCGATTTCCTGCACACCGACCCCAGACCCATCACCGCACGGTTCCGACCGGTGGACGGGAAGCGGACCGACCCTTCCTTTGGGATTAGGGCCGTGCGGCCCTGGCGTCTTCGAATGTTTTGCACTTCGCGGCGCGCCCGTCCTCGGCGTCCTCGATAGGGAATACCCGCAAGTACGCCCGGCTGGACTCGAACCAGCAACCTGCGGATTAGAAGTCCGCTGCTCTATCCGATTGAGCTACGAGCGCGAGGATTGTTCAGGAAGGAAAGCCTGCGCGTCGTAGGACCGTGACGGACCCCGACGCCGGCGGGTGGGCAAGAGAGATCTCCCGGTCGTGGGCTGGAAGGCGGTGTCGGCATGCATGGCAGTTGTGTCGCCATTTCAAGTCTTAGTCTACCACAACCGGGCCCGGCACCCAAGAGCTAAGGCGAGCGGCAGAAACAGGTTTCCCGTGGCAGCGTCTCTCCGAGACAGTGAAATCCGAGGCTGGGAGAGTCTCGGCTACGCGCTCACCGGTAAACCCATCCCTGCCGCTCTCCTAAGGCGATTCCTTTCGCGAGACGGCATGCCCCGACGGACGGGGGTAGCCTTTTTCCCAGGCCGTTGGCCTGGGCTGACATAGGGTCGTCCCTTCGGGACTGTTCCATTTTTCAGCAGTCTCGCAAGGTCGGCGGTCGCGTTTACAGTCTGATAGTCACAGCAGGCGTGCCAACGCATCAAGTAGTTGCTCAATCATCTCCCCGCTGTGGTCTGCGAAGACGGCCAGCCGCAGCGCGCCTTCCGGGCCAAGGCCCGAATACGCGGCCATGTAGGGGACGAGAATTCCGCGATCGAGCAGTTCCTCGTGAATCCGCCGCATGCGATCAGCCGAGCCGATGCGGAGGCAGACGATCGGCACCGGCGAATCGTCGACGGTGAGCCCCAACCGACGCAGCCCCGCGCGGGCGGCTCTTACGTTCTCGTGAAGCCGCAACCGTATCGCCGGGTCCGCCTGGAGGATCTCCAGGGCGCGCCCGGTGGCGGCAGCCGCGGGAACCGGCGGGGCGCTGGCCCCGGCATAGTAGTGCGTCTGCTTGAGTTGGGCAATGAACCGCTGCGAGCCGGGAATGATGCCGCCAAAGCCGCCCAGGGCCTTGCTGCACGTCCCATACACAAGCAGTGCGGGCGGCTCGCTGAATTCGTCGGCCGAAAGTCCCAGGTTGATCGGATCGGGCATCCCCGAGTGCTCGGTCGTGCCCCGTCCATGCTCGCCGAGCACGCCGATGCCGTGGGCATCGTCGATCACCAGCGCCGCACCGGCATAATGCCGCAGAACGCGGCAGTACTCGGCCACGGGAGCAATATGCCCCAGCGCGGAGAAGACCCCGTCGCTCATCACCAGGGGCCGTTGTCCCGGTTTGAGGTTCGCGCCGAGCGCCGCTCGAAGATCTTCGGGATCAGCATGCTGGAATGGGAAGAAGGGCAGTCCGCTCAGCCGGGCCGCCTCGAGAACGCAGTAGTGCGACAATTCGTCGACGAAGACCGCATCGAAAAGCCCGCGACCCGCCGACACCAGGATGTGTCCGCCCTGGTAGCCCGAGGCGAAATAAAGGGCCGCCTCGGCCCCGAGGAAGCAGGCCGCCTGCCGTTCCACGTCGAGCGTGGGCGGAGTATCGCCATAGCCGGTCCGCGACGTCGCGCTGCCGATGCCGTAGCGCTCCGCGGCTTCGCAAGCGGCGCGGATCACCTCGGGATGCCGCTGCAGGCCCAGGTACGCCGTCCCGCCGAAATAGAGATACTCCCGCCCGTCGATGACGGTTCGCGGCCCGGGCGGACTCTGCATTACGGGCATGGGTGACTCGGAATTCAGGCGTCTTTCCCGATCTTCCAGGGCTTGCGCATCGGTGCGGACAATAAAGCGTTTGCCTCGGCATCGTCGGCAAAGGTCTCCGTCTTCGGATCCCAGTGAACCGAGCGGCCCAACTTGATGGAGATTTCCGCAAGCATGCCCAGGTAGGTGGCATGGTGGCCCGCCTCGACCGGCGCGATCGGATCTTTGCGGCTCCGCACACAATCGAGAAAATTCTGGTAGTGGCTTCCCGTGGCGCCGGCGGCCAGGTCGATCTTGCCGGTTCCGATCTCGATCTCGCGCAGCGACTTGGGCTCCATCGTGCTCCGGCTCCGGTCCACGTGCACCCATCCCTCGTCGCCGATGAACTTGCAGCCCGCCTCGTTGGGATTGCCGGTGTCGCTGTAGGTCATCCGCAAGCCGCTTGCAAAGCGAAACTCGCCGGTCCAGTCGTTGATGTTGTCGGTCAGGCCGTCGTGGCGGTAGCTTCCCTTGAACTCCAACGTGCACGGCTCCGAGGTGACCGACGGGCATCCCCAGTTGGCAATGTCGAGATGGTGGACCCCCCAGTTGACGACGAAGCCGACGCAGTAGTCGCGGATCAGGTACCAATCGGGCCACGCCCACAGGCCGCCGTTGTAAGGCCTCGCCTTGGCAGGTCCCTGGTACATGTCGAAATCAAAGCCGGCTGGGATCGGCTCGGGCGTTGTCGGCTTCTGGTACTTTCGCTGGTACATCGGCCCCGGGGCACCCACCGCGACGGTGTGGATCTTGCCGAGGTAGCCGTTCCTCGCCAGCTCGCAGGCAAAGCGAAAACTGCGATCGGACCGTTGCTGGGTGCCGGTCTGAAACACGCGGCCGCAGCGGCGCACCGCGTCGCGGATCGCCTGCGACTCCTCGACGGTGATTCCGAGCGGCTTCTGGCAGTAGATGTCCTTGCCGGACTCGGCGGCTGCGACGGCAATCAAGGCATGCCAATGGTCCTGCGTGGTGATCGAGACCGCATCGATGTCCTCGCGGGCAAGCAATTCTCGGAAGTCGTTGTACGCCTTGCAGCTTCCGCTCCCGTATCGTTCTTCGGCGGCCTTCTTTGCCGCTTCGCGGCGATCCTCGAACACGTCGCACACGGCGACGATCTGTGCCCCGTTGTCCTGCATCAAGCCCTTCATATCGGCTCGGCCCATGGAGCCGACGCCGATCGAGCCGAGCGTGATGCGCTCGCTCGGCGCGCTTCGCCCCTCTTTGCCCAGCGCCGATGCTGGCACTACCCAGGGGACTGCCAGCCCTGCCGAGGCGACACGTGCAGAACGGTCCAGAAACTCCCGCCGGCTCGTTTTCGAATTGGTTCTCATGGTTTGAGGCTCGCTTATGCGGAGGATGTGGGACGGCAACACTGGACGACATCGGCGACCGGAAGCCGCGGCGCGCGGAAAGAAGTCGGCCCCTTCGTCGTGGAAGCACTGCTCCGCCGGATCCGGGGCCGGCCTCTTGTCGAACTGGCAGCCAATATACGCGATCGGGGCAACCGTCGTCCAGCCATGTCCAATACCCCGCTTCGTGCAACTGCCAGTCCAGGTGATTCAAGACGATGTTCGCCGGAAATTCTCCTCACCGCCGAGTCGCCAGGGCGATTTCGCCTGTGGCTTATACGCTCAGCTTAAGGACCACCGGACGGCGTAGGTCCGCTCGCGATGCCGCTCGAGCACCTCTCCGCTGCAAGTTGCCGGACCTGCCGCAGGTCGAGCTTGCCGCTTCCCAGCATCGGGATCTTGTCAACCTTGTGGAAGCTGTCCGGCGAGGGGATCCAGAGCGGCGGCAGGCCCGCATCGGCCAGTCCGCGGGTGATCTGCTCCGGCGGCATCGGCAGGCCGGTGTGCAAGACGACCAGCCGTTCGCCTTTCTTGGCATCGGGGACGCCGGTTACCGCGAACGTCGGCTGATCGGTGTCGAGCCGGAGCAATTTGCCCAGGGCTTCTTCGATTCGCAGATGGGGCACCATCTCGCCGCCGATTTTTGAAAAGCGGCTCTGGCGGCCCGTGATCCGCAAGAAGCCGTCCGCGTCGATGACGGCGATGTCGCCGGTCACGTACCAGCCGTCGCGGATCACCTCGGCCGTTCGCTCCGGTTCGTTCAGGTAGCCCTTCATGACGTTGGGCCCGCGGACCAGCAGCATGCCCGGCCTCTCGGCGCCAAGATTCTCGCCGGTGTCCGGGTCGACCACCTTGGCGGCCACGCCGGGCAGCAGGCGGCCCACGGTGCCTTCCTTTGCGAGGGCATGGGCCGGCGTCTCGACGCGGCTCGCCGGCACATTGACCGCGACCGCCGGCGACAACTCCGTCGCCCCATAGCCCTCCACCGGCCGCACGCCGAACTTCCGCTCGAAGGCATCGGCGACGTCGGAAGGAAGCCGCTCGGCGCCGGTGATCACGACCTCCAACCTGGCGAAGTCTTCCGGCTGGCAGCGGCGCTCGTAGCTTCGCAGAAAGGTCGGCGTGGCGAGGATCGCCGTCACACCGTGCTCTCTGCAAAGAGCGCCGATCTGGCGGGATTCCAGCGGATTGGAGTGGTAAACCACCTGGGTATCCAACGTCAGGTTTCCCCAGAGAGTGACCGTGTAGCCGAAGGAGTGGAAGAAGGGAAGAATGCCCAAGAATACGTCCGAGGTGCGCAGGTGCATCATCTGGTTGAAGGCATCGACGTTGGCGCCGACATTGCGGTGCGTGAGCATCACCCCTTTCGGCCGTCCCGTCGATCCGGATGTGAAAATGACGGTGAGGACCTCATTGGGATCGACCCGGTGAAGCCCCAGGACCCGCTCGAGCACGCTCCCCGGCAGAAGCCACGCACGGATCGCGGCAACGAGCTTGTCGGATCGGCGGGCTTTCCGGACCAGATCCTCCAGGCAGACCACTTCCGCCTCCAATTCCAGCTTCAGCCGCTCGATCAGCGTGCGGCTGGTCAATACATGGCGGATGCCGCACCGGCGGATGCAGTCGTTGAGGATCTCGGCCGGAAGCGTGTAGTTCAGGTTCACGGCAATGCGTCTGTCGATCGACACCGCCGCATTGGCCACTGCCCCGGCCGCGCTGGGCGGCAAGAGCAGGCCCACGTAGGCCTCGTCGCCGGCGAGCAGTTCGCGCCGGAGCAGGGCGCGCAGCACGAGCGTCCGCACAAGCAACTCGGCGCCGGTGAGACGAGCTCCGGTGGAGTCGGCCAGTTTGGGGCGCCGAAAATTCCGGCGGCAGCCCCGGAGGAATGCACGAGTGGGAAGTTGTCGACGATCGCTCAGGTCGCGCATCGATTCGCTTCCCAGTTCCTGGACGGCAAGCTGGACTTGCTGCGGGTCGCCGGGCTGGTGGATCGGCCGGCCGATCCGGATGGAAACCGGGTACGGGAGCCGCCGCGGCCATTTCCAGAAAAACCGTGCGCGCTCGTAGCTGAAGATGCTTCCCCAAAGTCCGCCAAGATAGATGGGGACCACCGGCGCGTCGGTCGTCTTCAGCATCGACAGGAATCCGCCGCGAAAGGTCTCCACCTGGCCGGTCCGCGTCAGTTGCCCCTCGGGAAACACGCAGACCAGATCGCCCTGGCGCAGGGCCTCGCGAGCAGCCTCGATCGAGGCCACGACGGACCGCCGGCCCGGCACGATGGGGATCACGCCCAGGTCGCGCGCGAGGCGGCCCACCAACCTGCCGCCGATATAATCGCTGTAGGCGACCATTCGCACCGGCCGCGGCGAGGCGAGCAACAAGAGCACGCCGTCGATCCAGCTCACGTGGTTGGGCACCAACAGTGCCCCGCCCGTCTCCGGAATGTTTTCCAGCCCGACGACGCGGACGCGGTAGAACGTCCGCACGAAAAGCTGCACGAGCACACGGACGGCCGGCGTGAACACCAACCACCCGATCACTCCGACTGCCGGCGCCATCGCGCATCCGGCCAGCAGAAAGATCGCCCAGCCGGGCATTGCCGCCGGTGTGCTCAACAGCCAGAACAGGCCGGAAGCGGCCAATGTGCCCGAAAACGAGAGAAAGTTGCTCGCCGCCAGGATCGCGCCGCGCGACCGCTCGGGGCTGCGATACTGGAGGAACGCTAACAGCGGCACGGTGTACAGGCCGGCTGCCAGGCCGAAGACAAACAACCAGAGACAGCTCATCAGGTATCCGGTGGATCGGATCGCACCGCTGCCTTCCGGAACCGTCGACAGAAGCAAGCAACTGCCCGCGACGCCGAAGGCCCCGAAAGGCACGAGTCCCAATTCAATCTTGCCGGCCGACCACCAGCCGGCGAGGACGTTTCCCAGTCCCACGCCCAGGGCAAGCACAGCCAAGAGCGGGCCGACCTCTTTGGGTTCCACGTGGAGATGCTTGTCCGCAAACAGGTCGACGTTCACCTGGCACAGGGCGGCAACCGACCAGAACAACGTCGTGCCCAATGCGGCCAGGAGCAGCGGGCGATGGGAGGCGAGCGCGGCGAGGTCGCGATAGGTCTGTCCCGCCCAATTCAGCGGAAACCGCCGCGCGCGATTGGCGGCCGGCAGGCGAGCGATCAGCAGGCTGCTGGCAAGCCCCAGTCCCGCGACCCCGCAGAGCACGGCGGCCGTGAGCCACCAGTTCTCCCTGCCCAGCGGCTGCGTAGCGCTGTGCAGGAATCCGGCCGTGAGCGTGCCCATGACGATCGCCACGATCGTAGTCATTCCGATCAGGCCGTTGGCCGTGGAGATGCGGTCGGCGCGGACCAGTTCGGGGATCGAGCCATACTTGGAAGGGCCGAAGATCGCGCTGTGCGAACCCATCACGAACAGCACGCCGAAGATCAGGTAGATATTGCCCGAAAGGACCGCCGCCACGCCCAAGGCCATGATCACCACCTCGGCCGCCTTGCACCCGACCATGATCGTCCGCTTGCTGAAGCGGTCGGCAAGGTAGCCCGCCGGCGCGGCCAGCAGGAGGAACGGCAGGACGAGCATGGCCAGGCCGGCCGCCTTGGCCGTTTCCTGGTTCGGCCCGGCCACGAGGTCCTTGCCGATCCAGACGGCCAGCCAGCGGAAGGTGTTGTCGTTCATGGCCCCGAGGAACTGTGTGGTCAGCAGTCCCAGGAAGCTCCACGACAGCACGCCCGGAAGCGGCTCCTCCCACTCAGGGGGGCGAAGGGTCTCGGGAACACGCGTGAACTGGCCGGAAATATCGGAGCGGGAAGCGGGCTTGGCGGCGGTGGGGGTCGTAGAACTCATGCCGATTGCACATTGAGGAGATCAAGAACAGCGGCCCGATAGACCATTGGCGGACTGGCGGACGAAATACAACTCAGCTCCTACCTCCCCTCCCTTTATCTGAGCCTGTCCGATCTCGCCCTCGCGAGAGGAGAGATGGAGCGGTACCTGCATTACCGGAGCGCATACATCGCCGGACGCGATTCCCTGGCTTCCAATGCTTTAGTGCACGCCGTCCAGGAACTCGAAACGAGATACGAAACCGAAAAAAAAGAGCAGCGGATTCTTTCCCTTGAACAGGAGAAAGAGCTACAGCAGTTGCGCATCCGCCAAAAGAACGGATTGATCGCGGGGTTGGGCGCCGGAGCCGCGTCTATGCTCCTGCTTGCCTTTCTGCTGTGGAAGGTACTGCAAAACCGCCGGAAGATCCACTGGCAGGAAACACGCATTCAACAACAAAAAATAAAGGAGCTGGAGCAGGAACGGCAGATCGGATTCGCCGGAGCGGTCTTGCAAGGCCAGGAAACCGAACGCTCCCGCCTGGCCCGCGACCTGCACGACGGATTGGGAGGCATGCTGTCGGGAATCCGGCAAGGACTGGTCGGAGCAGGCGAAGATAGCCCCCTGATCGGCCGAGCCATCGGCGACCTCGACCGCTCGATCACCGAATTGCGGCAAATCGCCAGAAACATGATGCCGGAAGCGCTCCTGCGGTTCGGACTCAAGGA
>JABWBD010000257.1 GCA_013360685.1 Pirellulales bacterium
TCCACAATTTCAATCCGTTTCGCGACACGAATCCCAAGGCGGCGGCGGAAGAACGTTACAAGGCACTTGGGGGCGGGCCGCCGCGGCTGTTCGCTTCGCCCGATGGCATCCATTGGAGGCTGGTGCGCCCGGAACCGGTACTCACGGATGGGCCGCATGATTCACAAAACCTGGCATTTTGGGACCCCCAGCGCCGCCTCTACGTGGCATACGCGCGCTTCTTTGCCAACGGCGTACGCCATATCCGCACGGCCACCTCGGAGGACTTCGTCCACTGGTCGCCGAGTCAGCCGATCGACCTTGGCAAGGCGCCGCCCGAGCATCTCTATACGAACGCCATCACGCCCTACTTCCGCGCACCGCACATGTACGTCGGGTTTCCGATGCGGTTTGTCGAAACCCGCAAGCTCGCTGCGGGGCATCCCTATCCCGGAGTGTCGGACGGGGTGTTCATCTCCAGCCGGGACGGTCTGCATTTTGATCGACGGTTCCTGGAGGCATTCATCCGGCCGGACTTTGGGATGGAGAATTGGACGGACCGCACAAACCTGCCCACCTGGGGAGTCGTCCAGACCGGCTCCGCGGAGATGTCGGTATACTGGGTGGAACACTTCCGGCACCCGACGGTGCGTTTGCGCCGCGGCACGTTGCGGCTGGACGGCTTCACCTCGGTCCGCGCTGCTCCAAGCGGCGGCGAGTTTATCACGCGGCCACTGCGGTTCCAGGGTACGCGGCTTGAGCTCAACTTCCAGACCTCGGCCCCCGGCGGCCTCCGCATCGCGGTGCTCGACCAGGAGGGAAAGGAATTTCCCGGCTTGGGCCTTGCCGACTGCCCGGAAATCTACGGCAACGAGATCGACCGCATCGTCGCGTGGAAGCAGGGCGACAACCTGGGCCGTCTGGCCGACCAGGCGATCCGCCTGCGGTTCGTCATGCGCGACGCGGACCTGTACGCGATACGGTTTGTGCCCTGACTTTCCCGCGCAACAGGCCAGGGGCCGTGTGGGTTTCCCACGCCCAGACCGCCGTACCTGGGGTGCGGTGGGCGACCACGAGGACGTTGTCACGGGTGCGAATCACGGCGTGGGCTCCGGGAACACCGGAAACGTCTCGGGGTTAGTCGGGCAGTTCCGCCCGTAATGTGATGACCGCCAGCGCCGGCACTTCAAACGGGCCGGCGACTCTCGCCTTTCTTTGTTCCGCAAAATCGCTGCACCAGACTTCCTTGGGTGCGGGACCATTCCAGTGGAGTGTGTGTTTCGTGGTCCGGCCATTGATTCCGAAGAGCCGTATGATCCACGCCTTGCGATCGAAACTGGGCTTGAATGCCGAGACGATCACATCGTTCGGCTCAATGCGAAACCGGGAGGGAATTACGGGTGGCCCGTCGCTGGACGCCGGCATCGCGATCAGCGGCTGGCTTTCGCCGATCCCGAACCGTGCCGACTCAAGGGCGTTGTAGCCGTTCTCGTGCGGCCGAAGCACGTAGCGAAAAACCGTTCGGCCTTCCTGGTGGAAGCGATAGTTTGTATGCCAATAGTTGTTCATCACGTAAGAATAGAGGGTCGTCGTCGGTTTCCCCGTCTCGATCCATGCCGTTTCGGCGGTGATGCCTCCCAGTTCGACCAGGGGTGCTTCGATCGTCGCCCAAGTGACGCCTAAGTGGTCGCTGGAGACGTCGATCCAGCGCTGGACCGTGAACCAATTCTTGCACGCTCCCGGGATCTGATCGACCTCGGGCCGCATGACAGCCCAAGGGATGTCCATCCGCACGACACCGCCCGGCACATGGAAGGCAAAGCCGAAGTGGACGCCTTCCTTGCGGCCGCCGTCAATCTTCCGCTTATCGACCGTATTGATGATTTCCAAGTGATTCAACCCGTCGATCATGCGCACTTCCCGCTCCAGCGCATGGCAGCCGGGGGCATCGCTCTTGACAAGCAACGACGCCACCAAGGGCCCAGACTCCTTCACGACGATCTTGACCGGCCCGTTGCGTTGCGCGTCGGCGGGGTCCTTTCCGGGCACATAGAAATATGCGTTCAGGCCCATGTCCGTACGGCAGTCCACAAGGTCCGCATCAACTCGCGACATCCGAAGGCTCGCGATCGCGCCGGTCTTCTCGTCAAGCTTCGCGCAAAGTCCGGCATGGGACAGCATGATTCCTTCGACCTTCGCGCCACCGGCGCCCGAGGCTTTTCCCGGCACGATAATAAATCGTTTGGCCCCAAACGCCGGTACGTCCGCGGCAAGCAAGGCCAATCGGCCGTCGGACAGCCGCTGCGAAGGAGCCTGCCTGCCGTCAGGTCCAATGATCAAATCACCAACCACGGTGAGGTTTTCCGGGAGTGTGACGAGGCCGGTTCGGGACCAATTGGAGGTATTGAAAACCTGGAATGCCACCGGCTTGTCGGCCTCGACTGCTGCGACCGGCACGACCGCCGCGTTGAGCAGAGCATGCGACTGCTTCTCCGCATCGCGTGCGAATCCCTGCTTCGTCCGCCATACCGCTCCGTACGCTTCGCTCCCGATCGGATACATTCCTGGACTGGCTCCCCACGTATGTTCGTCGAAGAGAACCACGTTCCGCCATGCGCAGCGGAATGCGTCGCTCGGAAACGCACCCGGATTGAGCATGGCCCAAAGCGTCTCCGCCTGGACGAGGCGTTCCGCCGCCGCCCGATTCACGCCCGTCTCAAGTGCCGATGAGGCCGCGCCATCTTCCCAGTATGGAGTGAAATCGCCCCGGACTTCGGGAAGGGTGGTCCCGTATCGGCGTTCGAACTCGCGCATCATCGGGGATGTCGTCGCGATGATGAGCTTCGGATAAACGTATCTGGTGTTCCAATCCTTGGCGATCTCCGACAGTTCGATGGTCGGCGGGCCGTTGTCGCTGAAGCTTGGGCGCAACTGGACCATGTCGTACGCATAGCCACGGTCCTCCAACCGTCGCAGCCGCTCGCACAGCCTCTGGAAGATGGTGTCTTTCTTCACGAAAAAGTCCATTCCGTAATATCCCTCCTGCGGGCTCCAGCACAGGATCTTGTGCCGTCCGCAGGGAGTGACCCAATAGAACGGTTTGTCGCCCCAAGCCCGAAGCGAGGACCCAATGCGGTTTCCCTCGTCGCCGTTGGGCCCGAAAGCCAGGTACTTCACGCCGGCATCGGCCAACACGGACGTCAGCCCCCAGGTGTAGCCCGGTATATCGTCGATCGCGGCCGCATCGATCGCCAAGCCAAACTCGGTGGAGAGTTGGTTCCGGCAGTCGAGAAGCCTCCCCAATTCCTCCGGCCTGCAGAGGCCAGTCAGTTCGTTGGCGTACAGGGCGTCCAAGCCGATCCAATCGCGGCGGACTGCATCGATGAACTGCATGCGATTCTCGGCAGACGCCTGCCGGACGTAGCTGTCGACAGCCCAGAGCACTTCAACATTCCACTTGAACTGCGCACCGGGCGGATAGCCGGCGGTGCGGCGTGCCAGGTCGATGGCCGTTTCGAAGTACCGCCAATGGGCACGCTCGACTGCCGCCTGGCTGTCGGTGTAGCCGATGTCCACATGCGAGAATTGCTGGAGGTAGACCTCCCACTTGCGAACCGGCCTCAACGTTGCCAGTTTGCTGGCAAGCGTCTTGCCGCCCTGTTCGACGGCAATCCGGACCGGCGTGTTCGCCGTCACGGCGGGAACGGCCATTTCCAGGGTCCGAGTTCCCCGTTCGAGCACCAGGCGTTCGGCTCGCATTGGGGTAAGGACCGTGACGTCCGCCGAAGGACCGTCATGATCGATACGAATCTCAAGGAGTTGAGCCAGCTTGCCGTTTTCTGTCAGTAATACCGGCAAATCGCGAACGTCCGCGATCCTTGTCGGGGAATTCTCCGCGCGCGTGGCACTCGTCACCGTAAGCAGCCCGGAAAACAGCAGGCTCGCAGCAATCGCGATTGCCTTTCGCATACGTGGTCTCCTGATTGCTAACGCAAACGGGACGGAGCTTGTTTAACGGAACTGGATCGCGTAGAGATCCGCATCGCTCATCGCGAAACGCAGGCGAACCGGTTTGCCCGCCAACTTGCCCAAGTCGCTGCCGGATTTCCAGGCGACGACCCGGTCGAGCCGATCGCCAAAGATCTCCAGACATTCTTCCATCGTGAAACCGGGGATCGGCTTGCCGTCCGGTTCCTCGAGTTCCACGCGGATGTTCCCCGCGGCGGACGTGGAGAAGTTGAGCGTCAGGGTCTTGCCGTCGAAGAGGATCGGCCTGGTGACCACTTCGCCCCCTCGGAGCGGCGCCGCCAGCGACACGAATCCGTCGATCCGCAGCGTGTAGCGCCGCAGCCGCGACGGCGTCTTCCAGGAGTTCTCGGTCACGAAGATCGACAACTCCGGAGGAGCGAGAGGATCCTCGGCAGGCGTCTCGATCAGCCCCCAGCTCTGATATCCGTCGCCGTACAGCCAATTGTGCTTCCGCTCAATTCCCGGGCGGATGAACGCCTCGCCCCAACGGTGAAACGTGCGGCCGTCGCGGCTGCTCATGAACAGCCCGTCGGTAATCGCCGTGCCGTAGCGCGGGGAAATATCCATCCGGCGGCGGCGATGTTCCGGGTCCGGCAGCGACAGGAACGCCGGCGACCAGCCCCGCTCGATGTACCGGGTTGGAAAGCCCAGAAACAGATGGGGCGCCCGGTAATACGGGGTTACCTGGTTCGTGTAGAGTTGCTCGTCGGGCGAATCGACGTATCGCACCAATTCCGGTTCGGTCCAGGTGAGAAAGTCCGGCGATGTCGAAACCCGGATGTCGCGCAGTCCGCTATGGAAGTCGCGCAAGTAGCACCAGTAGTGGCCACGCAACGGATCCCAGAACGCCAGGTTCAGCGAATCGAAAGCCCCCTTGGTGATTACCGGCGAATCCTTCAACGGCGACCATCGCAAGCCGTCGGTCGAGCAATACGCCCACAGTCCGCCCGGGCCCGACGCCAGCGCCTTATACTGTTCGTCTTTCCGGCAAGCGGGATTGCCATCCTTCAGAACGAAGAAATTGTCGGCGGTCGGCGAGGTCCAGACGATGTTGTTGTGCGTCGAATTGTTGTAGGAGATCAGCCCCAAGTCCGGCCTCGTCCAGTGGATGCCGTCCTTGCTCTCGGCATAGCAGGCGCAGCCTGGGCGGCCTGCCATCCGGGTGCCGTCTTCGTTGGTCAGATCGTAGCCGAGATACCACATGCGGAAGAGATCCCCGTCGCGCATCGCCACGTAGTAGCAGCATCCGCTTCCTTCCCACGGGCAGTCGTGGACCATCACGATCTCGCGCGGCACGGGCCGCTGCAGGCGGAGTTCGACGCCGTCGCGCCGCTCGATCAGGAAGTCATCCACGAACAGCTCCCGGCGCGAGCCGATGTTGATCGGTTCGGCCGGTTTCGCCTCCGCGCCAAGAAACATCGTTGCCAGGACCAACAGTCCGGGGTTCATCGCGTCGCTCCTTTCTCTTGGACTTTTTCCAGCACTCCGCGCAGCCCGATTATCATTGGCCGAAGGATGTTGCACAAGAGTCCCTGCCTTGGCCCGGGGCGTTGCAACTCAGCCTGACCGTTGCACGTCCACCGCCGTCGGATGACAATGGCAGACCAGGGTATTCGTGCGGTCGATTGCCGTGGTGCCGCGACCCGTCGTCGCTGGGGATTGGGGAAACGCCCATCGGAGGTCTGAATGATGCGCCGCCAACGATTTTCCATGGTCTTTGTCAGCGGAACGATCCTGATACTCAGCGCCGGCCTCGCGGTCGCCGAGCCGAAGGATGCTGCCGCTGGTCCCGTTCAACCTTGGGGTGGAGCTGCGGTCCAGGAATGGGCCAATGCCTCCCAGGCGAAGATCATCTCGGACATGAGTTCCGGTACTTCCGCGTTTTCGAAGATGAGGCTGAAGAAGGGTTGCTGGAAAGTGATTCCCTATGAGTTCGTGGACGGGCCGGCGGGGAACATGGTCTTCGCCGGGCCGGAAACCGCGGCTGCGGAACTGGTGATTCCACTGGGGGTCGAGGGATGGCATGCGATTTTCGTCGGCTTGTTCAGCACTTCCGAGGTCCCTACGCTGGCCTGGCTGCGGTTGGATCGGGATCGAGCCCCGGTCAGCCGCGGGAACAGCCGCAACGATCACTATGGGAATAGCGAGGAAGTCTTCTTCAAAGTCGCCGAGTTGAACGCATCCAGCCGGCTGCACGTCAACCAGCAGAGCACCGGGTTCGTCTCGGCATGCGGCGTAACCCACGTGAAACTGATTCCGCTGTCGCACGACGAAGTCAGCCGACTGCAAGCAGACCGGCGTGATCTGTCGCACCGCACCCTGGCCGCCACGTTCGACGGTTTTTCGGACTTCTATTACCGCAGTCCTCGGACCGTCGAGGCGGTGCGATCCGCCGTGGAGATCTTCCGCGACACCGATTTCGGGACACTGCTGCTCCATTCGCCGGGATCCGACAAGGTCTCCTACCCTTCCTCCGTCGGGCACATGAAGGGAACGGGAGTCGACGATTTTCCCCGTGTCGGCGATCGCCATTTCGTGGAATCGATCCGGCAGTTGGCCGCCAAGAACATCAACCCCCTTCAATGCCTGCTGGAAGGAGCACACGACGCGGGGATGAAGGTACACGTCGGTATCCGGCCCGCGGGGTGGAGTTTCTTCGAACCGTATTCGGACTACTGGGAGTCGCCGTTTTTCCAGAAGAACCGGCAATGGCGTTGCCAGGACCGCGATGGCACGCCGGTCGAACGGATGAGTTGGGCGGTTCCCCAAGTGCGTCAGCACCTGATCGAACTGCTGCGAGAGCAAGTCCGGATGGGAGCGGACGGCGCGCACGTGGCCTTTAATCGCGGTTATCCCGTGGCGCTCTACGAACCGCCGGCAACGGAGCTGTTTGTGAAACAGCACGGCGTCGATCCGAGGTCGCTCCCGGAGTCCGATCCGAGAATTGGCGCCTCGTGGTCGGATATCGTCACGACGTTCATGCGAGAGCTTCGCGCAATGCTTGACGCCGAGGGACAGCGCCGCGGCGACGGCACGCGGCTGGCACTGAGCGTGATGATCCTGGGCACGCAACAGGACGATCTGCGTTTTGGCGTTGACCTGAAACGGCTGGTCGGCGAGGGCCTTGTCGATTCCGTGTCGACGGAATTGGGATTCGGCAGGTCGAGCAACACCGTCAATCTCGATTTTCTTGGCGAAGTCTGCCGCCCCAAGAACGTTCCCTTCTTGCCCGGCGTCAACAGTTCTCCCGTCTCGTTTGCCGACGCGGCCGGCTACTACGACCGCGGCGCCACGGGCGTGGCCGTGTGGGATGCAACGCTCACGGACGTATTTCACTGGCAGTGGCTCGCTCGCTCGGGGCATGTCGAGGAAACCCGCTGGCGAGCCGAGAACCTCAAGGGGAAGGAGCCTCCGAGGAGCATCTATCGGTTTCGCCGTCTGGGTGAGCAGGTTCGCGACGGACGGTTTGGGCCGTTCTGGGGAGGCTGAACGGATCGCCGAAAAGGGGCCCTGCCCGAGATCGGCGGGACGAAATACGTTTTTTTCGGACAGTCCCCGGAAAGCCACTTGACATGGTGGGGAGCCGCAACAAAACTCAACCGCATCGGCAGCCGCTGTGGGCGCGCCGATGGCCAACGTGGCCAGAAGACCCCGTGAATTCCAGCAAGAATCAATCAACAACATGAAGACAATCGCGAAACTGCTCGTTCCGGTCCGATCCCTGTTGGTTCTAGCGGTTCTCTGCGGAGGATCGCATGCACGCGCGGGTGAACCTCAATTCGCCGACGTGTTTGTGGGTGGGCAAGACGGATATGCCAGCTACCGCATTCCCTCGGTAATCGCCACGCCGAAGGGAACCCTTCTGGCCTTCTGCGAAGGCCGCAAGTTCAATTCGCTCGACGAGAGCCCAACGGATATGGTCTTGAAACGGAGTTGCGACGGCGGCAAGACGTGGGGTGCGCTGCAAATCGTGGTGAAGGCCGTGCCCGAAGCGGCCATGGACTCCTGCCCCGTGATCGATCGCCCGAGCGGCAAGGTCGTCCTCGTCTACGATCTCTGGCCGGAGTACATCAAGGACACATGGCCGAGCGACTACCATCGCAAGCCGGGCCTGGGCCGCGACTCGGTTACCGCCTGGGTCACCACCAGCAGCGACGATGGGGTCACATGGTCTGAGCCGATCGACATCACGGCCACGACCAAGAAGCCGCATTGGTCGAATTTTATCCATGGCCCCGGCGTCGGCATCCAGATGCGGTCGGGCCGTATCGTCATCCCGTGCTGTTACCAACAAGGCGCTTGGCGCAATTTTTCGATCCATAGCGACGACCACGGCAAGACCTGGCAATTGGGCGGTGAAGTGCCCACGCCCGGGGTCGATGAATCGCAGGTCGTCGAGCGGCTGGACGGATCGCTTCTCTTGAACATGCGGAGCTCGCGAGGCAAAGGGTGCCGTGCCATCGCGACCAGCAAGGACGGCGGTCAGAACTGGTCCGAACTGGTCGATTGCCCCGCCCTGCCGGAACCCGTCTGCCAAGGCAGCATTCTCCGCTACACATGGCCGAACCAGCACGGCAAGAGCCGTATCCTGTTCTGCAATCCGGGCACATCGAAGGGACGCGAGCAGGGAACGGTACGGCTGAGCTACGACGAAGGCGCGACCTGGTCTGTGGCCAAGGTGATCTTCCCCGGTTACTTCGGGTATTCGTGCCTGGCGCTGCTACCCGATATGACGATCGGCTGCCTGTTTGAAACCGCCGGCTGTGGCAAGATCACCTACGCATCCTTCACGCTGGACTGGCTTACGGACGGAAAAGACACGATTCCTTGATCCGGCAGCCATCCGACCGGCGGAGGGGCTCGCACCGTCGCGGGCAATCGACTTCCGCCGGCCGCATTGTTCGGCCCCTGCCGAGCCGGTTGTTGCTTTCATGGTTCCGAAGCGATATCTTCGAGCCTGTGTTGCGGTCTGAGTGAGTTTCCACGACATCGCAGAGGCCCACCGATGACGTCAGCGAAGATACCGGCGTTTCTCTGGTTCGCGATTTTCCTCGCCGCCCTGGCTCGCGTGTCCCAGGCGGCGCCGCCTGCCGAGCCTTCCTTCGTCTTTCCCACGACCGGCGTGCGGACGTCGCCCGAAGCCGTGCTCCTGGCGATCGACGACGCTTCCCTGCCGCTGAAGCGAAACCTCTGCTTCTATCTTTCGAAGCCCACCGTCCGCATCGATCCGGTGTTGACGCCCAACCGCGCCAACCCTGATGCCCCGGACTTCCTCTCCACGCATTTCTACGGCACGGTGCTCTTCGACCAGGGGAAGTACCGCATGTGGTACTATGCCTGCCATCGCGGGCAGAATCCGGATTGGTCCCCTGCGTTGAAAGCGCAGGCGGCGAATTGGAAAGACGAGATTATTCCCGGCCCTCTCTGTTATGCCGAAAGCGACGACGGCCTGACCTGGAGGAAGCCCGACTTGGGACAGTTGCTTTTCAAGGGTAGCCGCCACCACAACGCCCTCGACCTGCCCAGCGCCTTGACCGGGGATGCCTGTGTGGTGAAGGACGACGACCCCGATCCGTCGCGCCGCTACAAGCTTGCTTTCTGGACGCACCATGATCCGTGGAATTACCCCACCATGCGGATCGCGACGAGTCCGGACGGGCTGGTCTGGAAAGCCGCGCCGCGGCCGCCCATCCGGGCCTTTCTCGAGCACGCGTCGTTCTACCGGCACAATGGTCTGTACATCGTGAACAGCCAGGCCTTCATGTTGGGCGAGGGAGGCCGGGACCGCGGCAGGCAGGGGGTGGCCTGGATCTCACCCGACTTCGATCATTGGCTCCAGGAACCCGCCGAGTCGTTTGCCCTGCCCGCGGTTGCCCAACTCAAGCGAGACGAAGTGCACCTTGGGGTCGGCGCAGCCAGCTTTGGCAACGTGGCCGTCGGCCTTTATTGCATCTGGCACAACGACCCCGATTTCGGCAAGATCTCCGGCGATTTCGGCCTGCTGGTGAGCAACGACGGCATCGCCTTCCGCGAACCCGTCAAGGGGCATGTCTTTCTGAAAAGTACGGATTCGCCGTCGCCGGCCGTCGGGGACAGAACGTATCCCACAATCCTCTGCCAGGCCAACGGCATTGTTAACGTGGGCGACGAAACGCGGATCTACCACAGCCGCTGGCGGAATGCCGGTTGGCCATTGACGGGCGATCGCGTGCTGGACTACTACGATGAGGTGGCGCTGGCCACGCTCCCCAGAGACCGTTGGGGCGCGCTCGGCTTGGCGCCCAGGCAGACCGAAGGCTCCGTCTGGTCGGCGCCGGTCGTGCTCCCGCAGGACTGCCGCGTCGAACTCAACGCCGACGGCGCCGATCAGATGACGGTCGAGATTGCCGACGAGCGATTCGGCCTCTTGTCCGACTACGCGGAAGGTCAAAGCGGCCGTCCGGTGCAAGGCGGCGGACTGGCATGCGAGGTCCAGTGGCCGAAGGGAAGCCTCAAGCCGCTGGCGGGGCGCACGGTGCGATTCCGCATCCACATGAAGTCGGCCGGCGACAAGACACCGAGGCTGTACGCGGTGTACTTGAAGGCCGCCCGGTAGGCTTGTTCGCAAGCTGAGGCATCATCCTGGGGCAAAGAGGTTCGCGGTTACTTGGGAACGCTGTCTTGGAACAATGGTAAGAGGCCCTAACAAGACGGGGATAGGTACCCTCGCACAACCATTTTTCCAGCCTGAGCCTGGGAATAGGCGGGAGCTGGTCCCCGTTTTGTTGGGGCCTGTAAGGAACAATGTTATGGCACACCAAACGAGTCGTTCTTGCCGTCCGATGTCGTGGGCCGGGTTGCTCGTAAGCTTGGCGGCTTTCTCGTCAGCCGCGGCGGGCGCCGAGCCGCGCAAGGAAATCGTCAACACATTCGACCGGGGGCGCGAAAGCTGGCAAATCTATGACTATAACGGCGGCATCGCCAACGGCGGAAATGTGTTCTTCTTGCCCACGTGGGAGAAGACCGGCGGCGTCGAAAACTCAGGCTACATCTGGGGCGACGACTCGCGCTGGCGGATCGATACCCCTGAGGATCCCCATTCCATACTGGCGTTTATCCTCTACCACCACTGGATTACCCTGGACGAAATGGAGCCGGGACGGACGACGCCGCGGCCCACGGTCTCTCTGCCGGAGGGCCGGTTGGACATGCGGGACGCCGAGGTCTCGGTGCGTTTGCGGGGCGACGGCCTGGACTTGAAGGGCGCCAAGTGTTACTTCTGGGTCATGGGCGGAAGCGCCCGCTGGCATTACACGGCCCGCCCTCTGAACATCGCTCAGGGAACATGGGGGCCTGAAGAACGCTTCGTCCTGCCCAACGATGAAGCCCAGTGGCACATGAGCTGGCCGCCGGGCGGAGGCCGGCTGGACGACACCTTGAAGACCAGCCACAGTTGCGGCTTTTCGTTTGTGGGCTTCTCGGAAGAGGTCACCGGGAAATTCTCCATGGACCAGTTCCGGGTCCGCCTGAAGCCAAGGTAGTGGGCAAGTGGGGGTTTGATGAAGTCGCTGCTCGTAATTCCGGCGATCGTCTCTCTGGTTCTCGTTCCGGCCAGGACCGTGGCACTCGACCTGGTCCGCAACGGGAGGCCCGTGAGCACGATCGTCGTGCCGGATCGGGCGACCGCGACGGAGCGGCGCGCGGCGGAAACATTGGCGAAGTACCTGGCGATGGCGTCGGGCGCGGAGTTGCCGGTGATCGGGGAATCGGCCCAGGCTGGAACCGGGACCATCCTGTCGGTGGGCAGGACCGACCTGGCGAAACAGGCCTGCATTACCGACGAGGGTTTGAAGTACGACGGCTATCGGCTCGCGGTGAAGGGACCGGTGCTTTATCTTCTCGGTCGCGACACGGACCTGTTGGTGGGCCAGCAGGAAAACCCCGTGATGGCCGGGGCACAGGGCTCGGTCCGGGCAGCCTTTGGGTTGTTGGATCGGCTCGGCTTCCGCTGGCTCCAACCCACGCCCATGGGAACCCATGTGCCGCAGTTGAAGACCGTCTCCGTCGCGGACGATCTCAACATCACTTACGAGCCGCCGTT
>JABWBD010000258.1 GCA_013360685.1 Pirellulales bacterium
CCTGAATCTGGCGGCCGGCGACACGCTGACGGTCGACCAGGGCGCGGGAGCGGTGGCGGTCGCCAACGGCATGACGATCACGGCGGCCCAGATTCCCACGTTGAGGTACACCCCGGCGGCCAACGCGATCGGGTCCGCGCGCTCGACGTTTACCTTCACGGTGAATGATGCGGGCAGCGGCACGGTGGCGGCAACGATGAGGGTCAACGTCACGGCGGTCAATAACCCGCCGGTAGCTGAGGCGAGCAGCGTGACGACCAACGAGGACACGCCCACGACGTTAGCAGTCCCGGACTTCCGTTTCACCGACGCGGAGGGCGACGCCTTGGCGTCGATCACCCTCAGCGACCTGAATCTGGCGGCCGGCGACACGCTGACGGTCGACCAGGGCGCGGGAGCGGTGGCGGTCGCCAACGGCACGACGATCACGGCGGCCCAGATCCCGACGCTGACGTACACTCCGGCGGCCAACGCGATCGGGTCCGCGCGCTCGACGTTTACCTTCACGGTGAATGACGCGGGCAGCGGCACGGTAGCGGCAACGATGAGCATTAACGTCACGGCGGTCAATGACGCGCCGGTGGCCGTCAACCAATCGGTCACGTCCCCCGCGGGCAATCCCGTGACCGTCACCTTGGCGGCCGGCGATGTCGATGGCGATCCATTAGGTTTCCTCATCGTCAACGAGCCGGCCTACGGGGAGCTCAGCGGCACCGCGCCCAACCTGACCTATACGCCGGGGCCCAACCACCCCGGTTCCGACAGTTTCACGTTCAAGGCGTCCGACGGTCTCTTGGAAAGCAACGTTGCGACCGTGTCGGTTACCGTCAACGCGGCCGCCGCGGGGCCGCACCTGGCGCACGGCGTTGTGAGCGTGGGGAGCAATTGGCAGACGGTCACCCTGCCTTACACCTACAGTTCGATGGTTGTGGTTGCGACGCCGAATTACGACGCGAATTCGCCGCCCGCGGTCACTCGCATCCGCAACGCCGCCGGGAACAGCTTCGAGGTGCGAGTCCAGGAAGCCGGCCCGAATCCGGTGGCAAGCATGAACGTGCACTTCGTTGTCATGGAGAGCGGAGTGTACAACCAGGCCGGCTTCAGAATGGAGGTGGTCAAGTTCACCTCCACGGTTACCGATCAGGACAACTCCTGGAAGGGCGAGCCGAGGAGCTACGCGCAGTCCTACAGCAATCCGGTCGTCCTCGGCCAGGTGATGACCTACAACGATCCGGGCTGGTCGGTCTTCTGGGCTTCCGGCAGCACTCGCGATGCGCCGCCTTCGAACGCGGCACTGAGCGTCGGCAAACACGTTGGTGAGGATCCCGACGTCACGCGCGTGGACGAAACCATCGGTTACATCGTGATAGAAACCAGCACCAGCGGCACGGCCCAGATCGAGGGGCTGCGGTACGTCGCCGCCGTGGGCGCAAACACGATCGGAGGCATGGATTACCGGCCGCCCTACAACTACGCCTATGCGGCGATGCCCAATTCCAAGGCCGCCGTCGTCAGTCAGGCCGGCATGAACGGCGCCAATGGCGGATGGCCGATTCTCTACGGCATGGATCCGATTACACCTACGGGCGGCACACTCAAGCTTTCGATTGACGAAGACCAGACCGCAGATGCCGAGCGAAGCCATGCGTACGAGCAGGCGGCCTACCTGATCATCGATCCGCCGGCGGCTTACGATTCCGTTGCTCCCTCTGTGTCGTCGAAACTTGCCGACAAGGAAGCGAGCTCGATCGTGACGAGCGACGGCGGCCCTGACGCCTGGCGTGGTTGGGCCGCGCTATCCGGCGATTTCACCCCCCTCAGCAGCAATTCGGCAAGCGTCGAGCGGCCGTCCAGCGGCGCCGCCGACCCGGTTTCCATCGTGTCGTCGCAAGCGCCGGCCGCAGCGGGTCGGCAGCGCCGGCCGCACGCGGCAGAGCCGCGAGGATCCCGGGTTGCCGCTCTCGACGCCGCTTTTTCGCTCCTCGGCGACGAGGATTGGCGCCGACCGTGGCGGCGTCAAGCAGCCGATACCGAGCAGTCCTTGCCTGATGCCCTCGGCGAAGGTTTCACGCGATTAGCTCACGAGCGTTCTCAATGACCGCATAACTGTGGATTCGGGGGACAAGGTTGTCGAGGCAACGACGACACGGAGCAAGACTGGATGGGACGAGATATCACCAAACGCCATTCCGCCCTTTTTGAGAAGAGACTCCGATCCGGGTTTTCGTTTCTTCGCGACATTTACCAGTACGGCAAGGCCCGCGAACTCAGTTCTTTCCTGGTCTGGGAGCTGCGCCATCGATTGGGCCTTTTCCCAGCCAACCAATATCTGAGCTTCCTCAACGACGACGCGATGGCACTGGATGGTGCGGCGGTCGGCGACGAGGCTTTTGCGGAGAGACTCGGCCGTTTCCTGCAGCGAGAAGAGTTGTCGGCAAGTCCCTGCGCCGCCGATTGGAAGGTCTTGTTTCTCAACAACGGCGAACTCTATGGTTCGCTCGCTCGCGACGACCGGTCGCTTTTCCGAAGCAACGGCCGGGAGCGGCCCCTTGGCCCGCTTCACACCTTTCCCGAGCGGATCAAGTCCATCTTTGTCACAAGCCGGCAGGCACTCTTCGTTTGCGTTCCGGGCGCCGTCTACCGGAGCGCTGACCGCGGAGGCTCATTTCACAAGTGCCTTACCCTGGGATCGTCGGCGAGCTTCTTTCGCCACAACAACGGGATGACCGAGACGCCGGACAAAACGTTGGTCCTCGGTGAATACGGAAACGTCTGGGACGACACCCGGTGGAGGCAATTGGCGTACGTGTATTTCAGCACCGACGACGGGGTCTCGTGGGAACGGTCGGATTTCCTCATCAGGCAGGGCACGAACAAGCACGTCCACCTGGTCAAGTACAGCAAGTTGCTGAGCCAACTCTTTGTGGCCGACGGCGACAACAAGAAGAAGCTCTGGATGAGCGCCGGCTTGGACTCGCCCGACTTGGAGGCCCTCAAGACGTGGACCCCGGTCAACCGTTTCCATATCCAGATGGGCGGCTACACCTCGGTCGTGGAAACCGACGACCAGGTGCTCTTCGGCTCGGACTATCAGGGCGGGACCAATTTCCTGGTGTCCACCAGAGACGGCCGCACGTATGACAAACGCGTCGTTCCGGATCCGTACCGCCGAAGCCCCATCGACAACATGGTCCAAAGGCAATCCAAGCGGGGCACGGAAATCTGGGCAAATCTCCCCTACTCCACGGCGGGCAGCAAGTGCCTGCTTATGGTCACGGTGGATGGCGGCAACCATTGGCGGAAGGTGATCGAGTATCACCGCGCCACGCACAAGGTGTGGTTGATCAGTTCTTCCACCGGAATTCCCGACCGGTTGTACCTCTCCGTAGAAGACCTACGAAACGGCGACCGGGCCGTCTATGAGATCCATGATTAGTTCGACCCGAAATCCAAGCCCGGTCAACGTGGAAAGCGGCCCACCGCAGGCGGCCGTCCCGGCGGACCGCCTCGCCTGCGAGCTTGTTTCCCGGCTGTCCCAATCGCTCCGGGAGGAGGGGATCGCCTATTGCCATTGGAAAAGCAACAACGCGCTGGACCGGTCGGTCCGCGGCGAAAACGACCTCGATCTCCTGGTCGCCCCGGCCGATGCGCCGCGCTTTGCGGCGATCCTGGGCCGCTTGGGTTTCCGCAGGGCGGTTGCCCCGCCGGAGAGACAGCTTCCGGGCGTGGAGGACTTTTTTGGCTACGAGCCCCGGGCCGATCGGCTGATCCACGTCCACGCACACTACCAGTTGGTCCTCGGCCATGACCTGACGAAGAACATCCGTCTGCCGATCGAGCGGCAGTACCTGGAGTCGGCGGTCCAGGGGAAATGGTTTCCGGTGCCCGCGCCCGAGTATGAGTACCTTGTTTTCGTGATCCGCATGGCGTTGAAACACTTGACGTGGGACGCGGTTCTTTGGCGCGAAGGCGTTCTGAAAGCCAAGGAGCGCGCGGAACTGGCGGCTCTGGAGGCCCAGATCGACGACGACCGCGTGGCCGAGGCGCTTAAGAGGGACTTGCCCTACCTCGACCCGGCCGTGTTCCACGAGTGCGCCGACAGCCTTCAGCCGGGCGCGTCTTTGAGAAGACGCATCAGGGCCGGCCGGCGCTTGTCAGCAGGGCTCGGCGCCGACGGCCGCCTTCCGGCGCCGGTCGAGGCGTGGTTGAAATGGTGGCGAAGAATTGTCCTGGCAATCCGCCGGCGGCTGTTCGGGGTCTCGTCGAAGTATAGCCTGGCCACCGGAGGCGCCGTGGTCGCCATCATGGGCGGAGACGGCGCGGGCAAGTCCACCGCGATCGACGCCCTGTATAGCTGGCTGTCCAAGGATCTCCGAACGGCCAAGATCCACATGGGAAAGCCCGCCTGGTCGTGGACGACGAAATTCGTACGGTCGATCCTCAAGACCGGCAATTGGCTCGGGTTGTACCCGGTCGAAGCCTCCTTCGAGAAGACCCTGTTACAGAAGTCGGCGGTGTCGCCGGCGTATCCGTGGCTGCTGCGGGAGGTTTGCCGGGCGCGCGACCGCTACCGCACCTATGCGAAGGCCCGGCGGCTTGCCGCCCAGGGCGGACTGGTGATCCTCGACCGGTTTCCGCACGCGCTGGTCCATCTCATGGACGGGCCGCAGACGGAGAGGTTTCTTGCGCGCCTGTCCGACAGTCCGGAACGCGGCCAGTGGATTCGCACGCAACCGACGAGTCGGTTGGCCAGGGCCCTGGTGCCGTTGGAGGAGAGCTACTACCGGCGGATTGCACCGCCTGAGCTGCTCATTGTGCTTCGCGTGGACCCCGAGATCGCGGTCCGGCGGAAGACTGGCGAGGATTCCGCCTCGGTGCGGCAGCGCTGCGGCGAGATCTGGGAGGCCGACTGGGAGTCGACGCGCGCCCACGTCATCGACGCTTCCCTGCCGCCGGCGGAGGTGCTATCGCAGATCAAGTCGCTACTATGGCTGAGACCGTAAACATGGGAAGCGGACGGACGTGGAATTCGCCGCTCGTCGTCGAACTCGTCGGCCTGGCGGGCACCGGCAAGACGACGCTCGCGCGCGCCTTGCAGCGGCGCGGCGCGGGGTTCCGCGTGGCCCCGGACATCTCGATGCGAAACCGGCGGCACGTCGCCCTCTGCCTTGCACACTTCCCCAAATTGGCGCCGCTGTTGGCCCGCCAGGGGCGGTCTCTGGCAAGGTTCGCTTGGGACGACCTCAAGGCGATGGTTTACCTGACGGCCTGGCCCCGCGTGTTGCGCGGACGCGGCGGGGACGCAACGGCCGCCGTGCTCCTGGACCACGGGCCGGTGTTCAAGTTGGCAACCCTCCGTGCCTTCGGCCCGGACGCGCTGCGGCAACCGAGTTTCGGCCCTTGGTGGAACCGCACGTTCGAGCAATGGGCATCGACGCTGGACGTCATCGTCCGCCTCGGCGCTCCGGAAGACGTCTTGATCCAACGCATCAACGGGCGGAACCAACGGCATCCGGTCAAGGGAAAGCCTGAGATCGAGGCACACCGTTTCCTGGCCCGTTACCAGGCCTCCTACGAGGAGATCCTCGCACAACTTTGCGCCCACGGCCCGCCGATGCTGCTCGACTTCGACACCGGGCAGACTCCTGCGGAACAGATCGCGGAAGAGATCGTCGCGGCTTGCCGGCGGTTGCGAGGACGGCATGGGCGGCTCGCCGAGTCGTATTGCCCTGAACCATCCGTCGTCATGGGACGCTAAACATGCTGGTCTTCATTCATATCAACAAGACGGCCGGCCGCACGGTCCGGTACATCCTGCGCAGTTCGTTCGGGCTGCGGCATTGCGAGGTGGAGCCGTGGCACGCCCGCGGCAACGGCGCGGCTTTTTCGACGGACGACTTGCTGCGTCTGCGGAAGATCTATCCCCGCCTGGAGAGCATCGCCGGCCACGGCGTCACGGGCTACGCGGACCTGGAGGCCGGCGCCGAGATCCGCTATTTCACGTTCATGCGAGAGCCTCTGAAGACGTGTGCGTCCCGGTTCCAGTACAACGTTGACTACCGCGGCAAGAAGGGCCTCAAGTTCGAGCAGTGGATCGAGCAGGAGTGGACCCGCAACCCCCAGACGAAGATGATTGCCGGCTCCGCCGACGTGCAGAAAGCGATCGGAGTCCTCCGGGCGAAGGACATCTTCGTCGGTCTCACGGAGCGGTTCGACGAGTCCATGGTCATGGTGAGGGCGCTGCGGGCCCGTCAGCTCGACATTTCCTACAAACGGGTCAATGTCGCGCGGCGGAATGCCCTGGCGGAAAGGCTGCTCGCCGACGAGACCACGCGAAGGATGCTGGTCGAGGCCAACGAGGCGGATCTGGAGCTTTACGATTTCGTCCGGCGGCAGTGGTACCCGAAGTTCCAGCGGGAGTACGGCCCCTCGCTCGACGCCGACGTGGCGCATTACCAGCAGACCCAACACCACCGTTTCAATTTTCGCAACCTGACGTTATCCAGGCTGAAACAGCGCCTGGTTTACAGGCCGGTCCTTTACCTTTACCGAAAGGGCGTCGCCCTGGTGTAGGCCATCGGCACGAACGGCCGACCGGCGCCCAACTTGCTGCGGGAACACACGAGCGTGCGACCGGGCCGCTGGGCCGCGAGAAGAACAGGTTTTCAAGATGAGCTTGCGAGAGAAGGCCGCGAAAGGGATTGCGTGGTCCGTCGTACACAAATGGGGACGGGCGGTCGTATCCATCGCCACGTTTGTCGCGCTGTCGCGATTACTCCCTCCGGAGGCTTTCGGGCTGGTCGCCTTGGCGTGCGTGTTTACGGCCTTTGTCGAGGTGTTCCTGGACCAGGGGCTGGGCGCGGCGGTCGTGCAGTGTCCCGATCTTGAGGCGGAGCACCTGGACACGGCCTTCTGGATCAGTGTGCTGACCGGCGTCGTCTTGATGTTGGGGGGCATGTTGGCGTCGGGCGCCGTCGCTGCGGTGTTCGGGGAGCCGCAGTTAAGTCCCGTGTTGAAGTGGCTCTCCGTCAGCTTTGTCTTTAGCGCGCTGAGCAGCACTCAAATCGCGATTCTCCAGCGGGACCTGGCCTTCCGGGTCCTGGCCGTCCGTTCCCTGGTGGCCAAGACGCTCGGCGGCGTGGTCGGCCTGGCCATGGCTTTTGCGGGGTGCGGCGTCTGGAGCCTGGTCGGGCAGCACCTTGTGGACGGCGTGGCGGGCGTGCTCGTCCTCTGGACCGCGAGCGCATGGCGGCCCGGGCTGCGCGTGTCCCGAACGCGCTACCGCACGATGGTCAGCTTTGGAGCGGCCGTTGTCGGCAACAATGCATTGAACCACCTGCTCCGGAAGTCGGATGATTTCCTGATCGGCTATTATCTCGGTCCGGCGATGCTGGGCTATTACGCCGTCGGCTATCGGCTGCTGATGCTGCTGACGAGGAGCGTCACGGGCATTACCAACTCGGTGGCGTTTCCGATGTTTTCCCGCATCCAGGACGACCCGGAACGGATGCGGCGCGCCTTTTACCGGGTAACGCAATACACAAGCCTGCTCGCCTTTCCCGTGTTCACCGCGGCCGCCGTGCTTGCGCCCGAGTTGGTCCCCGTCTGTTTCGGCGAGCAATGGACTCCGAGCATTCCGGTCATGCAGATCCTCGCGTTCATGGGCATCCTCCAGTCCGTGCTGTTTTTCAACGGCACGGTGATCCGCGCCTCGGGCAAGCCGTTGTGGGAGTTGGGGATCATGCTCCTGAACGCTGTGGCCAACGTGCTGGGATTCCTGGCGGTCGTGCGCTTTGGGATCGTGGCCGTCGCCGTCTCGCTGGTCGTCACCAGTTACCTGTTGGCCCCTGTTTCGGTCCTGGCCGTGCGGAGGTTGATCGGCATCCGGCTGACGGACTACTTGAAACTGTATGCGATGCCAACGGCAGCATCGCTGGCGGCGGCGATGCTTGTCCTCGGTCTGAAGACCGTTCTGGCTGGTCCCGACCTGGCCCTCTATTTCCGATTGCCGGTCTATTTCATCGCGGGCGCAATCACTTACGTCCTTGTACTCGTAATCGCGGCTCCCTCGCTGTCGCGGCAGGTAGTGGAACTGGCCCGGATGGCGCCCGAATGGAGATGGAAACAGGGACGCCGATACGCAACCGACACGCAGACCGACTGATGCCTTATGATCGACGCGACTCGCACCACCAACACCAGGTTCGTCGTCCTTACCAGCAATCGCACCGGGTCGACCTGGCTGATGAGCACTCTCAACAGCCACCCGCAAGTCATGGCCCAAGGCGAACTGTTTCTGCCCCGGCCGAGAGTTGCGGAGAAGAGGTGGGATTCGGACTTCGCGCGTCCCCGGTACATTGAGACCCGCTTCGGCCGGGCCGCGATCCGCCCCTTCACCGTGTTTACGTACCTGAACGATCTGTATCGCACGCCCGGCGCGGTCGGATTCAAGCTGATGTACCTGCAGCTCGCGCGGTATCCGGAAATCCTCGGGTACCTGCTGTGGCGCCGAATCCCCGTCGTGCACCTGGTTCGCCGTAACCACCTCGACATCTTGGTGTCCTACGCGGTCAAAGCCAAGATCGGGCGGGCCCATCTGCTGTCCGGAGACAAATCGCCCGGCAACCTTGCCATCGAATTGGACACGCGAACACTCATCGGCAAACTGAAATGGCTGCAGAAGCAGCAGGACTACGCGAGGAGACTTCTGCGGCTGTGCCGATTGCGTCACATGGAAATCGCCTACGACGACCTGGTCCGCAACCACGCGCGATTCGAGACCATTCTGGCGTTCCTGGGGATACCCCCCGAGGCCGCGCTGGAATCGCGCCTCGAGAAGATCCGAAAGGGAGGCCACCGCGACGTCATCGCGAATTACGAGGCAGTGAAGACGACCTTATCCGCCTCGGAGTTCGCCGGACTCATCCAGTAAAGCCGCGGCGCCGTATATGCCCAACCTGCACACCATCGCGTTTGCCCTGTCGCTCTGCATGATTTTCGTAATTCCCTGGGAGGGAGTGGTTCGCTTTCCCGGCCTGGGCACCGGCGCCAAACTGGTCGGCTTTGGGACCGCCGCGTTCTGGTTTCTCGCAGTGCTTGGGGCCCGCCGGTTCCGCCGGCCGAACGCCATTCACGCGGTCCTGTGCCTGTTTGTGCTGTGGAATGGCGTCAGCGTTGTGTGGAGCACCAACCCAGGCCGTTCGGCAGGTCACGTATTCACATGGGTGCAGGTCTTTTTCCTCACCTGCATCTTGTGGGACCTGTACACCACGCGAGCCAAGGTACTGGCCGGGCTGCAAGCGTATGTCTTGGGCACTTGCGTGGCACTCGCCAGCGCGCTGTCCAATTTCCTGGCCGGCGAAACGTTTTACAGCCATTTCCAACGCTACAGTGCCGGCGAGACCAATCCGGACGGGTTCGGGTTTATTATTGCCCTGGCAATCCCAGTCGCCTGGTACCTCGCCGTGTCGGTGAGGGGCCTTCCGATGGGCCGTCTCCTGGGAATCGTCAACTACGCGTTCGTACCAATGGCCTTGTTGGGAATTGCCCTTTCCGGGACTCGGACCGCACTGATCGCGGCAGTGCCGGGAATGTGCTTCGGGCTTGCCTCACTCGGACGTCTGCGGCTCTCGACGCGGATCGCCATCGCGGCGTTCGTTTCGCTGGCCGCCGGCCTGGTGCTCACTTCGATCCAGCAGGAACGGGCGTTCCAGCGGCTGGGCAGCACGGGAACGGAACTGGCGGAGGGCGATTTGAACGACCGCACCAGGCTTTGGAGAGAGGGCCTTGTTTCCTACCTGGAGCAACCGGTTCTGGGGGTCGGCAGCAACATGTACCGCTCCGTGAACAGCCAGCACAAGGTCGCCCACAATTCCTTCATTTCCGTTCTCGTGGAGTTGGGACTGGTCGGGTTTGCGCTGTTCGGAGCGATTCTGTCAATCGCCGTGCTGCAGGCGTGCAGTCAACCGCGGTGCGACCGAGGCCTATGGTTATCCCTCTTGTTGGTATGGGCCATCGGCGCATCCACGCTGACCTGGGAGTACAGGAAAACAACCTGGTTGTTTTTTGGTTTGCTGAACGCCAGCGCAGCGATGAACCGCAGGTGGGAGGTCTTGCCGACGCGCCAGCCGAGTCCGGCAGCGGACTTCCTGCCCGGCGTTGCCCTGAGCCGAAACATGGCCGGCCGAAGCGGCGGACCGCTCTTTTGACCGAATGGACTTTCAACCGATGCATACCGTCTCCGAAAAAACCCCTGGAAGGAGGACCAACGCCGTGACATTGCCGACGTTCCTGATCATCGGCGTGGCCAAGGGAGGAACCACTTCGCTGTTCCGGTATCTCGAACAACATCCCCAGGTATTCATGTGTGCCATGAAAGGCACGAACTACTTCGGCTACGAGGATGCACGCGCGTGGAAATGGCACGACGAGGGCGATCCGCCGCTGCTCCGCAACTTTCCCGTACACACCTTCCAGGAATACCAGGCCGCATTTGCCGGCGGCACCGGCGCGGTTGCCGTCGGCGAGGCATCGCCCCAGTATATCCGCTGCCCGACCGCGGCCCGGAGGATTCATGAGTGCCTCCCCGATGTGAAGTTGATCGTGAGCTTGCGAAATCCGGCTGCCCGGGCCTTTTCCGGATTCCTGATGCGGATGCGAAGGGGAGAGCGAGTCGGGGGCATCTATGAGGAGCTGACCGCCGCATCCAGCCATGTCAGGGAAAGTTTCTACTACCACCGCCTGAAGCGGTACTACGACATCTTCCCTCGCGAGCAGATCAAGGTGCTTATCTTCGAGGAATTCCGGCAGGACGCCCAGGGGGCCGTTCAAGAGCTGTTCGAGTTCATCGGGGTGGATCCTCACTTCGTGGCCGACACGTCAACTCGGTATAACCCGGCGAGTGTCCCGAGGAACAGGCTCGCAAACCGCCTGTTTTACAACCCGCATCTCATCCGGGCCGCGAAGGCCCTGCTGCCGCTTCGCGTGCAGGAGTTCGCGAAGCGGCTACGGCAGCAGAATTTGAAAGCCCCTCCGACACTCCCGCCGGACCTGCGCGAAAGACTTCTGGACCTCTACCGGGACGACATCGCCCAACTCGAGACGCTTATCGACCGGGATCTGTCGTTGTGGCTGCAGCCCGCCGGTCCGGGGAACGGGCACAGGCCGGCAGAGATCGCAGCGGCTGGAACTGGAAAGGCCGCCGGATGAGATCGCCCGCCGTTTCTGGAGAGATGAGTCGGAATTCCTGGGAGAAATCACCGTGAGATCCGAAAGGCGAATTTCAATCTTCATGCCGTCCTTGTTCGGCGCCGGTGGCCAGCGGTCGATGCTGAACCTGGCCCACGGCATCGCCAAACGGGGCCATGCGGTGGATCTGGTCCTGGCCCGGGCGGAAGGCGCTTTCTTGGGCGAGGTGCGCAGTCCGGTTCGCATGGTGGATCTGAAGGCGTCGCGGGCCCTGACCAGTCTGCCCGCGCTGGTGCGTTACCTCCGGCGGGAGCGGCCGGAAGCGATGGTGTCGGTGTTCGGTTACGTCAACGTCATTGCCCTATGGGCGCGGCGTCTGGCCGGCACGGACACGCGCTTGTTCGTCAACGAGCAGAATACCGTGTCGCAGGAGGCCGGCGGCGCATCGAATTGGCGAGCGCGGCTAGTGCCTCGGCTCATCCAACGCTTTTACCCTTGGGCCGACGGCATCACGGTCGTCTCTCATGGAGTCCGCGACGACCTGGCCGCGTTGACCGGCATCCCTCGGCAGCGCATCAGCGTGATCTACAATCCATCCGTCGTGGAGGCCGAGGTGCGCGAGAAAGCACGCGCTGCTTTGGACCACCCCTGGTTCAGGCCCGGCCAACCTCCCGTGGTGCTCGCCGTCGGGCGATTGCAGGTCCAGAAAGACTATCCCACGTTGATTCACGCCTTCGCGCAGCTCCGCCGAAGCCGGCCGGCAAGGTTGATGATCCTGGGAGAAGGAAAAGAGCGGCCGAGGCTTGAAGAGCTGGTCCGGGGCCTCGGCCTGGAGCAGGACGTGAGCTTGCCGGGGTT
>JABWBD010000009.1 GCA_013360685.1 Pirellulales bacterium
GGCCGGCTGATCAAGGGGGCCGTTTCGGCCGCGAGGCCGCTGATGTTGCCGCAGGGGGTCCCGCCCTCCGTGGGAAATTGCTGCCAGTTGCTGCTGAACTGGAGCGTCTTCTTGTGGAGCAAATCCATGTGGTCCGCGTAGGTCCGCAGGCCCCACAAGTTCCATCCCTTGCGGTATTCGTTGAAGAATTCCTGGGTCACCGGGATGAATTTGGCTTCGCTGGTTGTTCCCGAAGTCAACGCGAACATGAGCAAGCGCGTGCCAGGCCCGAACATTGCTCGCAGGTCGCCCCGTTTCAACCGCTCGACATAGGGCCGGTAGTCGTCGTACGAGGTGATCGGCATTCGCCTGCGGAAGTCCTGGACCGATCGGACCTCCGCAAAGCCGTGTTGCCGGCCGAAATCACTGTCGGCATGGCGGTGGATCTTGTCCAAGAGCACGCGCTGCTGGATCTCGCGGCCACGGGCGGCGGCGGTAAGAAAATGCCGGACCTGAAGACTGCGAGCCTTGAGATAAATCCATCGAGTAATCATGGCGAGACTCCCGGAAGAGGCTCATCGGCAAGACTGCTGTCGAAATAGGCATAGTGCCAAAGCTGGGTCGAGATGACGCCGACGAGGCCCATCTCGATGAATAGCCGCCGGAAACTCTTGCCTATGCTGCGGAACTGGTTTCTCCATTGGTTGACCGCCTTGGGATCGAAGTAGCCTGCCTTGCGGAGCGAGGATTCGCTGAGCAGCTTCTCGACCAGCGGCGGTATCGGCGCTTCGTGAAAAGCGTCAAGGGGGGCGTGGAGCAGCCGCTTGCGGCCCGCCGTGACCGCCGGGGGCAGCCAGCGGTCGGCCAGGCGGCGCTGGAGATACTTGTCGACCAGGCCCCGCATTTTCCAGCGCGGGTGGATGCGGGCCAGGAACTGGAAAAGGTCTTCGTCGAGGAATGGATAGCGCGGCTGCACCGCGGCGTGCATGGCCGAACGGTCGCCGCGGGTCGTCAGGTGCAATCCACCCAGATGGACCTTCGCACCCGTGTAGATCGAACGGTTCAAAGGGTGCCACCGCCGCATGCGGTCGCGGTTCAACGCGAGATCTTCGTAGGGAAGGTAATCGCCGACCGCATCGAGCATCTCCCGGCTGAAGAAGCGGGCTTTCGTCGTGCTCATCAGGTGATAGACCAACAGCCAGGCGTTGTGCCCGGCGGCCAGTTCTTCGGACCGCGCGACGATCGACCAAGGATAGGACGGCAAGTGGCGGATCTGCAGATAGCGCCAGAACGCCCGGCGGTTCAATGCCAGCCCGGGGACCAGGTCGAGATAACCAAGCTTCTTGTCGATGCGGAACCAGGGATAGCCGGCCTGCCATTCGTCGGCGCCCTCGCCGGTGAGCACGATCTTCCGGTCCGCCGCGTGGGCGGCTTCCGCGAGCCGGAACAGCGCGGCTGCCGACGTATCGATCACCGGACTCTCGGCCGCCTGGACGAGCCGCGGAAACGTTCCCAAGATTTCCGACGGGGTGCAGTTCACCACGGTCGGCGCCGACGTGCCGACGTGCTGGGCCACGATTTCCGCCCCGGCGGACTCTCGGAGATGCGGATGCTCGATCTGGAAAGTGAATGTGTCCAGCGGTTCGCCGCGGATGTGGCGGGCCATGGCCACGATCATGCTCGAATCCAAGCCGCCGCTGGAATAGGCCGCCACCGGCACGTCGGCCCTCAGACGCCGCCGCACCGCCTCCAGCAGCAGCGCGTCGTAGCGGTCGACCAGTTCCGTTTCGCTGCCGTCCTCTTCCTGGCCGCGATCAGGAAAATCCATCTCCCAGTACGTAGCGTCGCGGACCTCGGTCTTCCGGCCCTGATCGACCGGAAGGAAACGACCGGGCAAGAGCGAATACACGCCCTTGAAACACGTCAGCGGCCCGGGCAGGCCGAAAAACGTGAAGATCTGGCTGATCCCCCGCAATTCAGGTTGCGGATCGACCAGGCCGGACGCCAGCAGGACCTTGATCTCGGAGGCGAATACGAGCCAGTCGCCCTGGCGGGTCCAGTGGACCGGGCAGACGCCGAATCGGTCGCGAGCCAGCACGAGCCGGCGACGGCGACGGTCCCAAACCGCCAGTGCAAATTGCCCCCGCAGGTGCTCAAACAACTGCTCGCCGTGTTCCTCCCACAGGTGCGGAAGCAGCTCCTCGTCGGCGGTCCCCGCAATGTGATGTCCGCGGGCTTCCAGACGGTCCCGCAACTGCGGGGCATTCGACAGGGCGCCATCGAAAACGGCCGCCACGTTGCCGTCTTCGCCGGCCGGCAGCGGGCTCGCGGTCTGGAGGCCGACGATCCGGAGGCGGCGCAGAACGAGTCCCAACCCCGGCTCTACGGTCCGCGCCTCGCCATCCGGTCCGCGATGGCGCATGGCCCCGGCCATCCGGTCCAGGATGCCGTCCGGGATCGGCCGTTGTCCGTCGAGATCGAGAATGCCCGCGATGCCGCTCATGGAGTGCTTAGTGCTTGGAGCTTAGTGCTTAGATCTTAGAAACTAGTTCTTAGAGATTGGCGGCGGCTTTCTTGGCCGGTCAGACAATCAAACCAAGTTCTAAGCACTAAGATCTAAGTTCTATTGATTGCGTTTCACCGTCCCGTGGAATACTTCGTCGAGTAACTGGTCTAGTTCCGTTTTGGAATCGTAGGACATGAGCTTGGGCCCGGTCTTCAGGTGCTCGAGCACTTGAAGGACCTGCTGGTCGTCGAGTTGGACGCCGTGCTGTTCCATGCGATACCGTACGGCGCGGCGTCCACTGTGCTTGCCCAGGACGAGCCGCACCGGCGGCGCGCCGGTCTGCTCGGGCAAGAAGGGCAAGTAGGAAATCGGGTCCTTCAAGAGTCCATCCTGGTGTACGCCCGATTCGGTGACAAACAAGTTGTCGCCGACGATCGGTTTGGTGATCGCCGGCTCCACGCCGGTTAGCCGTGCCACGAGCCGGCTGAGCTCGTAGAGCTGCCGCGTGTCGACGTGGCACTCGCGCCGGTATTGGTCCTTGTGGAGCTTGACGGCCATGGCGACTTCTTCCAGCGGCGTGTTGCCGGCCCGTTCGCCGATGCCGTTGACGGTCCCCTGGACGATGTTCACTCCCTGGGCAACGCAGGCCAGGGCGTTGGCCGTGCCCAGCCCGAGGTCGTTGTGGAAGTGGACGGCCAAGAGGGCGTCGTCGATATTGGGCACGTGGTCCTGGACCGCCTTAATCGCGTCGGCGGCCTTTTCCGGGGTGAGGATGCCGACCGTGTCGGCAAACCCGATGGTCGTGGCCCCGGCGGCGATCGCTTCGCGGTAGATCTCGTGCAGGTATTCGGGTTCGGTGCGCCCGGCGTCCTCGGGGCCGAAGGTGACGATGCTGAAAAACCGCTTGGCATACTGGATCGCATCGACCGCGATCTGGATGATCTCCGCCTTGGACTTGCGGTGCTTGCGCTCGCGGTGGATGGGGCTGACGCCGATGTAGACGGTGATGCCGCGCCTCGGCCGGCTTGCCTCCTCAAAGGCTTCGGCGACGATATCGATGTCCTGGGGCAGCGTCCGGCAATGGGCGGTGATCACCGGCCCGTGGACCTCGCGGACGATGCGGCGAATGGACTCAACCTCCTCGCGGGAAGCGGCCGGGGAGCCGGCGTCGATCGAGTGGACGCCGGCCGCGGCCAACGCCTTGGCGATGGTCACCTTGGCCTCGGGATTGAGCCGCACGCCCGACATCTGCTCGCCGTCGCGGAGGGTCGTGTCCGAGAGGAACAAGATCCCTTGCCACTTGTGGCGCCAGATCATGGCGCGCTCGACCTGCCGGACCACTTTGGTCAGGAGCGGGAATTTCGGCCCGGAAAGGCGGCCGGCGGCGTCGCGCGGTGTTGACTCCATCTACTTGCTCCCTTGGAAAGTCGGTTCGCCTTTGCCTTCCAGCTTCGCGATCAACTGGTCCGCCAGGAAGCGGCTGTTCTCGCCGGTCATCATCGTGAAGTGATCGCCCGGCACGGTCTCAACCAGCAGCGTCAGCCCCGGGATCTGCCCCCAGCCGAGATCCCCCTCCAACTCCTGGCCGGAAGCCTCCTCGAGCACCGTGGTTACCGTGGGGCGGAAGAACCAGATCGGGTGGTCCAGCGGGGGCGGTGTGTAGTTCATCAGCGCGCGGACGTTTGCGCGGCTGGCTTCCACCAGTCGGTGAACGTAATCGGTCGAAACGTCGGCCCTCATCATCCCATGCCGCTTGGCTTCCTCCAAAGCGATGGCCAACCGATCTTCCGCCTTCTGCGAGCGAAGCTCCTCGTAGGAGACTTGCATGCTTGTGCCGGCGAAGTAATTGGAAAAGTTCACCAGATCGTAAAGGAAGCGTGCTTCGTCGTCCAGGTCAACGTGTTTGAAGATGGCGGGCGTAGGCGTATCGAGAAACACCAGCCCGCCTAGTTCGCCGCGCGCATGGAGGCGGCGAGCCATCTCATAGGCGTAAATCCCTCCGGTCGACCAGCCGGCCAGGTAATACGGGCCCCGTGGTTGGATTTCCCGGATACTGCCGAGGAAATCGCCGGCCAGTTCGTCGACGCTGCCGTGCGGATCGAGGGTCCCTTCAATGCCACGGCCGCGGAGCGCGTAAACGGGCCGGTCTCCGGACAAGCTTCGGGCCAGATCGACGTAGCAGCGGATGTCGCCACCGATCGGATGGACGCAGAACAGGGGCGGCATGTCACCACCGCGCTGCAAGAGGACCAGGGGCGTCCAATCGCTCGCTGCGGCCCGCGCCGAAGATGCAGCTTCCGCCCCGCCGGCTTTCCCGTTCGCGGGTGGTTGGCCGCCTGCGAAGGCCTCGGCCGCGGCTTCGGCCAGCCCCGTCACGCTCGGCCCTTCGAGGAAGCGGGCCATCGGCAGCGTCAGGTCCAGCCGCTGTTCGAGATTGTTCTTCAGCTCAATGACCATCAGCGAATCGAGCCCGAGCATATTCAGCGGCTGGTTCACGTCAATCCCCGAAGGATCGACTTGCATGATGCGGGCCAACTCGCGCGCAAAGTAGTCTCGGAGCCGCTCGATCCGTTGCCGTGCCCCCAGGTCCGAAAGTTCTTTCCGGAAGGCGTGGTCCACCTTGTCTTCCTGGCCGGCGGCCGCCGCAACCTCGTCTCCGGCCACACGCTCCAAGAGCGGCGGCGTCCGCCCGCGGACCTGCTTGATCAAGGCGGGCCAGTGGGCGTCGATCACGGCCATACTGACCGGCTTCGACTCGATGAGACGGGCGAGGACCTCCAGCCCTTTCTCGGGTGGGATGAGATCCATTCCGCGCGCGGCGATCTGATCGCTGCGATCGGCGTGGGCCGCCATGCCCGAATCGGCCCAAGGGCCCCACTGGATCGACACGGCCGGAAGGCCTTGCGATCGGCGGTAATAGGCCAAGGCATCGAGAAATGCGTTGCCCGCCGCGTAATTGGCCTGCCCCGGCGAGCCGAGCACGCCGGCGATCGACGAGAAGAGGACGAAGAAGTCCAGCGGCGCGTCGAGCGTTGCCGCGTGCAGGTTCCATGCCCCCTGGACCTTGGGGGCCAGGGCCTTGTCAAGCCGGGCCAGATCCATATCAAACATCACGCCGTCGGCGAGCACGCCGGCGGCATGCACGACGCCGCGAAGCGGTGGGAAATCTCCGGGGATCTGCGCCAGCGCCGCTTCCAGCGAGTCTCGCGAGACCACGTCACCCTGCACGACCACCGCACGCACGCCCTGCTCGTGGAGCGAGTCGATCGCCGCGGCGGCCTCGTCGGACGGTTCCCGCCGGCCCATCAGCACCACGTGTTTTGCGCCCTGCAACGCCAACCACTCGCCGACCCGCAAGCCAAGCGCCCCCAGACCGCCGGTGACCAGATATGTGCCGTCTTCGCGGACCATCGCCGGAGGTGATTCCGCCTCGACCGACTGACACGAGCGTTCGAGCGACACGACCACTTTCCCGATGTTTTTCCGCTGCGCCATGTAGCGAAACGCCCCGACCACGTCGTCGATCGGAAAGACCGTCATGGGCAGCGGCTTGTAATCGCCGGACCCGAAGTGCGTCATCAATTCCGCAAAAAGGTCGCGGATGTATTCCGGGCGCTGGCGGAGCATGCGGTCCAGGTCGATCGCGGAGTAAGTCAGGTTGTCCTGGAACGGCAACAGCCCGATCATGCGGTTCTGATAGATGTCGGTCTTTCCGATCTCCAGGAACCGCCCGTAGGCTGCGAGGACCGAGAGACTCTTGGGAATCGCGTCGCCTGGGAGCGAGTTGAGCACGATGTCCACGCCGCGCCGGTCGGTCGCCGCGAGGATTTCTTCGGCGAAGTCCAGGGTCCGGGAGTTCATCACATGAGGGACGCCGAGCGAGCGGAGGAACTCCCGCTTCGCGTCGCTTCCGGCCGTGGCGAAGATTTCGGCGCCGATCTGCTGGGCGATCTGGATGGCAGCCAGCCCGACGCCGCCGGCGCCGGCGTGGATCAGCAGGCGCTCGCCCGGCTGCATGCCGGCAAGCCGGACCAAGGCATAATAGGCCGTCAGAAACGTGATCGGAATCGTGCAGGCTTCTTCGTCGGTGAGGGAATCGGGCTTGGGGACGAGGGCGTATTCGGCCGTGATCGCGTGGGAAGCGAAGCTGTACGGCGCAACCCCCATAACCGCGTCGCCGACGAGAAACCGCGTGGCGCCTTCGCCCACCGCCGTGACCACGCCCGAGCACTCGATGCCCAGCGGGACGACTTCGTCCGTAATGCCCGGGTAAAGCCCCATGGCCTTGAGCACGTCGCTGAAATTGAGTCCCGCGGCGCGGACTTCGATTTCCACCTGGCCCGGCCCCGGGCTGCGGCGCGGATTCGCCTCAAACCAGAGCGAATCGAAGCTGCCCGAAGTTCCGGTCCGCAGCCGGAAGGCAACCTCCCGCGGGGGTCGGCCGGCCGACGAGTCTTTCCTGTCGCCGGCCGCGGTGGATGCGGCCGGCGCAAGCCGGGCAACCAGTCGCTCGCGGCCGCGGTAGGCGACCTGCGGCTCCTCGCTCTGGCTGACAAGTTCGCGGAGCAGCCGCGCAGCCTCGTCCGCAACGAAGCCTGCCGGGTCGAGATCCACCAGGCGGCAACGCATCTCGGGGTGCTCCAGCGCGGCGACACGGCCCATGCCCCACAAGGGCGATTGCACAACGAGCGGCGTCTGTCCCTCGCCGACTGCTTGGGCCCCTCGCGTGACTAACCAAAGCGCGGGCGGTTTGGCGAACTTGGATCTCGCGAGCTGCTGGATCAGACGCAAGACGCTGCCACAACCCAAGCGGCGCGCCTCGGCCAGCGAGGTCTCACCGCCGTCTCTCGGCATTTCCAGATCAAGACTCCAGAGATGGACCACGCCCGCGCAGGTCCGGCCCGCTGCGAAGGCCGCCTGGAGGAGCCGGCGGTAGTCCTCACCGTCCAGCGGGTCGACGTGGAACTCATCTCGCGGCACCGCGGAGCCGTTTTCACCGGCGGCGAACGGACCGTCGGGCCGGACGATCACGCACCGCAAACCCTGCGCGCGCAAACTTTCGGCCAACCTGTCCCCGGCGCCGCCGCGGTCGGCGAGGATCAGCCAGTCGCCTAGAGTTGCCGCTGCGGCGGCTTCGGGGGGCGCTTGCGGCTGCCATTGGACCTCGTAGAACCACGACTGGATCTCACCTCGCCGATCCTGACCTTGAGCACGTCCGACGCGTTGCACCCGGACGCCTTCGAGTTCCACCAGGACCCTTCCGTCGTCGTCGAGGAGATAGACGTTTCCTTCGACCGTTTCCGGGCTCGGCCGGTTGTCTGCCGAGGAGCGGACGGCGTAGGTCCACATCCCTTCGGTGAGTTCCGCATGGACCCGCACAGCCCGCACATGGACCGGCATGTACGTGGAAGGGCTGTCGCTGCCGTCCGGTTCGCGAGGCACGACCCCCGCCATCGACTGGAAGCAGGCATCCAGCAGCGCCGGATGGAGATGATACTGTCGAACCTCCTTCGCCACTTCCGGCGCGAGTTCCACCTGGGCCAAAGCGTCGCGATCGCTACGACACAGGTCCCCAAGCACCTGGAAGGCCGGACCGTAGGCCAATCCGCGCGCGGCGATCTGTTCGTAGAACTCCTCGCGGCTGCGCCGGTCCGTCGCGCGACCGCGGACCTCTGCGAGGTCGATGCGGACGGGTTCGCCGCTGCCGACATCCGCCGGGGCATGGCGGATCTTGCCGCAGGCGTGCATGGACCAGCGGATCTTTGCATCCGGAGAATCGGCCGGCGCACTGTAAACCTCAAAGGTCGATTCGCCGCCCAACTCCGGCGACACAGTGATTTGAACCACGCGGCCGGCGCCGTCCGGCAGGAACATCGCCTGCTGGATGGCCACGTTCTCGACACCGTGCTTTCCGGGGCCGAACACTTGCTCCGCAACCGCCATGCCTTGCTCCACATAGGCCGCGGCCGGCATGACCGGGGAACCCTGGACCTGGTGGTCGACGAGGTACTTCGGCGAGCGGTTGCCGAGCCGCGTCTCGAACAGGGTCTTCTCCACGGCCGACGGGATCGGGCTGCCCAGAAGCGGATGGACCGACGGCCCGCGCCCCCCGGCGAACGCCCGGCGGCTGCCTTTGCTGTGGTCGTCGAACCAGTAGCGTTTCCGCTCGAAGGGGTAATTCGGCAGCGACAAGCGGCGGCGAGTCCAGGGCCGATCGAATCCCTGCCAATCGATTTTCGCGCCGAGCACGTAGAGCTTCGAAAGCGTGCCCAGCAGGACCCGCCAGTCGTCCTGACCCTTGCGAAGCGACGGCAACCAGAGCGTGCGAAGCTCGGGCAGGATCCGCCGCCCCATTCCCAGGAGGCTGGTCGTCGGTCCCAATTCCAGTATTGCGTGGACTTGCTGCTCGGCGACCGTCTGCATGCCGTCGGCGAACTGAACGGCATTGCGGACGTGGCGGCGCCAGTACGCGGCATCGGGCGGCCCGGAAAGCAGTTCGCCCGTCACGTTCGACACCAGGGGAACGCGCGGCGGCCCGTAGCTGATCTCGGCGGCCAGACGCTCGAACTCGTCGAGCATCGGCTCCATCAACGGCGAATGGAAGGCGTGGGAGACCGTCAACTGCTTGGTGCCGATCCCGGCCGCCTCGAACCGGGCGGCCAGCGCGCGAACGGTTTCCGCGTCACCGGAGATCACCGTGTTTTCCGGACCATTCGCCGCGGCGATCGATACCCGGTCCGGGAACGGCTCGATTGCTTCGGCCACACGCTGGGATCCGGCGAAGACGACCGCCATCAAGCCGTTGTGGGGCAGTTCCTGCATCAGGCGCGCACGATGGGCGATCAGCCTCAGCCCGTCCTCCATTCCGAACACGCCGGCCACACAAGCTGCCACGTATTCGCCGACGCTGTGCCCGAGCACGACGTCCGGCTCGACGCCCCAGGACCGCCAGAGGCTCGCCAGCGCGTATTCGACGGCGAACAAGGCTGGTTGCGTATAGGCGGTCTCATCCAAGGTCGCATCGGCGCCGGATTTCGGGTAGAGCACCGACAAGAGCGGTCGTTCCAACAGGCTGCGAAGGACCGCATCGCACTCGTCGATTGCATCGCGGAAGACGGGCTGGGTTTCGTACAGCGCGCGGCCCATGCCGACGTACTGGGAACCTTGACCGGTGAAGAGAAACGCGAGTTTTGCCCGCGGGACGACTTTCACCTGGCCGTAGATCGCATTCTCGGCGGTCTCGCCGTCGCGATAGGCGGCCAATTGCCGGCGCAGACCGTCCCTGTCGGCCGTTACGACCGCAAGGCGGTGATTGAAGTGCGACCGGCCCGCGCCGGCCGAGAAACCGATTTCTGCCACCGTCGTGTCGGGATTGGCGTCAAGCCAGTCGGCATAGGCCCCGGCGAGGCTTTTGAGCGCGGATTGCGTCTTGGCCGACAGCGCGAGCACGTCCATCGGCCGGTCCGCTGGGCAAGGCCCCGCTTCGGCCGGCGACGCTTCCTCAAGGACGACATGGGTGTTGGTTCCTCCGAACCCGTAGGAACTGACTCCGGCGATCCTCGGCCCCTGCGGCTCCCAGGGGAGCGGCCCGCGCGGGATCACCAGGCGGCTGCCGCTGAGATTGATGTTCGGGTTGAGCGATTCGAAGTAGGCCTGCGGCAGGATCTGCCGGTGCTGCATCATCAAGACCACCTTGATGAGCCCGGCGATGCCGGCGGCCGTCTCGAGGTGGCCGATGTTCCCTTTGACCGAGCCGAGATAGCAGGGCGGCGCGGCGGCCGCGGTCTTGCGAAAGGTCTTGGCCAATGCCTGGACTTCGATCGGATCGCCCAGGGGGGTTCCGGTGCCGTGGGCTTCAAGGTAACTCACCTGGTCCGGCGAAAGTCCGGCCGATTGGAGCGCCGAGCGGATGGCCGCCTGCTGGGAGACGCTATTGGGCGCGGTGATTCCCGACGTGCGGCCGTCCTGGTTCACGGCCGTGCCGCGGATCACCGCCAGCACGCGGTCGCGCGCCTGGATCGCATCCGTCAGGCGTTTGAGCACCACGATCCCACACCCCTCGCCCCGGACGTAGCCGTTGGCCGAGGCGTCGAACGGCCGGCACTGACCGTCGGGTGAAAGCATGTGGGCGTTCGAAAAGGCAATCGTCGTTTCAGGACTGAGGATCAGGTTCACCCCGCCGGCAATCGCGGCGTCGGACTCGCGGCTCCGCAGGCTGACAACCGCCAGGTGGATCGCGACCAGGGCCGAGGAGCAGGCCGTGTCGACGGCGAGGCTCGGGCCGCGGAGGTCGAGGATATACGAGAGCCGGTTGGCGGCGATGCTCAGCGCGTTGCCCGTGCCGCCATAAGCGTCGATATGCTCGAAATAATTGTCGAGATGGGCCGGTAGCTTTGAGTAATCGGTGCCGCCGATGCCGATATACACGCCCGTGTTCGAGCCGGCCATCCGCTCGGGCGCGAGGCAGCCGTTTTCCATCGCTTCCCAGGCGACCTCCAAGAGGAGCCGCTGCTGCGGGTCCATCTTGCCCGCCTCGCGCGGCGTGATGCCGAAGAAGAGCGGGTCGAACTCGCCGACGTGATCGACAAAGCCGCCCCAGCGGGTGTTGATCTTACCGGGGATGTCCGGCCGGGGGTCGTAGAATTCGTCGATGTCCCATCGGTCGGGAGGGATCTCGCGCGTGGCGTTTCTGCCTTCGAGGAGCAATCGCCAGTACGCATCGAGGTTCGGGGCGCCCGGCAAGCGACAGGCCATGCCGACAATCGCAATCGGCTCGGCTACGTCCGGCTTTTTCTGTAAACGCTGTTCCAGCAACCTCCGCTTTTCCGGCGAGAGGTTGGCCAGTCGCTGAGAAAGCTCGGCCATCGGCAGTCTCGTCAGTCTCGTCTCACGGGTTCCGGGGCTCGCGCTCCAACGCGGCCTCGACGTCGTTGTCGCTGAGATTCTCAATCTCCGCCAAGAGCTTCTCGAATTCGCTCTCGGCCGTTGGAGGTTGCTGGGTCTCTTCCCCGGCGTCCTCTGGCGAGACTTTGCCGGCGACCTCGCGGGCCAGATAGGCGGCCAGCGATGCGGCCGTGGGGTAATTCCATGCCACGACCGGCGTGATTTCGACGTCCAGCCACTCCTCCAATTCGTGGCTCAATTCCACGGCGGTCAGCGAATCCAGGCCGTATTCGGCGAACGGCTTGTCGCGATCGAAGTCGCTCGTCCGCAGCCCGGCGCGTTCCACCAGCCAATCCAAGAGTCGAGTTTCGATCTGCTCGGCAAGCCGCTCGACTTCGTCCTCGCGCAACGGCCGGTCAAATGGTCCAATCTTGGGAAGGATGCTCGACGCCGCCTTGCGAGGCCGTTCGGCCGGCGCACGGCGGCGGGCGGCCCCATTGCCGGACGCCGACCCGTTCGACCCGCGACTCGGCGCCTGCCACTGGGCCTGCACCTTCAAGTCGCCGTCGAGATACTGCTGGCGGCACAGGTTCCGCTGCACCTTCCCGCTCGTGGTTCGGGGAAGACTCGCCGGGCGGATCAGAACCACGGCAAAGACGTCCAGTTCGTGCTCTTCCGCTACGGCGGCACGAATCCGCTGAACCACTTGCTCCAGATCGCCATTGCGGTACTGGCGATCCACCTCATTGACAACCACCAGACGTTCCGTGTTCTCGTGGTCTATCGAAAAAGTCGCTCCGGCGTTCGGAATGAGGGCTTCGTGCGCGCGGCTTACCGTCAGTTCGATGTCGTGGGGGTAGTGGTTCCGGCCGCGAATCACGATCACTTCCTTGAGCCGGGCCACGACGAACAGATTGCCGTCCCGCAAGAAACCCAAGTCTCCCGTCCGCAGGTACGTGCCGTCGTTGGATCCCGCCAGGCGCCCGCCGAACGTAACCGCGTTTTCTTCCGCCCGGTTCCAGTAGCCTCGCGCGACGGCGGAGCCCTTGATCCAGATCTCACCGACCCGGTCGGGCTGGACGGGAAGCAGCGTCTCGGGATCAACGATCTCGACCACCTGATCAAGGCGGGGGCCGCCGCACCCCGTGACGCGATGGATCTCGCCGGCCGGGTGACCGTTCGCTTCGGCGATGCGAAGCTCAGCCAGAGCGGCCCGCTCGAACGCGCGGATGACCGGCCGGCCCGGGCCCTTGCCGCCCGCTGCCAGCAGCGTTGATTCCGCCAATCCGTAACAAGGATAAAACGCGTCTTCTCGGAAGCCGCACGGCGCAAACGTCTCGGCGAATCGTTCAAGCGTTTCCGGGCGGATCGGCTCGGCCCCGCAGAAAGCGAGCCTCCAACTGCCTAAATCCAGCTCTGATCGCTGTTCCGGGGTAATCTTCTCCACACAAAGTTCATACGCGAAGTTGGGGGCCCCGCCGATCACGGCGCGATAATCCGATATGGCCTTCAGCCACCGAACCGGCCGTTGGAGAAATGCCGCCGGCGACATGAGCACACTCCGGCCGCCGACATAGAAAGGCTCAAGGATTCCGCCGATCAGCCCCATGTCGTGATAGGCCGGCAGCCACGAAACGCCCGTCCCCTCGACCGGGTCTGCGCAGATTCTCGGGATGCTGAATCCCTCGTAAATCATCTCGAGATTGCGCATCAGGTTCGCGTGCGTGACCATCACTCCTTTTGGGTCACTGATGGAACCCGACGTGTATTGGAGGAAAGCCAGATCCTCGGGACGGACTTCCGGGCGCTGCCAGTCCGCCGCACACGCCAGATCAAGCGTGTCGGTGGCAAGCCATTGGACAGACCGGAGTTCGGGCGCACTGCGCGCCAGGTCGAGCGTGGTCAGAGTCTGAGCTGCCGTGAGCGCGAAAACAGCCTGGCAATCCGCAGCGATGGTGGAAAGCCTCGGCAATGGCCGACGCGGTTTCGGATACGTTGCGGGAACCGGAAGGACCCCGGCCGACACACACCCCAGGAAGGCGGCGATGAATTCCAGCCCTGCCGGATAAACCAGCAGCACGCGGTCGCCGGGTTGTATGCGGCGTTGAAGGGTCGCTGCAATGGCCTTGGCCCGCTCAAACAACTCGGCGAACGTCAATGAGGTCTCGCTGCCGTCGTCGCCACGAAACAAATACGCACAGCGATCGGACTTTGTCCGAGCCTGGTATTCAACCAATTCCAGAAGAGTGCTTGGTGCGCTCTCTGAGCAAAAAACGAGTTGAGACATCGGCTTGTGATCAGTCCCTACATGGCTCACGTGAGTCGCTGTTCACGGGCGGTCGAGCACTCCGACCGGCTCCGTTCGACGCAGAGCGGCGCCGGCTACTCGATACGATCGTTATATTCGGCTACTATGGCATCGGCCGAACCGGCCCGGCATTAGGCCGAATCCGCACCGAACGCGCACACTTTTCCCAGCCCTTAAGATATACGCAGACGTTCAGGTTCAACAAGAAAAAGTTCCCGTGTTTCTCCATATTACGAAATATGCCGAGGCGGCGAAATACGTACAACCCGTTAGTGGTAATCGCAAAGCACTTCATTTCATGCATATTTCCCAGATACGCGTTGAAAAACGCTCACCACTTCGCGCAACAGTCACAGATACCCCCACAGAAATCAGGAAATGTTGCAACCACATTTGGTGGTAACTGCCATTTAGCTCGCGATGTCCGTGTGAAAAGTGGCGAGTTGGACAACCGTTCCGCGATGCCAATCCTTTTGGGGGCATCTCCTACAACGGACGGGGCGACGGCGCGGAGCATGATTGGCGACTACTCGGTGTGGTTGCCGATGCGGTACGAATCCGCGGCAGCCGTCGTGGCCGCCCCAAGGATGGTAGGGAGAATCGCGAGGGTCCGCGCCCGGCGGTTCGTCATGATCTACCTCGACGGCCTGCCGAACTCCTCGCTCGCCTCCACGAGCACCGTGAGATTCCGCGACGGCACTCGCGGGGCAACGGAGCAGGCGCTGGAGAGGATGTAGCCGCTCTTGGGACTGCCGACCTTCAGGCGCCAGAGAGCATCTTGCCGGACCTCCTCGCGCGAGCGATGCAGAAGTGTGTTTACGGCGTCGAGGTTCCCTTTGAAGAAGAGCCGGTCGCCGACGCGGCGTTTGGCGTCTTCCAGGTCCACGCTGCCCAAGGGCGGCGGGTCGAGGGTGTCGATGCCATCGATTCCCGTAGCCGCCATCCGTTCCAGACGGTCGCCGATGTCACCGCAGGTGTGGGTGTAGACGGGGACGCCCTCCTGGTGGATCCGCCGGACGACCTCCGCCTCGTAGGGCAAGACGAACTGCTCATACTGTCTCGGCGAGATGAACCCGCCGCCGGCGAACGCCGAGGAGATCAGCACCGCGTCGACGCCGTGGCGAGCCTGCCGCACGCCGAGGTCGGCCGCCCCTTCGGTGTACGCCGCCAGGATCGCCCGGCACTTGTCCGGCTCGTCGATCAAGTACATCAGGGCGTTTTCGTAGCCGAACAGCTCCAACAGTTGGGTCCACGGCGAAAAGATCTCGCCGTGTACCGAAAGGTCTTCCGCCTCCCGGCGGACCAGGTTGATGGTGCGGAAAAGATACTCGGGCCAGTAGTCCGCCTTGTCGGGTTCATAGGGATCAAGGCCGAAATAGAAGGGATACTTCAGCCCGCCCAGCCCGTGCGGGTCGTCGTAGAAGATTCGCTCCGGGTCGACCTCGTCGATGGTTGGTTTGCGTCTGCGGTCCGCGGGGACGTGGTGGACGTTGTCGTCGGCCGGGCATCGCGCCGAGTCTCCGTTGTGGAAGTAAACGGTCTGGCTGCCGTCCGCGGCTGTCTCGATCCGGTTGACGTACCGCATCCAGTCCGGTACATTTCCCAGGAGGTTCAGGAGAATGCCATCGAACCGATAGCGGCGCGCGAGGGTCAACACCGCCCGGGCAAAACCTTCACTGGTGAACCAGAGGTCCACCGGCGCCACATCGGTATTGAGCAGGTAGTGCCCGATCGCGAGTTGGCACATCACCGGCACGCGGTCGACCGGTTCGTGCCGCATCGCCGCCCGAATTCGTTCTCGGCCGTTCATCATGATTCTTCCTTTCCCAAGCTGCGGAGGAGGTCGAGCGGGTAGATTCCGGTGCTGTGCCCGTCGCTGAACTCGATATGGTAGGCATAATTGCCGACCGGCGTCATCTCTTGAAGGGCGACTTTGCCGGGAAGGTCCAGCGGCGCCTCCTCGCTGCCCGACCGCGCCCGCTCGGAGTTGCAAGCGGCGCATGGGCAGTTCCGGCGAAGGTCGGTGATGTCATAGGCACGTCGCCGGCCGTCGGTCCAATCGATCACGAGCGTCTGATCGTCTCGCAGCGACAGGCCAGTCGGTTGTTCAGACATTGCTCAGCCTCCTTTTGTGCGGCAAGGACCGCGTGGATTGCGAAGCCGCGTACGACATGGTCACCCCGGAAGGGCCGAAGATCCAGGCAGGCTCTCCGCCTGGCGACGCGCCATCGCCTCCAGCCGCGGCCGGTGCTCCGCCGCGTAGTGGGGCGGACCGCCGATCCTTGCGACCGCCTCCGGCAGGTCGGCAGCCGGGACCATCGAAATCGCGTCCCAAGGGCAGACCAGCAGTTCGTACGGGTTTGATTTCTTGGCCGGCAGGCGGATGCAGAGCTTACACCCAATACAACGGTCCCAGTTGATTTCACAGAAACGCTGGAAACTCGTCGCCCCCGCATCGGGACGGATCCTATCGATGCAGTCGACCGGGCAAACCTCGATGCACGCTTCGCACCCGGTGCAGCGGTCCACATCGATCACCGCCAACTGCTTGGGCGGTTTCTTGCGGATGGTGGACTTGGGGTGGGACATCACCGGCACTCTACACGCGCTGCGGGACGATCTCGCCGGCGACGAGGTCATCGTACGTTTGCCTGCGGCGGATCAGGTGCGGCTGACTGTCGGCGATCAGCACTTCGGCGGCCAGCGGCTTGGAGTTGTAGTTCGACCCCATGACGAACCCGTACGCGCCGGCGCACTCGATCACCAGCAAATCGCCGACGGCGGCCGCCGGCAGGCGCCGTTTCGCGACAAAGCCGCCCTCCTCCTGGGTGAAGATGTCGCCCGACTCGCACAACGGTCCTCCCACGATCACGTCCAACTCCGGCCGGCGAGTCTCGCCGTCGGACGGGGCGATCGACATAGGATGGTACGCTCCGTACAGGATCGGCCGGGCGAGATTGTTGAAGCCGGCGTCGACCAGATAAAAGACGTTGCCGGCTTGTTGCTTGACGGAGCGGATTTCGGCAATCAGGTAACCGCTTTCCGCGACCAGGTACCGCCCCGGCTCGATCTCCAGCCGGATGGCATGGCCGAACCGGTCCTGGAGCCTGACGCGCGTGGCGTCCCACAACTTGAAATACGCTTCGAGGTCGACGTACTGCTGGCCCTCGCGATACGGGACGGGCAACCCGCCGCCGGCGCTAATGGATCTCAGGTTCCGCCCCAGCACCAACGCGGCTTTTTCCATCGCCTCACAGACCTGGGAGAGGTGCTCCAGATCGGTGCCGGAACCGATGTGCATGTGCAGGCCGGTAATACTCAAGCCGTAGTTATCGGCGTTCACCAGGCAGTCGTTGAGCTGCTCGTGCCAGATGCCATGCTTCGAGTGGTCGCCGCCGGTGTTGGTCTTCTGGCTGTGGCCGTGACCGAAGCCCGGATTGATGCGAAGCGTGATCTCGCGGCCCGGCGCAACGCTTCCGTACTGGTCGAGCATGTCGGGCGAACCGCAGTTGACGTGGATGTTTTTCTCAACGACGAGATCCAGCGACTGGCGATCGAAGATGTCGGCCGTGTAGACGATCGGCGGCGGAGAACCGTTCGGCGAGTACCCCGCGGCCAGCGCCCGATGGATCTCCCCGGCGCTGACCGCGTCGACCAGCACGCCATGCTGGCGGACGAGATCGAGCACCGCCAGGTTGGAGCACGCCTTCTGGGCGTAGCGGGTATGATCAAAAGCCCTCAGATCCTCGATTCTTTCGGCGATCTTGGCGGCATTGTAAACAAACGTGGGGGTCCCGAACTCTCGCGCGAGATCGATGACCGGGATTCCGGCAATCTCGGTTCGGGAATTGCGAAAGACAGGTATGGTCGGCATAGGGTTTGTAAGTCCTGAAGCAGGGCTCGCGCTTGCACACCCCCACCAAGGATGGCAAAATGGGCCCGCGGGAGGGCTCGCCTTCGTGCGCGAGGCGGGGGGTGAGACTGGTTTCCAAGATTGACGTAAGAATGAAGAAGAACCTGTCCATCGAACCCTGTCAAGCTCCGCCGCTTCTGGAACAGGATTCATCTGGCCAGCCGGCGAGCATAGAATTGGCCCTTGGACGAATCGAAAGCCCCCAACGCAAGGCACATCATGAGAACCGAAATCCCCCAAGAAGGGCGGAATAACGCCGGGACACCGCTCGGCGATTCCTGCGAGCCCCCGAGCCGCAACGGTGGCGAAGCGGCAGTGCGTGCCGTGCTGCGACAGGCGAGGCGACTGATCGTCCTTGTTGTCGGGACAACTGTCCTGCTGTTTGGCGTCGTGTTGCTCGTAACGCCCGGTCCGGCCTTCGTCGTCATCCCGATCGGGCTGGCGATTCTGAGTATTGAGTTTGCCTGGGCGAGGCGGCTGTTGCAGCGGGTGAAGCACGGGATTCGAGGGGGGGTGGATTGGCGCAATTGGGACGACTGGATGTGGATGATCGGGCTGCGGAAGCGGCCTCGGAAAAACCGCCAAGAACAGACCGGCTGCTGAGCCGGCTGTCGGCGCCCGAGTGCGGCGGTTATATTGATCTCGTTTTATGATGACGGCGTTAGCACCCTTGGGAGGATCGGCAATGAGGCTACCGTGCTGCTGTGGGGCGATGTGTCTGCTGCTTTCCATCATCGGCGCCGGCAAGGCCGCCGAGCCGGAAGACCTTTCTTCGAAGCTGGAGCAACTCGGCGCGTCGGTGCGTCTTGACGCCGGCCAGCCCGTCGCGATCGACTTCACCAACAGCAAAGCCTCGGACGACGACCTGAAATGTCTCAAAGGCATCGACAGCCTCAAGAGCCTGAAATTCACCGGACGGCCGATCACCGACGCGGGGCTGGAATACGTTTTCGGGCTGCCACGGCTGAAGGCTTTGGGCCTGGATGACACCAAGGTGACCGACGCCGGCCTGAAGAAACTTGTGCCGCTGAAGTCCTTGGAGGAACTGTATCTCACTCGCACCGCGGTCACCGACGCGGGCGTGGAGCACCTGTCGGACCTGGCACGGCTGCGCAAGATGCGGCTTCGAGGCACGAAGATCGGCGATGCAGCCCTCTTGCAGCTCAGCGCCGTGAAGTCGCTCCAGGAACTCGACCTCAGCGAGACCGCGGTGGGCGACACGGGCGTTGCGCATCTCAAGAGCCTGCCTAAGCTCACGCGGCTGAATCTGTGGACGACCCGGATCACGGATGCCGCAACAGCTTCGCTGGGCGACATGCCTCAACTCGTTTGGCTCAATCTCGACAACACGGCAGTCACCAATGCCGGATTGCCGAAGCTGAAGGCCCTCTCTAACCTCGAATTCCTCCACCTCGGCCGCACCCGGATCACGGACGGCGGTCTGGAGAACCTTTTCGGCCTGAAAAAGCTGAAAGAACTGCACGTGACCAACACGGCGGCTACCGACAAAGGCGTTGAAAAGCTCAAAGCCGCCCTGCCCGACTGCAAGATCAAGACGGGCAAATTCTGATCTGGGGTTTTCCTGGATCAGATCGCCTGGTAGAGCCAGCCGTCGACGCGCCGCTCAATCTCGCCGAACTGTTCGCGGTCCGCCTGACTGATACGACCGTTCTCCTCGACGTCGATGACGATGGTCTCGAGTTTCGCGAGCATCTCCTGGTGGCCGAGATTGGCCCGATGGTACTCATAGCGGTACCAGCAAATCAGTTGCATCGCTTCACGGCAGTCGTCCAGAAACCGCCGAATTTCGCATTCCTTGCACTTTTCCTCCTCACGGATAGTGCAGTTCTTGCATCGGAAATGCCACATTTACCGACCTCCTCGTCCGGTTCGGCGCCGCCAGCCTACCGAACAGTCCCCGGAACTCATGCGACAGGATCCCGCTCGTTGGATGGTCGCCCTTCCGCAACGACTTCACGACCTTTGTAGCCAAATTTGCTGGTCGCGTCAATGCCCCGCCACTCGCGCCAATGGTCCCTCGCGCGGGGCAGGCAGGAGTGGTGAGACTCGGGATGTCAGGCTGGGCGTATCGAAAGTTGCTTGCGCGCGAGCCACGCATCGAGTCGCGCGCGGAGCCCTTGGGCCGCATCCGGGTATTGCTCGGCAACGAGCTTCGATTCGCCGGGGTCGGCATTCAAATCGAACAGCTCGCAGCGGTCCTCCTTCGGTGGACTCGAATACCGGATCAGTTTCCACGGGGGCCGCCGGATGCACCAGATCATGCGCCGGTCGCCGTCGAGGGCTTGCCAGCCGCAGGGCGATGTCTCGGCATAGGCCTCTTCCGGAAACTCGGCCTCGGGGTCGAGCACCAGCGGCAAGAGAGAGCGTCCGTCGCAGGGCTGCGGCATCGCCAGATCGAACAGGTCCAGCAGCGTCGGCATGATGTCTACCTGCGAAACCTGCCGGTGGATGGTCCGTCCCTGGGGCAACAACCGAGGGCAGCGGAGGATGAGAGGAATGCGGATGTTTTCGTCGTAGAGGTTCCCCTCCAGCGAGCAGGAGGAATGTCCCACGGCGCCTCGTTCGAGCAATTGCTCGCCGTGGTCGGAAGTGATGACCAGAAGGGTATCGTCCAGAATGCCGAGCCGGGAGAGGTGGTCGACATAGCCGGCGATCTCCTGGTCGAGCATCCGAACACAGCCATCGTAGAGAGACAAGAGGGCTGGGCGCTCCGCGGGGTCGAAGGCGGCAATTCCGACGGTCCGTTGGTAGCCCTCGCGCTGAATGGCGTCCACAGGGCCGGCTTCCTGCCGGCTGACCAGGCCGGGCTTGTGGACGATCAGGGACCGCCGCACGATTTCCAGCCGCTCGCGGAGCGAAGGAGAAACGGTGAAGCCGGCGTGCAGGAACGCGGTGTCCAGGGGCGGCGGTGGATTGTAGGGCAGGTGGGTCTCCTCGGAACGGTGCCAGAGGAAGAACCGCCGGCCGGCGTGCCGGTCGATCGCGGCGTGCAGGTCGCGTCCGCCGGTCTCGAAGCCCAGGGGATGATAAAACTCCGGGTCATCGCCCGCGATGAGGCAGCCGGCATCGCGAAGGACGTGGAACGGCGTCCGCCAGCCTTGCCACCGCTCGGGCCACTGTTTGAACGCCTCCTGGTCGCCGATGCCGTGTGAGACGACATAGAGCCCGGTGAAGGCGGAGACGAGCCCCGGCACGGTGTGGTTGGCGTTGGCGATGACGTTGGTGAAAAGCACGCCCTCGCGAGCCAGTCGGTCGATCGTCGGGCTGGTCGGCTGGGGATTGCCGCAGCAGTGGAGCCGGTCGGCGCGCAAAGCGTCGGCGAGGATGAACAGAACGTTTACCATGATCGTTCCTTGGCGAAATCCAGCAATTCGGAGGCCCAGACCGTTGGATAGCGAGCGAACGTCTCCAGGAGTTTTTCGGCGGTGCGGAATTCGTCGGCCAGAAACTGGCAGATCGGGTGCATGAGCACCGTGGCAACGCCGCCCTGCTGTTCAATTCTCACGATTTGATCTACCACGAGCTTTGTCCAACGATCGATCGTGTACGATTCACAGCCGAACTCATCGGCCCCATAGCCGCGGGCCTGCGCAGCGCGGACAAAGGCCTCGTCGCGATGGGCATGGTAGAGGTGGTCGTGATCGGGGAGGACATTCATGGGGTGAGACAGGAGCCCTTCGGGCGTCCGGCGCGGGAAGAAGTCGCGGGCGCGGATCTCGTCGGAGATCAGCCGGATGCCGCACTCGGCCAAGAGCCCGTACGTGTGCTCGTCGCGCACCAGGCCGTGGCTCCGCCAGGCCACGACGGGGCGGCCGGTTTTTCGATGGATGATGTCGATCGTGCGCCGGATGTCGCGGCGCTGGCTGCGGCGGGAGCCGTGCCTGCCGGCGTGGGAAGGGGGATGGATGCCGCGAAGCCGATACCAGAGCTTCGTCAGCGGCCGCTGCGGGAGGCCGGCATAGGTGTGGCCGCCGATTTCCACGCGGGGAGACTCGAGGATGGGGCGAACATCGTCCCACTCCTCGGCGAGCGTCTTGCCGGTGACGTAGAGGGTCATTTTCAGGCCGTGCTGCTCCGCGAGCCGCGCGAAGCGCGCGGCGATTTTCACCTCGGAATCCCGCGGATCGGCGATGTATCGCTGGTCGTTCGTCCTCAGAGAACGATGGTGGATGTCGCCGGTGAGGCAGATCATGAGTTGGCCCTGATGAAGTCGCGTACCCAGGTTGCCTGCTCGGGGTGCATGTCGACGAGGAAGCCGCCGAGGATCGAGTAGCCTTCGATGGTCGCATCGGCGACGTACTTGCGGACCAGTTCCCACTGGACTTTGAGCATATCCATGGCCACGCCCTGCTTCTTCGTGAAGTCGCGGAGGTAGCAGCCCAGGTTAATCGGCTTGCCGGGGAAAATCTCGCGGCAGCGGTCGATGTGGCGCGGCAACTCGGGGAGTCTTGATGCATCCCACTCCCAGAGATGGACTATGTCCATGTACGGTTCGAAGCCGGCCCAGCTTTCCTTGGCGAGTTCGTGCGTGTAGACCACGGTCCAGAGGCGGAGGCCGGGATTGTTTTTTTTCAGGGCGGCATGGACGGCCGCGTACTGCTCCGGCTTGAGCTTCTCACGTTTGATGATGCCCAGGAGGTCGTCGTCGATTGCTCCCGAGATGATGGGGTAGTCTTTGGAGAGGCGTCCCACCATGGCGGCCTCCTCGATCTTGGTTTGGATCGTACCGTCCAAGAAGTGGGCGACGCCGTTCTCGCAACGGCGTACCTTCCACTTGGAGATCTCGCAGACGACTTCTTTGAAGCCGCGGAGTTTTTCCATGGCGAGGGAGTTGTTCGGGTGGAACATAAAGCATTCCCTGTCCAGCCCGAACCAGCGAGCGCCTTCGCCGGCGCCGAAGATGGACGGGTCCACGCCGCCGTTGAATCCCTGCCCATCCCAGCACCAGCCTGCATCGGCGAGTCTCTTGGGAGCGGCGGTTGCTTTGCGGGCCGTGGCGGAAAGGATTGCGGCTGTGGAGGCTGCTACGGTGCTGCGGAGAACGTCACGACGGGTCAGCAGGCTGGTCATGGGATTCTCCTTGTCAACGGCCAAAGTGGAGTTCAACCGCCCTCACCCCCGGCCCCTCTCCCGCGAGCGGGCGAGGGGAGGCTTGATGGAATGTTCTGCCTCAGGTCTTGTCCGCGTACTATTTGACCATGCCTCCACCGGCAAATCGTTGGGCTTGTCCGACAATGTCCACTCCTACGTCCTCGCTCCATGCGTCCAGGAATGCCTTGGCGTACGGTCCGGGCCACACCGTACCGATCCGGCGGCCGTCGATCGAGGAGATCGGCAGGATGCAGTACGACGTGGTCGTCCAGAAAGCCTCGTCGGCGTTGTAGGCGTCGTACAAGGTGAGGTCTTTCTCAAGGACCGCCATGCCTCGCCGCCGGGCCAGGTCGAGGACCGTCTGGCGGCTGATGCCGTCGAGGATGTTCCTGGTCGTCGGCGTCAGGAGGATCCCGTTGGAAACGAAGAAGATGTTGGCGCCGGTGCCTTCGGTGACGAAGCCGTCCGTATCGAGCAGGAGGGCGAAGGCGTCGGGATCGACCTGGTGCGCGTGCCGCTTGGCCAGGTAGTGCGGAAACCGCGAGCGGCTCTTGCACCGCTGCTCGAAGCACTGCGGGGGGATGTTCCGGAACGGAGCCGTCACCACGGGCTTGCCTTCCGTGTAGTGCCGGGCGTAGGAGGCGTGTGGCAGGGCGCTGGAATAGGCCACGATCGTCGGCTCGGCGGACTGCGGCGAGACCAGCGGCATGGGGAAGGTCTCGCCCGGCGTTACTTCCACGCAGACCCAGAGGTCGTCGTCGGGATGGGTGAGGTGTTCGTTTGCAGTCAAGACTTGTCGGACGGCCTTAAGGACGCGATCGAGGTCCACACGGCCGGCGAGTCCGGCATAGCTGAGCGAGCCGGCCAGGCGGCGGAGGTGCTCTTCGAGCTTGAAGAATTCGTGGCGAAACGTCCGGACCGACTCGTAGAGCGTCACCCCGTAGAGCCGGCCGACGTCGAAGAGGGAGATCACCGCGTCGCGCTGGAGCACGAGCCGGCCGTTGACGTAGACCAGGCGGTCGGAATCGTCGGCCATATTGGTTCCTCGACTTTGGTGGTTCAGGAGATGGGGGCGATGGTGATGCCTCCGTCGGCGCGCAGGATCGCACCATTGATGTACGATGATTCGTCGGAAGCGAGGAACACGGCCACTTGGGCGATCTCCTCGGGGGTGCCGAAGCGGGCCAGAGGAGCGCGCGAGAAGAAGAACTCCGAATCGAAGTCGGGGTTTTCGAGGTTGCTCTGCCGGAGCATTTCGGTTTCCACGCCGGCGGGACAGATACAGTTGACGCGGACCCCTTTCCGCCCGTAGGTGACGGCCAGCGAGCGGGTGAGCGCCACGGTGGCTCCTTTGGCGGCGGTGTAGGCGTCGCAGCCGGGGATGCCGATCAGGCTGGCGCTGGAGCCGGTGTTGATCACGGAGCCTCCACCGCTGGCGACGATGAGCGGGATGCCGTATTTCGAGCAGAGGAAGACGCTGTCGAGGTTGGTCCGCAGGACGCGCTGCCAGACGGCCTCGTCGAGTTGGGTGGCGGGCGCGTCGTCGCGGAGGAACACGGAGGCATTGTTGTACAGTACGTTGAGTCCGCCGTAGAGTTCCAGGGTCCGGGCCATGAGGTTCTGGACCTCTTCCGGCCGGCTACAGTCGGTCCGCACAAAGGCCGCATCCGCATCAAGGTTGCGGATGCGTTCGGCGGCGCGGCGGCCGGTCTGGTCGTCGATCTCGGCGATTACCACTTTGGCCCCTTCGCGCGCGAAGGCGACCGCGGCGGCAAAACCGATGCCTCGGCCCGCGCCGGTAATGACGGCTATTTTATTCTCGAGTCGTCGCATATTGGGTTGTCTCCGCGGGGTGCTCTCGGTTGTGTGTAGGTTTAGCAGAATGCGTGGCCCGATTTCAAGCAGCCCCTGGAAGTCCTCGCGGTCCGACGCAACAGCCTGGAACGGTGTTGTCTGAGTTCGGGCGACGTGTGTCGTCGCAAGGTGTTGGCATTTCGGCAGTTGCGGCTTGGCGCGCGATCGCAAGTCAGACGGATCCGCGAATCCTCATCCCAGCCCGGCTGCGGCCACTGTGGACTTCATTTTGGCCAAGCCGGTGCGGGCGACCTCCAGCGGGTCTTGCTCCCAGTGCCGGCGGTTGAACAACTCCAGCGAAAGCATGCCACGGAAACCAGTCCGGTGGAGAGTGCCCAGCACGTCGCCGAGCGGGCAGATGCCGTCGCCCGGGTAGACGCGAAAGCTGTCGTCGATCGTCTGGCGCGGCGGCTCGGCCGGATAGTCGTTCAGATGAAAGACGTGCATGGCCCCGCCGTGGATCTGGTTGAGCCCGGCAAAGTCGTTGCCGCCTTTGTAGAGATGGTAGGCGTCCAGAAGCAGGCAGGCGTCGGGATGCCCGGCTTCGATCGCCACGAAGGTGGCTTCGCCGAGGCGGCTGAGGGTGAGCGAGGATCCCCAGAACTCCAGTTGTGGAACCACTCCCGTCCGACGGCCCAATTCCAGCGCCGCGCGATACCGCTCAGCGACCTTCCGCAGATCCACGCCGGGCGTTTTGTTGATTCCCGCCGGCGGGGCGGCGATCCGGGCGCCACCGATCCCGGCCACCAGTTCCATGTCGCGGCGAAGTTGTTCCAGACCTTTGGCCCGCTCGGCGTCGTCCTCCACGGCCCAAGTCGCAAACCCAATGGCGCCGGCGACCGAGAGCCCCAGATCGGCGATCCGTTTCTTCATGTCGGCAAGCGAGCCGCCTTCGTCCACGTGGCGCTGGATGTTGCGGACCCACGGTTCGACCGCCTGGTACCCGGCCTTGGCCGTGATTTCGACTTCCCGATCCAGCGGGAGTTTCTGCCCGAGAATCGTGGCGGTATTGAAGCAATAGCCAAACAGCTCAGCGGTTTGCGAGCCGGTCTCGGCAGCAGAGGCCGTGCGAAAGGTGGAAGTCCAACCGGCCGCGCCCAGGACGGCGCCGGTCCGGCCCAGCATTGCTCGGCGGGAGAGGAGAATACTGTCGGGCGTGGGCATGACTGGCCGGTCGTCTTAGTGCGTCTGAAGATGCAGACGACGCAGCTCTTCCAATTCCAACCCCAGCCGGTGCCGCAACGGGCTTTCCGGCCGCAGTTCCTCCAACAAGGCGTCGGCCTTTTCGAACACCTCGTCGCTATACTCACCTTTACTAAAAAGCTTCCGAAAGCTTCGGGCGATCTGTTGTTCCGTTAACAATCGAACCCCCTTGACGTAGGACCACGTGGATCGGCAATCAGCCGAAACAGACCAGGACGAACGACCTGGCCCAATCGATCTCGCTACTTCTTCTTCCTTATACCTCTTCCGGAACCGATTGGCAACAGAAAATCCCCCCGATAGAAAATCTTCAGCCCTCGTCCATCTCCCTCTCTTCGTGCGGGACGCGTTTGACAGCCACCAGCGTGTCGTCCTCGTCGAGCGTCATGATCCGCACCCCCTGGGTATTCCGGCCGATGATCCCGATGTCGCTGGCCGGGATCCGCTGCAGCTTGCCCCGGGCACTGATCATGAGGAGTTCGTCCTCGTCGCGGACGCGGACGATCCCGACCACCGAGCCGTTGCGTGGGGTGGTCTTGATGTCGCGGAGGCCCTTTCCCCCACGCGACTGGGTCCGGTAATGGTGACTGGAAGAAACCTGTTCGCCCTCGGTCTCCTCCCCGTCGGACTCGTCGTTCGGGTCCGGGGCGGGTCCATCGAGGCCGTCTTCCGGCAAATCCGTCTCTGGGAGATCGGCGGCGCCCTCCGCCGTCGGCGCGGCGTTGGGCCCGAAAGGGGTCCGCTTGCCGTAGCCGTGGGCACAAACGGTCAAGAGCGATGCCTCGGGATCGGCGACGACCATGCCGACGACCCGGTCGTCGCCCACCAGCTTGATCCCCTTCACGCCGCTGGCGTTTCGGCCCATCGGGCGGGCGTCCGATTCGCGGAAACGGATGGCCATTCCCGAAGCCGTGGCCAGCACCACTTCGTCTCCCGCGGACGTGATCGCCACATCGACCAACTCGTCCCCCTCCCGAAGCTTGATGGCGATGATGCCGCTTCGCATCGGACGGCTGTAGGCGGCCAGATCGGTCTTTTTCACCAGGCCGCGCGCGGTGGCCATCAACAGGTAGTGGTCGGGCTTGTCGAAGTCGCGGACCGCGCGGCAGTCGGCGATATGCTCCCCTTCGGCCAGGCTGAGCAAGTTGACCACCGCGCGGCCACGGCTGTCGCGAGGCAACTGCGGCAGATCGTAAACCTTGCGCCAGTAAACTTTGCCAAGATTGGTGAAGAAAAGAAGGTACGCGTGGGTGCTGGCGACGAAGAGGTGCTGGATCGGGTCTTCCTCGTCGACCTTGGCTCCCATCAGCCCCTTGCCGCCGCGGCGTTGGGCCCGGTATGCCGACACGGGGGTCCGCTTGATGTAGCCGTTGGAGCTGATCGAAACGACCATCGTCTCCTCGGGGATCAGATCCTCCAGGTCGATGTCGCCGATCTCCTCGCCGCTGATCTCGGTCCGCCGCGCGTCGGCATGTTTCCGCCGCAGTTCAGCCAGGTCGTTGCGGATAATCTCCAGGATGTTTTTCTCGTCGGAGAGGATGCGGTGGTACTCGTTGATGTCGGCCAGCAGGTTGCGGTGCTCTTCGCCCAGTTTTTCCTGCTCCAGGTTGACCAACTGGCCGAGTGTCATCCGCAGGATGGCGTCGGCCTGGACGGGCGTGAGTGTGTAGTTCTCGTGCGCCCCTCGCTCCGACTGGAAGACAGCGAATCCTTCGTCCCCGAGGGCGCGCTGGAGCATTGCCGCCGGGGTCTCGATCAGCATCAACCGCTGCTTGGCCTCGGCCTGGGTGCTCGAGGATCGGATCACGCGAATCACTTCGTCGATATTCGCGTGGGCCAGCAGCAGTCCCTCGACCGTGTGTTTTCGCTGCCGGGCCTTTGCCAGAAGAAACTGGGTCCGGCGGCGGATCACGGAGACCCGGTGGCGGATGAACTCGTCGAGCAGGCCCTTGAACGACAGCACGCGCGGCTTGCCGTCGACCAGGGCCAGGAAGATCAACGAGAAACTGTCCTGCAACGGCGAGAACTGGTAGAGTTGGTTCAGCACGATGTCGGGATCGGCGTCGCGCTTAAGATCCAGCACCAGGCGGACCGGCTCCTTGAGGTCGCTCTCGTTGCGAATCCCTGAGATCCCGGGAATTCTTCCCTCCCCAACCAAGGCGGCGATCCGCTCTTCGACGCGGTCGCGGGCCTGCTGGTAGGGGATCTCATTGACCACGATCCGGAACCGCCCGCCCTTGAGTTCCTCGATCCTTGCCCTGGCACGGATGACGACGGTGCCCCGGCCGGTATGGTAGCCGCGGCGGATGCCGGTGCGCCCGCAAATAATGCCGCCGGTGGGGAAATCGGGACCTGGGCAGATTTCCAGCAGTTCGTCGATCGAGACGGCCGGTTCGTCGATGACCCGAATCAAAGCGTCGCAGATCTCACCCAGATTGTGAGGCGGGATTGAGGTGGCCATGCCCACCGCGATGCCCTGGGCGCCGTTGACCAGCAAATTGGGGAATTTCGACGGCAAGACGCTCGGCTCGGTCGAGCGCTCGTCGTAAGTCGGCACGAAGTCGACCGTATCGAGTTTGAGATCCTCCAGCATCAAAGCGGCGAAATGCGACATGCGGGCTTCGGTGTATCGCATGGCCGCCGGAGGCAGGCCGGCAATCGAGCCGAAGTTGCCCTGCTTGTCGATCAGCACGTAGCGCATATTCCAATCCTGGGCCATGCGGACCAGGGTGGGGTAGATGATGCTTTCGCCGTGCGGGTGGTAGTTGCCGCTCGTGTCGCCGGAGATCTTCGCGCACTTCACGCGGCCGGAGCTCGGCCCCAGATTGAGGTCGTTCATGGCGACCAGGATCCGCCGTTGCGACGGTTTGAGCCCATCACGCACGTCGGGCAGAGCCCGGCTGACGATCACGCTCATTGCGTACGTCAGGTAGCTGCTCTTAAGCTCATCCTCGATGGGCATGTCGACCAAACGGCCGGCAACGATCACCCCTCCCTCGGGTGGTTCGTCGGGGTCGGGCAGGTCAGAATCGGGCGGTTCGGGCGGGAGATTGGAATCGGTCGACAAGGATACTCCTTTCAACTGCCCTGGCGCTGCCTACGCGGACCATCAGGAGGGAACCGGTGCAAACGCGAGCCAGCGTAATCCTCGGTACAGCCCTCGCCTGCGATTCCCACAGGGACGCAAGTCGTCGGGCGGGCCCGCCAGGGGGACTCTGAGGTCGTGCGACCAATCACTTCAGAACGCCGTAAGTATAGCGTTTTGGTCCCCCGGCCACAATGGGCGGTGCAAGAAATAGCTCGACGTAAACGACTGACGCTAAACACTTTGCGACCGCTGCTCCGCCGAGTGGTAGGTGAAGTCGTGAGACTTCGGGGTTCTCGCCGTCGCTGCACAGTCGTTCGGAATACTCGCGACGTGCCGAATTCTCACGAATTCGGCTACCGCAGCGCAGCCGAAGCCGTAAGACCTCGGCTGCAGCACACCATCCTGAATTCGTACGAATTCGGCTACACCGTACGCCCTGCGAGAGGTGAGATTCAGAACAGCCCGACTACCTCGCCCTGTTCATTGATGTCGATGAACTCCGCGGCCGGGACCTTGGGCAGGCCGGGCATCGTCATGATATCGCCTGTCAGAACGACCACGAAACCCGCGCCGGCCGCCACGCGCATGTCGCGCAGGGGCACGTCGAACCCCTTTGGCCGCCCTTTCAGTCCCGGGTCGGTCGACAGCGAGTATTGGGTCTTCGCCATGCAGATGGGGAGCTCGCCGAAGCCGGCTTCCTGGGCCGCGTGGAAGCGGTCCCGGAGGGCCTTGTCTGCCAGCACGTCGGTGGCGCCGTAGATCTCGCGGCAGATGATGCCCACCTTCTGCCAGAGCGTGCACGTATCCGGGTAGAGGAGACTGAAATCGGTCTTGGTATGCTCGACGACCTCGACCACCGCCCGCGCCAGATCCTCGGCCCCGCGCCCACCCTCGCCCCAGTGCTCGCTCGGCACGATCTTCACCGACAGATAAGCGCACTTGTCCTGGATGAAGGCGATTTCCTCCTGGGTGTCCTGGGAGAAGGAATTGACGGCCACCACGACCGGCAGCCCGAAACGGTGGATGTTCTCGATGTGTTTCTTGAGGTTTTCCACTCCCTTGTCGAGGGCCTCGATGTTCGGCTTTCCCAGATCGGCAAGCGGCACTCCCCCGTGGAGCTTCAGCGCGCGGACCGTCGCCACGATGACCACGGCGTCGGGCTTGATTCCCGCCTTGCGGCACTTGATGTTCAGGAACTTTTCCGCTCCCAGATCGGCCCCGAAACCTGCCTCGGTCACCGTGTACTCCGACAGCCGCATGGAGAGCTTGGTGGCCACGACGCTGTTGCAGCCGTGCGCGATGTTGGCGAACGGGCCGCCGTGGACGAAGGCCGGGTTGCCCTCCAGGGTCTGTACGAGGTTCGGCTTCAGCGCATCTTTGAGCAGTACGGCCATCGCCCCGTGGCACTTGAGATCGGCGGCGGTGACCGGCTTCTTCTGACGGGTATATCCGACGATGATCCGCGCGCAGCGTTCCCGCAATTCCTGGACCGACTCCGAGAGGCAGAGGATCGCCATGACCTCGGAGGCCACGGTGATGTCGAAATGACTTTCGTGAGGCAACGAGTTGCTCGCCCCGCCCAACCCGATGACGATATTCCGCAGCGCCCGGTCGTTCATGTCCATCACGCGGCCCCAGGTGACCCGGCGGGGATCGATCCTCAACTCGTTCGTATGGTGGAGGTGGTTGTCCAGCACGGCGGCCAGCAGGTTGTGCGCCAGGCCGATCGCGTGGAGATCTCCCGTGAAGTGCAAGTTGATGTCTTCCATGGGGACCACCTGGGAGTAGCCGCCACCGGCCGCACCCCCCTTCATCCCGAAGCACGGGCCGGAGGAGGGCTCGCGGAGGCAGACGGTCGCGCGTTTCCCGATGCGGTTCAGCCCGTCGGCCAGCCCGATGCTCGTGGTCGTCTTGCCTTCGCCGGCCGGGGTGGGCGTGATGGCGGTCACGAGGACCAGCTTGCCCGTCGGGGCGCCGGACAGACGGTGGTAGACATCCAGCGGGATCTTGGCCTTGTATTTGCCGTAATGCTCCAGGTCGCCCGCGAGTCCCAGTTTGGCGGCAACGTCATCGATGGGCAGCATCTTGGTCGCACGGGCGATCTCGATGTCCGGAGGCAGGGTCCGCGTGGATTGGGAAGTGATGGTGGCCATGGTGGAGCAGATCCTCTCGGTGGGACAATGGGGTGGTGGAGTGTTGGGGTGGTGGGGTACTGGGGTGGTGTCTGGTCTCTTACGTTACCCCATCACCCCATTCCCCCCTCACTTGGCCTAGGCCGGGGCGTCCTGCTGGACGCCGTCGCCGTTGGGGCGATCGAGGGCCTGGTGGTCCTTGTCCAGGTACCGGTTGGCCCAGGACGAGGTGTGTTTCAGTTCGGGGTGGTAGAAGACGATGGGGCGGTCGAACATCGTTTCCGACTGCCGGTAGAACTTCATCCGCTGGTACACTCGTGCCCAGAAGCAGGTCTTGTCGCCCAACTCGCAGCGGCCGTCGGCCGAGCCGCCGCAGGGACCGTTCCGCGAGTGCTTCGAGCAGGCGATCATGGGGCAGAGGTAGGCGCAATCCGGCAGGCTGCAATCGCCGCAGTCCTGGCACTCGAAGGCCAGGTGCTTGGCGTTCTTCTCCAGCCAGTAGGCGAAGCGGCTGAGCCTGCCCGGCTTTTTCTCCCAACGGGAGTACAGCCGCCGGAAGAGGCCGAAGAGGCCCTTGTTCTCGGTGAAGGCGATGTCGTGGACCAGCCGGGAGAAGCGGTAGCTCAGGGTGACCTCGCCGTTCTTGGGCGGCCGCTCGAGCGAGCGAAGGAATTCCCGGTTGACGCGTGCCGGTTCGCTCAGGCCGGTCTGGGGATCGTGGTCGAAGAGGAAGAACTCGCCGGGGCGGGAGAACTGGATCTCCCGGATGAACTCTCGCCAGTCGTCGGGAGCGAAGCTCTCCGCTTTCTCGATGATGCTGCTAAAGGTCTCCGGTTTGGCCATTCCGCCGAGATATCCGGCGGCAAAGCCGAGGCCCTTGAAGACGGCCAGTTGCTTGGCCGCCAGCTCCTGGAAAAACACCCGGCCTTTGTCCGCCCCGCCGCCGTATTTCTCCGCCTGCTCCAACAGGCCGTCGCTGACGACGCAGCCGGCGAGCTTGCCGCTGTGGAAAAGCTTGGCCACCACCTTGCTGAGCAGGTAAACATTGCCGATCACCGGGACTTCCAGGCCGCGCGAGGCGAGCACCAGTTTCACCTCGTGGAACTTCCGCATGTCGTAGCCGAGTTGCGGGATCACCCATTGCGTGCCGGCGGCGATCTTGCGGATGAGCTTGAGGTACTGCGGCACCAGTTCGTGCTCGTGAAGTTTGAACGGCGAGACGGCGCAGCCGATGAAGAAATTCGTCTGCGGCAACACCTCGACGCCGCCGCGCCGCCCGGGGATCTTCAATCCGTCGTTCATCGACCGCAACAGCGAGACGAGCCCGGTCGAATCGAGATCGAACACGGGGTTCGCCTGGCCGTGGAAGCCGGTGGTCGGGTAATCGCCGGTCAGGGCGAGAACGTTGTCGAAACCTTCCGAGGCATATCGCCAGGCGGCTGCCTCCAGGCCGTTGCGGTTGAGGTCCTTGCAGGTCAGATGGACGACGATGCGGCCCCGTTTGTCGGGCAATAGCCCGGCGAGCCAGTCGGGCGGCAGCATCGGCGCGCCGCCCGGGTTGTCGGTGACGGAAATCCAGCCCACGCGAGGATCACCCAGGAGACTTCCGGCCAACGCCGCCAGATCGCCCGGCGAACCGGGGGGCGAGAGCCCTCGCGTCGTCACGACCTCCACCCCGTAGTAGAAACGGTCCCCGGTGATCATCTCCCGATAGGACGGCTTGCTGTCGGTCGCAATCATGGCAAGATCCCCCCTTGTTTGAGACAAGGAGAAGGGGAGAGAGGGACAAGGGGAGAGAATGGCGCGCCGAGTCTCTTCGTCTCCCCGTCTCCTTGTCTCCCCTTCTCCCCTTCTTTCTTTAGACGACCTCGGCCTCCGCTGCCTCCGCTGAAACGGGCAATCCTTTCTGCATCCGCCACGCCTTGATGTAATCGTCGCTGTAGAGCTGCTTGCCCAAAAGGATCTCGGCCGTGATCATCGCCTCCACCAGATCGCGGTCGGCGGCATCGACGATCGCCGCGTTGAGCCCGGACGCCAGGCACATCACCAGGAAGGTGCGGTTGAGCAGGCGGTTCTTGAGGCACTTCGTGCTGACATTCGACAGCCCGACGATGAAACGCGGAGGCGGGTCGTTCACGATCGCCAACTGCCGGATGGCTTCGATCACGTGGACCTGTTGCTTCATGGCCGCATTGACCGGCAAGACGATCGTGTCCATGTAGATGTCGTCGATCGGGATCCCGGCTTCCAACGCGGTCATCAGAAACGTAGCGCCGCACTCGATCCGCTTCTCGACGTTGCCCGGCACGCCTTCCTGGTCCATCGTCAGGCCGATGATCGCCGAACCGGTGGCGGCGGCCAGCGGGATGAGCTTCTCCATGTACTGCGGGGCGGCCGTGCAGGAGTTGATCACCAGCTTCGTGTCCGGCAGGGCCTCTTTGACCCGCGGGACCGCCTGGACCAGCAGGTCGGCCTTGGCGCTGTCCAAGGAGAGCGGCTTGTCGGTCACCTCGTGGACGGTTTGCGCCAGCCAGACGAAGTGTTCGACCGGATCTCCCTTGGTCGGCCCGATGTTGATGTCCATCACGTCCGCCCCGCCGGCCAGTTGGGCTTCGGCGAGCTGATGGATCACCGACTTGTTCCGCTCGGCGATCGCGCCGCGGACGTCGCGGTACATGCCGTTGATGCGTTCACTGAAAATGATCATGGAAGGTCTCCCGGTAGTGAAGAATAGCGTGATGGAATGATGGAATTCACCCGGCGGCAGCCATTGCGGATTCGCCGACCAGGTCGCGGGTCAGCTTGCGGACCGCTTCGACGGCCGCGGGATGGCGCATCACAAGGATATCGGCCCCACCCTGCAATAGGTCGGCGGCGGTGACGGCCTCCCAGGCCGGTCCTCGCTGGGCGGCCTTGCCCCACGTGGCCGCCACTTCGTCGCCGCTGCGGGCTTCCTTCGTCCGCCACGCCTCGTAGCCGACGTCGAGGATCACCGGCTGGGCCATCAGCCGGTCGCCTGCCAGAGCAGCCAGCCGGCCGCGCTCGAGGATGGAATAGACGTATTCCATTCCGTAGCCCAGCGCCGCCGTCGTCGGATAGATGACCACGTCTTCCAGCGGAAAGCCGGTGTCGCTGACGAGGATGTTCACCTGCTTCTGCTTGTTGATATCGCAGGGAGCCAGGGCGATCAACTTGTGGCCGTAGGCTTGGGCAGCCGCGGCCAGGGTGCGGTAGTCTCCCTCGGTGACCGCGCCCAACAAGCAGTTCTCCCCTTGGGCGGCTTCGGCCACCTTGGGCATCACCATCTGGTCCTTGGCCGGCACGTCGCAGCCCCAGATGATCAACGGCAGGTCGACCGCTTCGAGCACGGCGCGGACCGTCGCCGCCGCTTCGGCCGGCGACCGGTCGCCCTCATCGGGATGGGTCGAGACGAGGCGGAGGTTGATCAGATCGGCGCCGAGTTGCTTCGCGCGAACGGCCCAGGCGGCCGGGTCCGACCAGACATCGCGGTAGACCTCGGCCAGGGGCGCGGGCCAATCGGCCGGGGCCTGGTCGAGCACATCCAACGCAATCACCGGCGGATTCGGCGTCTGCCCGTCGAAGTCGAGATACGGGATGCCCATCTGGCCGCCGACGGTGATCGTCCGGCCGCGGGTGCCGCCTCCCGCACGGGTAGCTCCGATCGTGACGGGATTGATGCGCCCCGCCCACCGCTCTTTCAGTTCAGGGATTGCCACGGGATTCCTCCGGTCGGTCAAGTCTTGGAGTAGGTATTTGCGGAGAGTTCTTCCACCGCGCGGCGGACCGCGGCCAGCGCGGGGCTGGTCGCCGGCAGACAGAAGACGTCCTGTTCGAAAGCGCCCAATCGCTCCAGTTCGTCGTCCTGGGGAACGCCGGGGAGCCGCTCGCCATCCAGGGCGGCGACCGCCTCTTCGATTTCTTCCGGCAGCCCGTCCTCGCCGACGCGGTTGACGAGGATGGTCCGCCGCGCGATGCGGATCGGCAATTCGCGCGACAGTTCCAGGATCCGCTTCGCGGCACGGATCGAAGGGAGCGTGGGATTCATGACGGCGATGAGCACGTCGATATCGTTCGTCGTCCGCCGCGAGAGGTGCTCCATGCCGGCTTCATTGTCGAGGACGACGGCCCGGTAATTCCGCGACAGTTCGTCCAGGGAACGTCGCAAGAGACTGTTCACATAGCAGTAGCAGCGAGGCCCTTCCGGCCGCCCCATCGTGACGAGGTCAAAGCCGGCCGCTTCGGTGATCGACCGCTGGATCTCGTCGCCCACCGCGCGCGCGCGGCCCACGCCGCTGGCCGGCGAGCCTTCGGGGCTTGAGCCGTGTTCGCGGATCTCGGCGAGGGTCCTCGAAGCCTCCACGCCCAGCGCCTCGGCCAGGTTGGAGTTCGGGTCCGCGTCGACGGCGAGGACCGGGCTGATTTCTTCGTCGCACAACGCACGGATCAAGAGCGCCGAGAGCGTCGTTTTTCCAATGCCGCCTTTGCCGGCCACCGCGATCGAGAGGGTCACGTCGTTACCTCGCTGGTTGATGTTGCCATGGGGTCCGCCTCAACGGGCGCGCATGCTCGGCCGTTGAATCGCTCCACCACCGACGGGAAACGGGACAGATCCGTGTGCGGCAGGAAGCAGGCGGAGGTGAATCGTTCCATATAAGCCGGATCGGCCATCAGCTCCTGATAGGTGATCCGGCTGCGAAGCAGATGGGCTTCTTCGAGAAGGCGATGGCTGAGCATGGCCAGTTTCGCCCCGGTGATCGAGCCGTTGCCGATGAATCGGAACCGGTCGACCGGCAGGTCCGGCAACAGACCGATCGCCACGCAACTCTCCAGATCGAGCCGGTTGCCGAAGCCGCCGGCGATGTAGACCTTGCGGATATCGGTGAGCGAGAGGCCGAGCGACTCCACCAGGGAATCGACCGCGGCGTAGATGGCCCCCTTCGTGCGGATGAGGTTCTCCACGTCGCACTGAGTGACCACAATGTCCCGGCCGCCGCCGGATCGGCGAGAGTTGACGAGCCGGAATCCTGGCCGGCCGTCTTCCGCCCCCCGGCAGAAGCAGTCCGGCGACCGCTCGGTCCGGAATCGGCCGCCGCGGTCCACCAGCCCGGCCAGCGACATCTCGGCTAGGGCGTCGATCAGGCCGGTGCCGCAGACGCCCACCGGCGACCGTCCGTCGATCGTCCGGCTGAAGACGGCCAGCGTGTCGCGCCCGATCCGCACGTGGTCGATTGCCCCGGCGCCGGCCCGCATCCCGCAGCTCACGGCGCCTCCCTCGAACGCCGGCCCCGCGGAAGCGGAGCAGGCGACGAGAAAATCGCGGTTGCCCAGCACCACTTCACCATTCGTGCCGATGTCGATCAACAGCGCCAACTCCTCGCGGCGGTGCATGCCGCAGGCGAGAACGCCGGCGGTAATGTCGCCGCCCACGTAGCTTCCCACGGCGGGAAGCGTGTAGAGCAGTCCGCGCGGATGGATGCGGATGCCGACTTCCGCGGCCCGCAAGGGAGGCGGCGCCGCGGCGGCCGGCACAAACGGCGCGAGCCGGATCAGGTCGGCCTCCAAGCCCAGCAGGAAATGGACCATCGCCGTATTTCCGGCCGCCACGACGCAGTGGATTTCGCCACGGCCCACCTTGGCGCGCCGGACCAGGTCGTCGATGAGCGTGTCGATGTCCTCGATGATCGCCCGGTGCAGCGCCTCGCCGCCGCCGGTCAGCCGGGCGTAGTTGATCCGGCTGATCACGTCGCCGCCGAACTTGATCTGGGAATTGTACTTGGCCGCTGCTTCACACGTGACGGCCGAGTTGAGGTCCACCAGGTGGGCCACGACGGTCGTGGTGCCCACATCCAGCGCCAGGCCGAAGTTGCGCCCGGACGTATCGCCCGCCTCAACCGCCAGGATCTCTCCCACGTCTTTCCGCAGCCCCACCGTCGCCGTGACACGGCCGTCCCACCGCCAATTCCAGCTCGTTCGCTTCGCCTCGAACCGGCGGACCACGCGCGGCAATTCCCGCACTACCTTGAGCCCCATCTGCCACGGCCCGGCACGTTCTCTCTCGATCGCCGCCAGCAGCCGCTCCTGGTCGGCCAGCGGGTCTTCGAGCGTCGGTTCGCGGAGAGTGACGTAAAGCTTGCGGATCAGCGGATCGGGTTCCTCAGGGACCGGTTCGGCCACCCGGCCGGAAAAATCGCTGAAGCGGTCGCTGTCCTCGGAAATCCCCACGTAACCGCTCAGCCGCGATTCCGGCGGTACCTCGACGACGACGTCGCTTTGCGGGGTCACCTGGCAGGCCAGCACGTAGCCGTGCCGGATCTCGTCCGCCGTGAGAAAATCGGTCGACTCGCCCGTCACGTCCCCCTCGCGGACCACGAGACGGCACTTCCCGCAGGTCCCGTCGCCTCCGCAAATCGCGCCCACGTAGACGTTCGCCGAGCGGGCCGCGTCGAGGAGCCTCTGGCCCTCCTCGACCGTCGCCAAAGCGCCTTCCGGCTGGAATCGCACGCGATAGCTTGACATCGTGGTTGATGCCTTTCCGATGGAAAACTACGCCACCCACTGCTTCTTGAGGAAGTTCGGCAACCCCGACGCTTCCTTCGGTCCGATCATCACCGACCAGCCCGACTCGTCCTCCACGCCGGCCGACAACACGGCGACAAACCCCGGTAAGACCAGCTTGCGGTGCGAGAGCCGCTTCTCGATGTCCGACTTCTTCAGCGCCTTGGTGATCGACTCGGCGTTGAACTTGTCGGAAGCCCATGCGGTGAGCACCGAGGTTCCCTCCGTGTCGACTGCCAGGATGTAGGCCGGCACCCGGCTCGCCTCGACTTCGCCCTCCACCGAGTAGTAGCTGAGCGAGAAATTCGTGGTCACCAGCACCGGCGATTCGGCGCTCACGCCGCCCACCTCGTAAAGCCGCGGTTCGACCGCCACCGGCTTCTGCGGGTCGGTGTAGATGTCCTGCCGCGTGGTAAGCACGGGCAGGATCTGCCACGGCTCGATCGCGTCGGTCACGACGATCCCGGCGTACTTGGCCACGTATGTGCTCGCCTCGACCGCTTGCATCGTCGGGTCCACGGCGCTGGTGAGCGCGACCGTGGGATAGCCGAGCGCGCGGAAGTTCTTCAGGGCCGCGCGGCGAATCTTCGTCAGTGCGTCGAGCGTCGCTTTCACGCAGCGCGTGCCCGGATCCAGCACGATCTCCTCCACGCCGGCCGCGGCAACCTTCGGCGCCACTTCGGCCAGCGCTTCGACTCCGCCCGCTCGGATGGCCAGCGGGCATTTCTCGTCCTTGGCGATCCGCGCGGCGGCTTCCGCTTCGGTTGGATCCGTGATGAACAACAAGGGACGTTGGCCCGACAGGGCCGCGGCGGCCCGGCGAAGGTTCGCCGCTTTGGCCGAGATCAGCACGACCGCCCGGCCCGACTTCTCCGAAGCGAGTTTCGCCGCCTTCTCGAACCTGGCCGCGTCGCCCGATTCGTTGTCCACGGCCGCCAGGTTCGCGCGGATCTGCATGCCCACGCGCTCGAACACCAGCTTGCGGATCGCCTCGGCCCGCCCGGCCTGCGCGGCCTCGTCCAGCGCGTCGGAGATCCGCACCGCCACGGCAGTCGGGCGGTGGAACTTCTCTTCGTGCCGGTAGAGCTGCGTCTCGTTGCCGATCTTGACCTCGGCTTCCCCGGCGCCGATCACCACGAGTTGGATAGGCGGCCGCGACGCCGATTCCAATGCCGCGGCTCCCGCCGCCGTGATGTGGGTGCACTTCTCCAAGGCGACCTGCTTGGTCGCCACTTTCATCGCAAAAGCCAGGCAGGTGGGAAACCCGCAGTCCTTGCAGTTCGTCTTCGGCAGGTGTTTATAGATTTCCAGGCCGGTCAGCGCCATGTTCGTTTTCCTCGCAGTGGCGGAATGGGGGAATGGAATGTTGGAATGTTGGAATGATGGCCTAGCCCGAACACTCCATCGATTCCCCCAACACCCTGTACCCCGTTACCTCAGTGCCTCAGTACCCCAATGTTCCAGTATTCCAGTGTTCCAGTATTCCAACATTCCAGTGCCCCAACGCCTCACCGCCCCGATCCTCGGCGAAGGTCCTGCCTCAGAAGATCGGCCCCAACGCCAGCGCAGGGTGCCCAACTTTCTCCAAATGGGCCAGCACTTCTTCCTCGGTCGACGCCTCTTCCTCGGTCGCGATCTTGTCCACCAGGTCCGGCTCGCCGATCCGGTCCGCCTCCGTCTGGAGCCGGTCGCGAATGTCGTTCTTCAGGCCCTTGGGCATCCAGACGATCCGCTTGGCGCCGCCGTCGGCGGAGAGGAATTTCGGGCTGGTGAGATAGAGCCGGCCGACGCCCACAAAACCGGGCGTCTGGGCGCCGCCGCCGGTGACCGAAGCCAGGTCGCCGAAGGTCATGCCGCAGGGCGTGACCGCCGAGTGCTCGCGGTTGACGATCATGATCCCATTGGCCAGCGGCAGCACGGCGACGATGCACTCGAAGCAGCCGCAACTGGTCATCGGGGCCTCCATGAGGCTATAGGCGCAGAACCGCTCGATCTTATGGTTCGAGTACTGGTAGACGAACCTGTTGACCCCCTCCCATTCTCCCTTGCCCACATCGATCGTCCGCCCCTTGGCGATTGGCTGGTTCGGGCCGGTGGGGTTGATTTCGAAGTTGGCCCGCCCGTCGAGCCAGTTGTACGCTCCGCAGAGCCCGAGTCGCTGGGGCGTGATCACGCAGACGTGGTCCGGGGCGTAGCTCTGGCAGATCGTGCAGCTATAAAAGGTGTCAACCGACTCGTCCGTCATGCCGGCGATGCGGTCGTCACGGAGGCGGAAGGCGTTGCGGGCTTCGGCCGCCTTGGCCCGGACGGTCTCCGGATCGGTGCTGATCCGCACGGCCACCTTGTCGACGATCCCGGCATATTCGTCGTGGATCTTGGCGTGCAGGATCGTTCCCAGGTGCCTCAGCCGCAGCCCCGCTGCAAAGGCCTTCTTGCTCACGCGGCACCAGAGCTGGTCGCGCTGCCCGGTGTGCATAAAGCCCATGGCATGGCTGAGCCAGCGGTGGATTTGCCGCTCGAGGATCCCCTCGAAGTCCCGCTGCATCTTCCGCCCTGCGACAAGCACCTCGACCGACAGCGGCAGCGCGCCGCCTTCCTTGACGGTGTCGAAATCGGGGCCGGTCACCTGGATATCAGCGTCGCGGACCTCGCTGCCGTCGGCCGTATGGACATACTCCACGGCGTCGGAGTACTTGTAGCCGAACTGGACGTGCATGTCCTCCTTGCGGACCCGTTCCCCTTCGAAGGCCGCCGCGTAGCCGACCGGGATGTCGATCTTCTCCACTTTCACCTTCACGGCGCGGGTGTCGATGCAGGTGGGCACGAGTTGCTCGTAGTCGGTCTGAACGACGATCTCTTCGCGGACGGTCACGCCGGTGGGCCGGATCTCCGGCGTGGTGGTCGAATCGGAGATCACCGGATAGCCCATCAGGATCGCGCCGGCGCCGGCCGCGTACCAGTCGTCGGAAATCTCACCGAACGCGATCCCGAAGGCGTGGATCCGCCGCTTGGTGTAATCGAGGCACTTGCGGGCTTCGCCCCGCTTGTGGCCACCGAAGGTCAGCGCGCTGCGGATCGACCAGTTCAGCACGTAGATGGCGTCGAGACTGTCCGGGCCGACGGGCACCACGTACAAGTCCCAGCATTCCTTCAGCGAGGCGTCGTCGTTGAACACGCCCCCTTCGACCATCTGCTCCCGCGCCGTGCGGCCTTCGCGGTTCGCGCAGAGGAAGGTGAGGATGCTCCGCTTCTGCAGCTCGCGGACGGTGCGGACGGCGATCTCGGTGCTCGGCGCCGGTCCAAGGATCAAGGCGAATCCGGGCATCCGGCCATCGACGAGCTGGATGCCCAACTCGCGCATGATCGTGTCGGAGATGAAGCCCTGCCAGCCGGGCGGGGTGACGTACCCGTTGACCGTCCGCAAGGCGACCAGCGCCTCCTGGGCCAGCATGGTGGCCGCTCCGGCGTCCAGCCCGTCGCCCAGGTACGGCAGCCAGAGCTCGTCGGACGGGATCGGCTTCAAGAGCTCGCGGGCGTGTTCCACCTGCGCCTTCAGTTCGCCGAGCGTCTTCACCTCCAGGCCCATGAGTGAGTACGACATCGGCAGGCTGTACGAGGTCTGCGTGTCCCAGCCGATCCGCTTGCCGGGTCCGTACTCGGCCAGGGCCTTCTCGAGCGATTCTTCCGCTTGTTTCACCCACTGGTGCGCCCCGCGGATCACCTGGGTAAAGACCTGCTTCGACATGACGTGTTCTCTCCCGCTACCTTGGGAATCGAATCAAGCTTGCTCCGCGAGTGTTTGTGGAGTGACGGGGTCTTCGATCCACCCATCCGTCGTCCCGTCACCCAACACTCCAGCACTCCAATACTCCACTGTTCGCCCCCGTCTCCCGCGCTACGCCGTCGCCGCCGCCTCCAAGTGCTGCGGGGCGTAGGGGACCTCGTACATCGGCGGCGGCAGACTCAGGTCTGCGCGCTTGCGGTCGATGTGGTCGATCATCCTCCGCGCCGCGGCCACCGGATCGGGCTCGAACGCCCACGTGGCGCCGAAGTGTTTTTCGAGGGTCCGGGTCAGGAAGTTGACGACGAACTGGCTTCCTTCGACCGGCAGCGACTGGCCGATCACCACCGAGATGCCGCTGGCGACGAAGTACATCCCGATCGTGATCGCTTTCTCGCTCATCCACTCCGGCGCGGCGCCAGCCACCGGCAATTTGTCGAAAGAGTCGCCGATGCCCCCTTCGGCCACCATCTCCGCGCAGGCGGTGAGAATCCGGCTGTTGTCCACGCAGCTCCCCAGGTGCAAGACCGGCGGGATGCCGACCGCGCGGCAGACCTCCTGCAAGCCCTTGCCGGCGTAGCGTTCGGCGGCCTCGGGCGTCAGCAGCCCGCCCTTGCCGCAGGCGATTGCACTGCAGCCGGTCTGGACGACCAGGACCTCGTTGCGGATCAGCTCCTTGACCATCGCCAGATGGCACTCGTCTTGCGGGAACTTGGGATTGTTGCAGCCCACCACGCCGGCCACGCCCCGGATGCGGCCCGCCTGGATCGCGTCGTTCAGCGGCCGGTAGCTCGGCCGATACCGTCCTCCGAGGATCTCGGAGACCACTTCCTTCGTGAATCCGGCCACCAGCCCCTGTTGGATATCGGGGATGTGGACCTTGCCTTGTTCCCGGCGGGTGAAAGCATCGATCGCTTCGCGGACGATCTGCTTGGCCGTCTCCCAGGCGGTTTCTTCGTGGAAGGGAAGGTGCAGGGTCTCGCGGAAATCGGCTTTCGGGCTGGTGGAGATGACCTTGGTATGAAAGCACCTCTGAAACTCGGTCAGCGCCGGGAAGACACACTGCACGTCGACGAGCATCACGTCGACCGCCCCGGTCATCAGGGCCAGTTCCTGCTGCAGGAAATTGCCGGCAATCGGCACTCCGTGGCGCATCAGGATCTCGTTGGCCGTGCAGCAGATCCCCGCGAGGTTGATTCCCTTGGCCCCCTTGGCCCGGGCTTCGGCGAGAAGGGCCGGGTCGCGGGTGGCGGCGACCATGACGTCGGAAAGGGTCGGCTCGTGGCCGTGGACGAGGATATTCACTTCATCCTTCTTGAGCACGCCGAGATTCACCCGCGCCCGCAAGGGGTGGGGCTGGCCGAAGAGCACGTCGGACACGTCCGTGCCGATCATCGAGCCGCCCCAGCCGTCGGTCAGCGCCGTGCGCGCGGCGGCCAGGAGCAAGTGCTCGGGATCGCTGTCCACTCCCATGGTCGTCGTGTGCAGCCCGGTGACCACCTCGCGGTCGATGCCGCGAGGCACGCCGCCGGACCGGGCCCAGTTCTTCTGTTGGGCCTCGGGCGCCCGCCGCGTGTTGACCAGTTCGCCGTCTTGCTTGCCGAACTCGTCCAGCAGCAGCTTTCCCAGTTCCTTGGCGATCTCGTTGTCGCTGCGGCCCTCCCGGCTGATGCCGAATTCATCGGCCAAGGCATGAAGCTTCGCCCGGCCGCGGATCTGGTAGACCGGCGATTTGCCTTCCGCCGCCACGAGCAGTGCGCGAACGATTTCTCGTCCATGGTCGGAGTGGGCGGCTGTGCCCGCTGCAATATGCCGCAGCAGGTTTCTCGCAACGATCGTATCGGCCGTCGCCCCGCACACCCCTTGCTGGGCTCCCCGGCCGTCCTCGGTGACACGGCACGGCCCCATGAAGCAGTGCCGGCAGCAGAGCCCTTCGCGGCCGAAGCGGCACTGGGTCTTCTGGGCGTCGAGCCTGTCCCAGGCCGTCTGGATCTCCGCCGCGGCAGCCAGGTCCAACATCTCCAACGAGGCCGGATCTACCGACCGTTGCTTCCGCTCTGCCATGCATGTCCCCTTTCAGGATTGCTTTCCGGGTGGGGCGGAACCGCGCCCGACGCGCCCTAGTCCGCCTTTGCCGGAGTTGGTGACCAACGTTGCTCCAATGCTTCCCCGATCCGATCGATTGCCTCGGCAAAAGGCCCTTGCCCCAGTTCCACGGGAAGGCCTGCCAGGTCCGTGCTGACCAGTTCGGGGCAATAAGGGATCGAGCCCAGAATCGTGAACCCGTCGAGCGACTCCCGCAGCGCGTCTTCCTGATCGCGGCTGCGAATGCGGTTTGCGACGACAAAAGGCGAAGTGATCCCGATGTCCGCTGAGAGCGACTTGACGCGCCTGGCGGTCTGCACGCTCCGCATCCCCGGCTCCACGACCGCGATCATCGCATCGACGCCGCGGGCCGAGGCCCGCCCCAGGTGCTCCAGGCCCGCTTCCATGTCGAGGATCACGTCGTCCGGCACGCGCAGCAAGAGGTGCTGCAGAAGGGCTTTCAGCACCGCCCCGGCCGGACACATGCAGCCTTGGCCGCCGGTCTCCACCGTCCCCAAGACGAACAGCCGCACGCCGCGAGCATCCACGGAGAACCGGTCGGGCAAGTCGTCGACGCGCGGATTGAGCGTAAACATCAATCCGCCCCCTGTTTCGCCGGCGCCGGTCCGCTCGCGGATGAGTTCCTTCATCTGGACGATAGGCGCGGGAACCCTGTCTTCGGCAACACCTAGCGCCGCCGCCAGATTGCCATCGGGATCCGCATCGACCGCGATCACGGCGCGGTTCCGCGCGCCCGACCGCCGAGCCAGGGCCGCAGCCAAAGTCGTCTTGCCAACGCCGCCTTTGCCAACAATGGCGAGCTTCATGGAGTGGTCAAATCGAGCTGGACTCGACATTCATTTCTGCCGGACAACGGTGTGCCGTGGGAGCGAGCAATCCCGTACGATGGAGCATTACGCGGACCGTTTCGCGGTCGATCGCTGGCATTTGGGAGAGCTTCGAAAACATTGCGCCGCCAAGTCAGACGTTTACCGTAGTTGCGTTTTCGAGTTTCGTCAAGCGTTAGAAATCCAGTAGAGATCATTTCTGCGGAAGTGAAGTATTATTCGCAGCGATCCTGTCAAAAGCCAGTATCGGCGCAACTTGGAATCCTTCGACACTCCGATGCGTGAGGGCTGCTTTCCCAAGTGGCTGCTTGGCGAATCCGCCAAACGCTCAATAGGCCAATCGACGAATCAGGCATCAGGACACGATGTGAAACATCGCAAGGTTTTCTGACACGTCCGACATTCCTTCTAACCGGCGTACGGGTATACTGCGATGTAACCAATAACCAGGCTCAACGTTCCCGCTGTCCCACGAGATCACCGATGCGCTGCCCCGGTCAGGATTGGAGATACTGGAAGGGCGGGGTCGCTTTCGAGATACCCTGCCCGCGGTGCAACTCGCCCGTCGAGTTTTTCAAGGATGAGAATACGCAGCGGTGCCGCGCCTGCGGCCATCGTTTTGCCAACCCCAAGAAATCGCTCGAGTGCGCGCAGTGGTGCGCCTACGCGGAGGAGTGTACCGGAGCGGCCGCGTCGGGACCGGTCGATGCCGAATCCGGGTTCGCCTCCGGATTGGTGCTTGCCGTCGAAAAAGCCTTTCCCGAAGACCCGCGGCAGGCCGAGGCCCTGCTTATCTTCCAGCACGCCAAGCAACTGCTCGCGGAGGCCGGCGCCGATCCGCGCTGCGTCCTTGCGGCCGCGATCTTGCTCCCTTTCGTCCGCAGCGAACCGGAGGCGTGCCTTGCCGGAACGCAGGCCGCCGGCCGGCTGACCGAGATCCTTCGCAACACCGGGTTGGAGGAGCACGCCATCCAGCAGGTATGGACCCTGTTGCGGAGTTGGCCGACTCCGGCACGGCTCGACACGGCGGACTCCCGGATACTCCGCGACGCGGACCGCCTGGCACGCATGACCTGCGAGACCGGCGCGCAGCGCCAGCGCGCTCTCGGTCCGGCGCAAGCCGGCTGGGAGACCGAGACCGCCAGGAACCGGGCCCGCTTGCTCTTTGACCAATGATCCCCAACGCCGCCCCGCGTTTTCGTTCGACTCCATGAAATCCACGACCCGCGGACAGAACCGGCAGGACATCCCCGGCCCTCAGGACAACTACGCCGAGGCGGTCCGCAGGGCCTTCGCAGACCTCGGCGGCCAATCGGACGAGCAGGTGCGGTGGTTGGGAGGCGAGCCATGCGCCGGCGGCTGGCGATTGCCCGTCCTCAACGACCCATGGACGGTCGATCCGCCCGCACAACGGATCACGACATCCGGCGGACTGCCCGTGGGCCCGGTTTGGAGCGTTCTCTCCCTGCACTACCTCGCCGTCGTCGCCCGCCCCGAACCCCGCGACCCGGAGATCACCTTCGCCGATCTTCCGTCGGGCCGGACCTATGCCGGCGTCTATCAGGGGCGGGTCGTCCGGCGGCTGTGTGCGAAAGTCGGCCGAAACGCGGACACGCTCGACAAGGCGTGCAAGAGCCTTGGAGGGCAACCGGCGGCCGGCGGCGATCTGGCCTACGAGTTCCAGGCGTTTCCCAGAGTGTCGCTCCGGCTCCTCTGGCATGCCGCGGACGACGAGTTCCCGCCCTCGGCGACGCTGCTGCTGCCCGGCAACATCGCCGAGTTCTTCTGTGTCGAGGACATCGTGGTCCTCTCCGAGGCGCTCGTATCCCGCTTGGGCGGAGCCGGTTTCTGAGAGGTTTCGACGGACGGGGCCGGGAGTCTTTCTTCGTGTCGGCCACGAACGGCCGAAAGTCGAGGGTCGAGAGCCAAACCGTCCGGCTCTCCGCCATCAGCGCAGTAAGAGGGGCGTTTACGCCCCTTGTTCCGCCGCAGGCGGTGGAGGCCCGTGCTTCAGCACGGGTTTGCCCGACCATCCCCCGCCCATTTTTGTCGCGGTTGCCCCACGGAGCCCGCCGTAAACGGCGGGCCTCCACCGCCTGCGGCGGAAAAACGGCCATGAATGGCCGTACCACGCAAGCGTAACGGTATGCAAGTTGTGGGTAATGGCAAGGGATTCTCCCCAGGCTACGATGAATATGGCCT
>JABWBD010000259.1 GCA_013360685.1 Pirellulales bacterium
GCTAAAGCACGGGCCTCGACCGCCTTCGGCGGAACAAGGGGCGTAAACGCCCCTGCGATTCCGCTCTCCAATCGAATGCCAAGTTGTGGGTAATGACAAACTCGGCAAACGGGACCTACTTCGGTAACCCACCGATGCTCAAATCTGAACCACGCAGAAATTCTGCCCGGGTTGCCTCCACATCCCCTATCCACAACGTAAACTTTCTCGGAGGATTGTTCGGATCAGGTTGAATCGCGAAAAACGGTCCGCTACCAACCAATCCGGCTGCAATGGTAAAATGAACCGCGGAACCTCTTCGGCATCGGCCTGGTAATCTGGGTAAGCTGAATTCCTGTTTGTCTTTCCACCGGTTTCTGATAGCCTCAACAGGTTCGGAGTTCTGGCTGGGATTGTTCTGAGGGGTGCGGCATGTGCAGCTGGAGGGAGGTGGCGGAGTCGGAACCTGTTTCCACCCCATTGAGACGGAGCCTGCGGTGAAGATTCTGATTGCCACAAGCGAGGCGGTGCCTTTTGCCAAGACCGGCGGATTGGCGGACGTCTGTTCTGCCCTGCCGGTGGAGTTGGCCCGGCTCGGACACGAAGCGGTCCTCATTCTGCCTGCCTACCGCCAGGCCCGCTATTGCGGTCTGCCGACCGCACCGATGGGGATCGACTTCATCGTGCCGATCGGGAGCAAGACGGTCACCGGCCACCTGCTCCGCTCCAAGCTGCCCGGCGCCGACGTTCCGGTCTACCTGATTCAGCAGGACTACTACTTCGATCGCGAGGAACTCTACCGACTGAACGGAAAGGACTTCACCGACAATTGCGAGCGGTTTGTCTTCTTCTCGCGTGCGGTCCTCGAAGCGGTCCGGTTGCTGGAACTCCAGGTGGACGTCATCCACGCCAACGACTGGCAGACCGGCCTGATTCCGGCCTACCTGAAGATCGAATATCGCAATCTGCCCCGCTACCGCCAGACGGCAAGCCTCTTCACCGTTCACAATATGGCCTACCAGGGACAGTTCTGGCACTGGGACATGCTGTTGACGGGGCTGGATTGGAAGTACTTCAATTGGCACCAGATGGAGTACTACGGGAAATTGAACCTGCTGAAGACCGGGTTGGTCTTTGCCGATGCGCTGAGCACCGTCAGCCCGCGCTATGCCCTGGAAATCCAGAACCCGGCTTTCGGCTGCGGCCTGGAAGGGGTGCTGCAGTCGCGTCGCGACGTGTTGTCCGGCATTCTCAACGGCATTGACGAATCCGAGTGGAATCCCGACACCGACCCGCTGCTGGCCGCGAACTACCAGGTCGACACGGTGGCCCTGGGCAAGCCGGTCTGCAAGGCCGCGCTCCAGGCCGAGATGGGGTTGCCGCAGCGGGCCGGCGCACCTCTGATCGGCATGATCGGGCGACTGGCCGACCAGAAAGGTTTTGACCTCGTCGCGAAAGTCATCCCCGAATGGGTCGCCAGGAACGACGCCCAGTGGGTCATCCTGGGCAAGGGTGAACCGATCTACCATGAGTTGTTCAAAGACCTGGCCCAACGGCATCCCGACAAGGTCGCCGTCCGCTTGGAGTTCTCCGATCCCTTGGCCCATCGCATCGAGGCCGGCGCCGACCTCTTCCTGATGCCCAGCCGCTACGAACCCTGCGGGCTGAACCAGATGTACAGCCTCAAGTACGGCACGGTTCCCGTGGTCCGGGAGACCGGCGGGCTGGCCGACACGATCGTCGATGCCACCCCGCAGACGCTGGCCGCCGGGACTGCCAACGGTTTCAGCTTCCGCGAAGACAACCCCTTGGCCCTGAGCGAAACGCTTGCTCGCGCTGTCGACGCCTACCGGCGTCCGGAGGTCTGGGGCCAGTTGATCGGCACGGGGATGCGTCAGGATTGGTCGTGGTCGCGCAGCGCGAAACAGTATGTGAAGTTGTACGAGCAGATCGCCTCGCGAGTACGCTCGGGCGGCGCGGCCGAGTTGGCCCCCGTGTAGCCGAACTCGTCAGAGTTCGGAGAGGGGTTGGGAGATGTGACGAGACCCGAATTCTCACGAATTCGGCTACCAACGGAGTGTGCTTCCCGGCAAGCCTGTGGGAAGCCGGTGGAACGAGCGAAGGAGAGCCATGCACGAGGTCTCGCTGGCGTTTTTCTGGCATCAGCATCAGCCCTACTATCCGGACGATGTCGGCCAGGACAACCCGATGCCTTGGGTCCGCCTGCACGGCACCAAGGACTACTGGGGAATGGCGATGCTTCTCAAGGAACTCCCCGAGATGCACGCCACGATCAACCTGGTCCCCAGCCTGCTCAACCAGATTCTTGCCTACACCGACCACGGCCACCAGGACCGCCACCTCCGCGTCTCGCGTGCGCCGGCAGAGGGCCTCTCCGAGGAGGATTTGAATTACCTCCTTGACAATTTCTTCATGGCCCATCCCGACCAGATGATCCGGCCGTTCGCCCGGTATCACGAGCTCTACTTGAAGCGAGGCTTTTCGGTCGACCCGGCGGAGCGGGCCAGAAAACGGTTCACGAAACGCGACCTCATCGATCTGGTCTGCTGGGCGAACCTGGTCTGGATCCATCCGCTTGCTTTCGAAAAGGACCCGGACCTGGCTGCCTTCCGGAAGAAAGGGCGGTTCTGGACCGAAGGAGAGAAACAGTGGTTGCTCGACAAGCAGTTCGAGCTGCTCGGCGAGGTCATTCCGCTCCACCGCGAGCTCCAGCAGCGCGGCCAGCTTGAACTGACAACCACGCCGTTCTATCATCCCATCCTCCCGCTCCTCTGGGACAAACGCCTGGCCCGCCGGGCCATGCCGGAGGTCGCGCTTCCCCAGGCCCTGGACGGCTATCCCGACGACGCCCGCGAGCACGTCCGCCGGGCCGTCGAGTCCCACGAAAAGCTCTTCGGCCAGAAGCCTCGCGGAATGTGGCCTTCGGAAGGTTCCGTCTGCCAGGGGATCGTCCCTTTGATCGCCGACTCCGGCATCCAGTGGATTGCCACCGACGAGGAGATCCTCTCCTGCTCGACCGACGGCTGGATCTCGCGCGACGCCAACGGATTCCTCCGCAATCCGGAGATGCTCTACCGCCCCTGGCGGGCCGAAGAGGGGGGCCGCTCGCTGCAGATCGTCTTCCGCGACCACGCCATGAGCGACCAGATCGGGTTCCACTACCAGCGCTACCTGGCCGACCACGCCGTCGAGGATTTCGTCGGCAAGATCGAGGCGATCGGACGGGCGACCGGAGGCAATGCCGGCCACCGCCCGTCGCTGGTGAGCATTGTCCTCGACGGGGAGAACTGCTGGGAGTACTATCCCAACGCCGGCGTGGACTTTCTGCGGAAGCTCTATCGCCGCGTGGTCGAGCACCCGAAGATCACGCCCGTGCGGATCTGCGACTACCTGGCGCGGTGGCCGGCCACCGACAAGATCGCCCATCTTTTCCCCGGGAGCTGGATCCAGCACAACTTCGCGATCTGGATCGGACACCCCGAGTGCAACCGGGCGTGGGACTTGCTCGACCAGACCCGCAAGCACCTCGTCGAAGCGACCCGCCGCAAGGCCCGCACGCCGGACGAGATCCAGCGCGCCTGGGAGGAACTCTACATCGCCGAAGGGAGCGACTGGTTCTGGTGGTTCGGCGATTCGCACACCAGCGCTCAGGATGCCCTCTTCGACCGGCTCTTCCGCAAGCACCTCCAGAACGTCTACACCGTATTGGGCGAGCAGCCGCCCAGCGAGCTGGCGCGGCCGATCAGCCAGCCGTTCCGGCACAGGCCCCACACGGTGCCCACCGGTCTGCTCAAGGTCAAGGTGGACGGCCGCCGGACCTACTTCGAGTGGATCAACTCCGGCCACTACGCCTGCCGCGGCGGGCGCGGCACGATGAGCATGGCCGACGAGGGGTTGATCTCGGACCTGTACTTCGGATTCGACACCGAGCGGCTCCTGGTGCGGTTGGACGCGCGGGGAGGGCCGTTCCGCGAGCGGCTCGGCGATGTCGATCAGGTCCGCCTGCGGTTCTTCCAGCCGGAAGGGTTCGAGGTCCTCGTGACGCATCCGGCACGCAAGGGCGTCGCCTCGCAGTTGCACCACGACGGCGTGCCGGTCGCCGAGTCGGGCGTGGAAGCGGCAGGCGACCTGGTGTTCGAGTTGGCCGTGCCGTTCCGCAGCCTGGCCGTGACCACCGACGACCCGATCCACTTCTGCGTCGAGCTGGTCCGCGGCTCGGCGTCGATCCAGCGGGTGCCGCACGAAGGTGCGATCGAAACCACGGTCCCCTCGCCGGATTACGAGATGATTATGTGGCAAGCCTAGAGAGATAAGCGACGATGCCTGACCTGCGAAAAGACCCCATTGTCGGCCGCTGGGTAATCGTGGCCAAAAGCCGCGCCAAGCGGCCGCACGACTTCGATTCGTCGCCCCGGCTCCGCACGGGCCGGTTTTGCCCCTTCTGCGAGGGACACGAAGATAAGACCCCCGGCGAGATCATCGCCTATCGTAATCCGGGCAGCCACCGCAACCGGGAAGGATGGCGGGTCCGCGTCGTGCCCAACAAGTTCCCCGCCTTGGAGATCGAGGGAGATCTCAACAAGCGCGGCGAAGGGATCTACGACATGATGCGGGGCGTCGGCGCCCACGAAGTTATCATCGAGACGCCCAAACACCTGTTCAGCACCTCGCAGCTTTCCGAGGAACAATTGCGCGAGGTCCTCTGGGTCTATCGCGATCGGCTGGTGGATCTCAAGAAGGACCGCCGGCTGGTCTACGGGATGATTTTCAAGAACGTGGGGGCGGCCGCCGGGGCTTCGCTGGAGCATACCCACAGCCAGCTCATCGTGACTCCCATCGTCCCGATCAATGTCTGGGAGGAAATGACCGGCTCCCTGGAGTTCTACAACTACCGCGGCCGGTGCGTCTACTGCGACATGATCCAGCAGGAGCTGGCGACTGAAAAGCGGATCGTGGTCGACTCGCCCGGCTTCGTCGCGTTCTGCCCCTTTGCCAGCCGGTTCCCATTTGAGACCTGGATCCTGCCGAAAGTGCATTCCAGCCACTACGAGAACATCCAGAAGAACGCCGTGGACGAGCTTTCCGGCGTGATGAAGCAGGTGATCGCCAAGATCGAAGCCGCCTTGGACCAGCCGGCCTACAACTATATTATTCACACGGCTCCCTTTGACACACAGGAGCTGGGCCACTATCACTGGCATATTGAGATTATGCCGAGCTTGACGAAGGCGGCAGGTTTTGAGTGGGGTACCGGCTTTTACATCAATCCGGTTACCCCCGAAGAAGCAGCGGCCTTCCTACGGGAGGTCGAGATCTACGAGCTTCATGAGCCACAAGATATTCCAACCAGGGGAACTGGATAATTTGGACCGCGGCTGCCGATTAAAAAAACAACTCCGTGCAATTTCCGGCATTGCTCCGGAGTCCCGACGCAGCCCTCCCCATTTTACCAAGTAGCGCAGCGATATTATGGCCAAGACCGTCCGACTTGCACTCGTTCTCCACAATCATCAACCGATCGGCAACTTCCACCACGTCTTCGAGCAGGCCTACCAGGAAAGCTACCGGCCCTTCCTCGACGTGTTTTCCCGTTACGAGTCGCTGAAGATCGCACTCCACACCAGCGGCTCGCTCATGGAGTGGCTCAACGAGCACCATCCTGAGTATGTCGATGGGCTTGCCGATCTCGTCGCCCAAGGACGGATCGAGATCATCGGCGGGGCCTTCTTCGAGCCGATCCTGGCGATGCTCCCCGCGCGCGACCGCATCGGCCAGATCCGCACCTACACCCGCTGGCTCGAAAACCGGCTCGGCGCCCGCGTCCGCGGCATGTGGATTGCCGAACGCGTCTGGGAACAGTCCTTCGGCCGCGACGTTTCCTCCGCGGGCATCGAGTATACCGTGCTTGACGATTTTCACTTCCGCTGCGCCGGGCTGACCGAATCGGACCTGCATGGCTACTACGCCACGGAGGACGACGGCCGCGTGGTCTCGATCTTCCCCGGCAGCGAACGCCTCCGCTACACGATCCCCTTCGCCGATCCGGAAGAAACGATCGGGTATCTCCGCGGCATCGCCGAAGAGCACGACAACCCGGTTGTCGTCTTCGGCGACGATGGCGAGAAATTCGGCACCTGGCCCCAGACCCACAAGCACTGCTATCACGACCGCTGGCTGGAGCGGTTCCTCGACGCCCTCGTCCGGAACCAGGACTGGATCCGGGTGACCACGCTCGCCGAAACGGTCGACAACGTACCGCCGCTGGGCAAGATCTACCTCCCCGACTGCAGCTATCGCGAGATGACCGAGTGGGTCTTGCCCGTAACGCAGCAGGTCGAGTACGATCGCGTCTCGCATGAGATTGCCGATGATCCCCGCTGGCCCTCGCTCAAGCGGTTCGTCCGCGGCGGGAATTGGCGCAACTTTAAGGTGCGATACCCCGAGGCCGACGAGATGTACGCGCGGATGATGCGCGTCAGCCGCCGCCTCGACGACGCCCTGCAGTCCGGCATCGCGGGCGAGCTGATCGACGAGGCCAGGACCGAACTTTACCGCGGCCAGTGCAACTGCGGCTACTGGCACGGCGCATTCGGCGGCATCTATCTGCCCCACCTGCGAAACGCCGTCTACGAGAAGCTGATTCGCGCCGAGAATCTCATCGACCGTGCCCTGCGCCGGCCCGACCGCTGGATCGAGGCCAAGGCCGAAGACCTTAACTTCGATGCACGCCAGGAAGTCGAGCTTGCCAACGATAAATTGATCGCCCTGATCAACCCCAATGCCGGCGGGCACCTCTACGAACTCGATGTCCGCTCCATCGCCCACAACCTCCTGGCGACGCTCACCCGGCAGCCCGAGGCGTATCATCGCAAGGTGCTTGCCGGCGGCAGGAACGGCAACGAGCACTGCGCCAGCATCCACGACCGGATCATCTGCAAGCAGGAAGGACTCGACCAGCGGATCCAGTACGACAGCTTCCCGCGCAAGAGCCTCGTCGACCTGTTCTACGACAATCACGCCACGCTCGAAGCCGTCGCCTCTGGCCAGGCGGCCCAGCGGGGCGACTTCGTCCGCGGCGATTTCGAGGCGAGACTTCGCCGCAACCCCGACCGCATCCAGATCATGCTCGTCCGCGACGGTGCGGCCTTCGGCATTCCGTTGCGGATCACCAAGGGCGTTACCCTCAATGCGGGTAGTTCCAAGCTGGAAATCGCTTATCTCCTGGAGGGGCTTCACAACGACATCCCCCTCCACTTCGCCGTCGAATTGAATTTCGCCGGCATGCCGGCGGGGGCCGACGACCGCTACTTCCGCGACAACCACGGCAGGCGTCTGGGGCAGCTTGGCACGCGGCTCGATCTGAGCGACGTCGAGGGCCTCGGTCTGGTGGACGAGTGGCTGGGCATCGACGTCGGCCTGAAGGCCTCGCGCCCCACGCACTTCTGGGCTTTTCCGGTGGAGAGCGTCAGCCAGTCGGAAGGCGGCTTTGAACTGGTGCACCAGTCGGTCGCCGTCCAGCCGCACTGGTTCGTTCTGCCCGACGCCGACGGCCGCTGGAGCGTGACGCTCCAGATGTCGATCGACACCAGCCGCGCTGAGAGCCGAATCGAGGACGCAACGGCGGTGGCGACGACGTAGAGAGCATTCCATCCGCGATCCTCACCCCCAAAACGGCCGGCACCGTCGCTGGCTGGTGCCCGTGTGCGGCCTTATAATGAGGTTCTGGACCGGCGGTTCGGCCGGCTTTCCCGTTTGGCGGAAGAGGACCGCATGCCACAGGCCATCGTAGACCCGGACGAACTCAGACGATTTGCCCAGAACCTCAAGAAGTTCAACCTGGATGTTCAAGACCGCATCACGACGCTCAACTCGCAGTTGCTCGCTCTGGGCACCACGTGGCGCGACCAGGAAAACAAGAAATTCGTCGCGGAATTCGAGCAGCAGGTGCGGGTGATCGCGAAGTTCGTCGAGCTGACCAACCAGCAGATTCCCTATCTGCTCCGCAAGGCGGAAGCGATCGAGGAATACCTGCGCGAAAGATAGGTGACGCCGTGAAGGGCCATTCCGCGGACGTGAAGTCGTTGGACGCCGTGGACCAGTTCGCCCACGCGCTGCGCGAGTTCCACGACTCGGCTTCCGTCGCCCTGGATGAATTGGCGATGGAAATCCACCGCGCGGTCGAGTGGATCCAACACGATTGCAAGAACTACTGGAACGAGCAGGTCCGCCGCGGCTACCAGCAGGTTTCCGAGGCAAGGGTGGCGCTGGAGCGGAAGCAGATGTTCCGCGTGGCCGACCACCGTCCGGGCTGCTACGACGAGAAGAAGGCCCTGGAACTGGCGAAGCGGCGATTGGCCCTGGCCCAGGAAAAAGTGGAAACGGTCCGCCGCTGGTCCTGGGAAATCTCCCAGGCCGTGCTGGAATACAGGGGCGACGTCGGCCCTCTTGCGCAGTGGCTGGAGGCCGACTTGCCCCGCGCCGTCGCCTTGATGGAACGTTTGCGCAACGCGCTGGACCATTACGTGGGCATCGACACCGTCGAGGCCGAACTGCCGGCGGGCACAGCCGCCGGCGACGAAGCGATACCCTCTTCAGCCGGGGCCCTGGCGTCGCCGTCGGAACCGGCAAGCGAGAAGAGCAGCCATACCCCATCGAGGAACCCTCAGCATGAGGACCTGCAACCTGACGACCGGCGCGGCCCGACTCGAGTTGGCTCTGGAGACGCTTCAGAAGGCCAGACACGCGACGGCCGAACACTGGAATGACGCGGCCCGCGCCCGCCTCGAGGAGGACTACCTCCTGGCCCTGGAGCCACGGCTTCGGCGGGCCCTAGACGCAGTCCACGGCTTGCAGCAGATCCTGGCCAGGGCCCAACGCGATTGCAGTGAGACGTAGCGAAGATGGATCCAAGATGAACGAGCAGTACGAATCCCTCGATGGCCTGTCGCCCGAGCGTCCGGCAGAACTGCTGAGCCGTTTGATGGAGCTGGTTGCCCAGCGCGTCCCCGCCGAGGAACAAATCCCGTCGGTCTATTCCTCGCGACAGGCGGCCATTCAAAAACAATCCGAGCAGGCCCAAGGCCACCTCGAGGAAACCTGCCGCGAACAGCGAGAGACCATCGAGTCGCAATACACCGTCGCGGTCCGCCGGACCGAGGACACCTACGCGGCCGACCGGGCGGCGGCCCAGCGGCAGTACGCCGAATCGCGCGGAGACATCACTGGCCGGTTCGATGAAGCGGAGGCATTCGCGAAGCGGCACCACGAGGAGGCCCACTGGGAGGCCGCGACGGTCTTCGAAGCCACCAAGGACGGACCCAAACGGCAACTGGCTGAAATCGAGGCGCAGGTCACCGCCTGGCAGCAGGAAATGAATTCGCTCAGCGAGCACGCCGCGGCGCTGTTGGATCGCCGCTGGCAATTGCGAGAATACCCCGACCCGGGCGTCGAGGAGCCGCCTGCCGGCAATAATCTCATGCTGCGGCTGGCCGAACTGGTCGGCGAAGCGCGCGAACGCCACCGGCAGCTTCTCGGGCAGTCGGTGCCGGCGCTGTTCGAGGGATGGCAGCCGTTCTGGCTGGTGGTGCTCCTCTGGCTGGCCGGCGCGGTTTCGTGGATCGCCGGGCTGGGCTGGAACAACTGGTACTGGCTGCCCGCCAGCTTCGTCACGGCCGTGATCGCGGCGGCGGCGCTGTTTCCCTGGCTCTACCGGATCGCCCGGCGGCAGTCGGAAGATGCCTTTCTCCCCTTGCGGCGCGCGGTAGCGCTGGGCGACCGCGTGCGGCAGAAAGTGCTCCAGAAGGCGAAAGCCGACTGCGACGCCCAGTACGCCGCCATCGTCCAGCGCCGCGACGACGCCATCCGCAGCGCGGACGCCGCCTACGCCGCCCGCTCGGAAGAATTCACGCTCCGCAGACAGTCCGACCTCGAGCGCGTGGAAAAAACTCTCGCCGCGCGCCTGGCGGAAATCACCCAGCGCCGCGAGCGCGAGCTTGCCGAAGCCGGCGAGCGCTACACGCGGATCGTCCGCGAGCTGGACGAGTCGTTCCGCAGGGAGATGGAGCGGCTGAAGACGGCAGGCCAGCGCGCGCTGCTGGAAAGCGATCAGCGCTTCCAGCGCCGCTGGCGCGAAATGGCCGGGCAATGGCGCGAGGGCGTCGAGAAGTTCTGCGATTCGCTCCTCGAAATCGACCACGCCTGCGCCCGGTTCTTCCCCGATTGGAAGACGACCGACTGGTCGGAGTGGATGCCCCGCAGCGACGTGCTTCCGCCGATCCGGCTGGGGCACTATCAGGTGGAACTCGCGCGGATCCCGGGCGGAATCCCGGAAGACGACCGGCTGCGGCCCGAACATACCCAGTTTGCCCTGCCCGCGCTGCTGCCGTTTCCCGATCGGTCGCTCTTGCTCTTGAAATCGGAAGGGGAAGGCCGTGCCGCGGCGATCGAGATCCTCCAGTCGGCGATGCTGCGCATGCTCACTGCCCTGCCGCCGGGCAAGGTTCGCTTCACGATCATCGATCCGGTAGGACTGGGCGAAAATTTCGCGGCCTTCATGCACCTGGCCGACTTCGACGAGCAACTCGTGGCCAACCGCATCTGGACCGACATGGCGCATATCCCGCACCGGCTCGCCGACCTGACCGAGCACATGGAGAACGTGCTCCAGGTCTACCTGCGGAACGAGTTCGAGTCGATCCACCAGTACAACGCGGCTGCCGGCGAGATGGCCGAACCGTACCGGGTGTTGGTGATCGCCAATTTCCCGTCCAACTTCACCGAGGAGGCGTGCCGCAGGCTGGTAAGCGTCGTTTCCAGCGGCGCCCGCTGCGGCGTCTTCACGCTGATGAGCGTCGACCGGGGTCTGCCTCCGCCCCCTAACTTCAGCCTTGCCGACCTGGAGGCCAACGCGATTGCTCTTTCCTGGCAGGGCGGACGGTTCGTCAGTTCGCACCCGAAATACGGCGAGCTTCCGCTGGCGCCGGAGCCGCTCCCCGGCCCGGAGCGGTTCACGGAAATCGTCAAGACCATCGGCCGCAAGGTGCCCGATGCCGGCCGGGTCGAGGTGCCGTTCACCCACGTTGCCCCGGTCGACGGCGAGCACTGGTCGGGAGACACCCGCAACGGCATCGACGTGCCGCTGGGCCGCGCCGGCGCGATGAAACTCCAGAACCTTCGCCTCGGCCGCGGCACTTCCCAGCACGTGCTCATTGCCGGCAAGACCGGCTCGGGAAAATCGACGCTGCTCCACGTGCTCATCACGAACCTGGCGCTTCGCTATCCGCCCGACGAAGTCGAGTTCTACCTTGTGGACTTCAAGAAGGGGGTCGAGTTCAAGGCCTATGCGTCGCACGGCCTGCCGCACGCGCGCGTGGTGGCGATCGAGAGCGAGCGGGAGTTCGGCCTGAGCGTGCTCGAGCGGCTCGACGCCGAGCTCCGCCACCGCGGCGACCTCTTCCGCCGGCTCGGCGTGCAGGATCTGGCCGGATTTCGCGCCGCCCAGCCCGAGGCCAAGCTGCCTCGCGCCCTGCTGATCATCGATGAATTCCAGGAGCTGTTTGTCGAGGACGACCGCATCGGCCAGAACGCGGCCCTCCTCCTGGACCGCCTCGTCCGCCAGGGACGCGCCTTCGGGATCCACGTGCTCTTGGGCTCGCAGACGCTCGGCGGCGCCTATTCGCTGGCGCGGACGACGATCGGGCAGATGGCGGTCCGCATCGCGCTGCAGTGCAGCGAGGCCGACGCCCACCTGATCCTCAGCGAGGACAACACCGGGGCAAGGCTCCTCTCGCGCCCCGGAGAGGCGATCTACAACGATGCCAACGGCCTCTTCGAAGGCAACCACCCCTTCCAGACCGCCTGGCTCTCCGACCATGAGCGCGACCGGTATCTCGACGAGGTTGCCCAGCTCGCGGCCGGCCGCAACTGCGTGGCGCCGCCGCCGATCGTCTTTGAAGGCAACGTCTCGGCCGACGTGCGGGAAAACGCCGCGCTGGCCGAGTTGCTCCGGGCGCCGGCTTGGGCCCA
>JABWBD010000260.1 GCA_013360685.1 Pirellulales bacterium
ATCGCGATGACTACCAGCAATTCCACCAACGTAAAACCAAGCCGATCTCTTGAACGCATACCGCACCTCCAGGACTAGAAAAAATGAGCCCGGGCCAGTTGACCCTCCGGGAACCGTTATTGCCATGGAGAATCCTGACTCGTCGCGTAGCACGCGTCTATGGTACACAGGACGGAGGGGAACTGCAATCACTTGGCCGCCGCGAACGGCGTGGAGCGGGGAAAACATCTGCTGAGCCCGCTTTATCGGCCGCGAGAAGGGGGATCTCTGTCGGTAGCGGTGCTGGAAACCGTCGCGGTCCCTCGGACATCGGCAATGGCCCGCCCGTCCAGTCAGCCTTCAGAGGAGGTTCTACCAGTTCCCAGATTCGATGCCACCTTGGCCATTGCTTTCCTGGCCTGAAATAACCCACCACCTCCCCGCTGTGAGGTGGGGTTAGAAAGAAACCCGGATTGCCAGCAGACCGATGTGACCGAGCGCCTCGTCGAAACGATGCAGTCGGCCGACGGTCTTGCCAAGGTCCGCGCCGCTGCCTACCTGGAGATCTCCGGCGGCAGGTACAAGAGACGCAGTCCTCGCGACGGTTTGCCCCCTCCGCCTCGTGTTCCACGTGCAGACGGCCAACGAGGAGTCGAACCAGATGTGCGGCATCGAGTCTCGGTCGCGATCCTACCCTGGACGCCAATGCAACCAAGACGCCGAAGATCAGGCCGACCCACCACGTTGCCGCCGTCCCCCAGCAAGAGGCCAGAAGCGTTGGTGACTCGGTACGGAAGATCGGTGCATGTCCAATGGTGAAATACTCGACGCAGACCCGTGCCGTCACCTGGTCATGACAGATGCCGTAGATGATGGCTGAGACCATGCACAACAGGACGATTTTCAGAGATTGCACGATCCGCTCCTTACACCGGATGTAGGTTGTGGGGCCTACTTAGCCGCGAACCGGCGTCTGTTCATTGCCACGGGGGTGAACCAATGACCAATGACCAATGACGAATCACCACACCTCAAATCGTCCACGGCTCGCGCTGCTTCCGGCCGCATAGCGCGTTGGCCTCGTCGTCGCCCACAAATGCGTACTTCTCCGAGTCCCACTTCACCTTCCGGCCCAGGAGCATCGCGATGTTCGCCATGTGGCAGGAGTTCACCGAGTTGACGTGCGTGAAGACGTCCGAGATCGGCTGGGTGCGGTCCTTGACGCATTCGAAGAAGTTGCCCATGTGGCTGCCGGGCTGCTTCCCCTTGTAGACCTTGACGACTTCCTCGTCGAGCCACTTCTTGTCCGCGTCGCTCATCTCCTCGACCGGCTTTCCGGTGAGGCTGCCGCGGTTGACGCGGATCTTGCCCTTCTCGCCCTCAAGGATCAGTTCATTCTGCTTGCTGACCAGGTTGATCGTGTTCCCGTTGGGCAGCACCATGGTGCAGTCGAACGAACTGGCCACATTGTAGCTGTTGGCCAACTCGCATACCGGCTTCTTCCCCAGCAGGTATTCGAGCATCAGCTCGCGCCCGAGCGGAAATTCCCCTTTGCCTTCCACCTCGGCGGGCCCGGTCGCGTCGCCGCCCAGGGCCCACAGCGCGATGTCCGTGTGGTGTACGCCCCAATCCGTCACCTGGCCGCCCGAATAGTCGAACCACCACCGGAAATTCCAGCCGATCCGCTCCGGCGTGTAATCGACCTTCGGGGCCTGGCCGAGCCAAAAGTCCCAGTCGAGAAACTCAGGGACCGGCTGCGTGGCAAAGGGCCCGCCGCTGGTCGCGCCCCCGACGGAACTGACCGCGTGGAGCGTCTCGCCCAGCCGGCCGCTCCGCGCCAGCACCACTGCCTTGAGAAACACGCCGTCAAATTCGCTCCGCTGCTGCGTGCCGACCTGGAAGACGCGGCCCGTCCGCTTCACGGCGTCGATGATCTTCCTCCCCTCGGCGATCGTGAGCGTCAGCGGCTTCTCGCAGTAGACGTCCTTGCCGGCCTCCATGGCATCGATGGCAATCTTGATGTGCCAATGATCGGGCGTCCCGCAGGTAATCACGTCGACGTCTTTGCGGTCGAGCACCTTGCGATAGTCGGTGTAGATGTCGCACCTGAAGCCATACGGCTGGGCAAACTTCTCGGCGTTCTGCCGGTGGACGTCGGCGCAGGCGACGAGGTTGCCCAAACTGGCCGCCTGCTGGCCAATGCCGCTTCCACGGCCGCCGACGCCGATCGCGGCGACACCAAGCTTGTCGTTGGCCGCCTCCTCCTGTGCGGAAGCGCTCGTCCAGAAATACGGAACGGCGGCCGCCAATCCGGCGGTGGTCTTCAGAAACGTGCGGCGGGTCGATCGTGGTTGACTCATGCTGGGTTCCTCGGCGGATCGAACAAATGGGGCAACGGCCGGTGCGTGGCTGTGCCGCGGCTGCAAACGAACGGAAAGCCGCTGACGAGGTACTATTTTAGTCTCCGCGGCGGCGGAAATGCCAGAGGCCGGTCAACCGGCGTCCACGGATGAAAAAGGGCACAGGCTCCGCCGGACCTTGGATCTTCACTCGCCTTAACCGGCTATTCCTTGCGGTCCCTGTCCCTCTTCTCATCCGGAGTCTACGGCGACGCCGTTTGCAGAAAGCTCTGCACCTTCGAGTAGAGCGGCAGGTGCCGGTAGTACACTTCCAGCATGTAAATATGCAGGCAGGTCACATACAGCCGGCCGCCGTGGGCTTCCCATTGGTCGCGAGTCGGCTTCAGCGGGTCCCAACTGCCCCCTTCCTTGCCCTTCTTGATCTGCTGCTCCGGCAACACCTGCCGCATCACCTCGTTCCACCGTTTCCAATACTCCCCTTCCATATGGTGAGCGGCTTGCGTGGCGTAGTACCAGTAGTAGGCGTCGCGCCCTTTTTCGAAGCTGACGAGGTTTTCCGGGCTGGTGATCCACTCGAGCCCTTCGATCAAGCGCGGGTCGTTCTGTTTCCAGCCGAGATATTGGCGGCAGAGAAGGCCTTCGGCGGTCATGCTCACTTTGACCTCCTCGCCCCGGCGGTAGGGATAGCGGCTGCCGCCGTCCAAGGCCATCTTGTCCAAAAACCGTTCGACGCGGCGAAAGTTGTCGTCGGGCACTTCCAGGCCGGCCATTCGGGCGCTCTGCAGCGCCATGAGAATCCATCCGGTCACGGAAAGGTCGCTGTCCGACTGGGGCGCGTAGCGCCAGCCGCCTTCGCTGCTCTGGGAGGCCAGGATGTACTTGATCGCGCGCTCTGCCGGCTCTTTCAGGGCCGGATCCCGCGTCATGCCGTAGAGCTCACACAGGGCAATCGAGCACTGGCCCTGGGTGTAGAAACGGTGGTGGTAGGGCCCTTCATGAAAAAAGGAGCCGTCCCCGTCCTGCTCTTTAAGGAGCCACTGCCAGCCGTCGGCGACATGCTTCTGGAAAGGCCCGTAGCGGTGCGTATTGCCGTCGCCCTGAAAGGCCAACAGGGCCATGGCCGTGGCCGCCGATTCGTTCTCGTTGCCCTCCGCGGCGCCCGTGCTGTAGGGGCCGACCAGGCTCCAGGAACCGTTGCGCCGCTGGTTCTTGGCCAGCCACTCCAGGCCGAGTTGCACCGCGCCATCGGTCGTGGCATTGCCCCCGTAGGCAGCCAGCAGCGCCCGCTTCATCCCTGCCTCGCGCCCCTGAAGCGCGATGCCGACCTGCGTCGGCGGCGTCTCGCTCATGGAATGAACGCTCTGCGGAACGATTTCGATCTTCGGCGGAGCGGCGAACGGATTCTCCACCAAAGGCAGATTGTCCGGCGTGAGAATCGGCTCTTCGACGTTCTTGTCGTCATTGCCTGCCAGGGGAGAGTCGAATTCCAGTTGTTCGCCGAGGTTCTCCGCGTAGACGGCGTGCAGTTCGATACGGTCCTCGTCGGTTGCGGCACTGAAGATCAGGCCAAGGGCAATCATCACCACCATATGAAACACAGCGCTGATCAGCCACGGCGGCGCGTTCTTCAATGCGTAGGAGGTGATCTCGACCCGCTGGGGCTCTTCCTCATCCTCGCGGATCTTGAGGGTCCGCTCGCCGCTGGCGGTCACGGGGACCGGACGGGCCGGAATCGGCTGGTTTGGCCTGTCGGTCGCAACGCCCGGCGGTCCCGCCACGGCCAGACCCGCTTCCACCGGCAGCGGCTGGGGCCGCGGCAAACTGGCCTTCGGTTGCCCGTTCGGCTGCGCTTCCACGCTTGCCTCAGGCCGAGGGCCCGGCGAGCCGGCCGAAGGCTGCAGGGGCGGAGCAGGCGGATAGGGCTGTCCTTGCGAGGCGAATGGATGCGCCGCTTGGCCGGGATGCTGGGAGTCGGAACTCCTCATCAATGCCTCCTATTGGCCCCTGTTCCACGGGCGTAGAACGATCCCCCCGGAGTGAAAACGGAGTGCGACTGCACATGGGGATTGTAGGCCACAGTCTTTGAGTCTACCAGTGCTTCGGGGGAGCGGCAACGAAAAAACGGTTCTTCCGTGGTCACGTGTAGGACGGCCTTCCCAGGCCGTCTTTTTCCCGCGATTGCGACGGCCTGAAAAGGCCGTTCTACGCTCAAAGCGGGCGGCCCGCCCGTGCCTTGGTCTGGACGGGATCCCGCAATCCGTCTACCGAATCCACGCTGCGAAATCTTGGCGCCGCCCCTCGACGCTGGTGGAAATAATGGTACAATACAGACATACGGGCGAGGGAAACGCATGCGGTTCCCCGAGTTCCGTGCACGAGACGCGGGGTGGAGCAGCCCGGTAGCTCGCGAGGCTCATAACCTCGAGGTCGCAGGTTCGAATCCTGTCCCCGCCACTTTCTATCCCTCACGCCCAATCTTCCATTGGGCGTTTTTTATTGCTGGCGGGCCGATCCCTACCCCTCCAGCCGCTCAACGACGCGGTGACAGCCCGTCTCGCCCGGGGCCCGCATCTCTTTTCAGCAGCCTCTTTCGCCGCGAAAGCCGGCGCGCTACAATCCGAATTCCCGCCCCGTTGCGGTCTGAAGACGGACTATCCCTCCTGTCCTTCCCGCTGGGCACGACCCCTTGGTTCCATCCTGCGAGGTCTCCCGATGAAACGGACATACCGAAGCGATCTCAGTCTCCTGGCATTCTTCGTGACTAGCCTTGCGGCGGCGGCCCCGCCGGCCGTACAACTCTGTGAACCGTGGCAATCGGAATACGCCGGCGAGGACGCAACCGGCAAACACGTCATCGCCCTCTGGCAGTTCCATAGCGGCGAGGAACCGAAGGACTCGTCCGGCCACGGCCACGAACTGGCCTTCCAGGGCGCAAAGGCCAATGCCAACGGCCGGTTCGGCGGCGCGTTGGAGTCGGCCCCAGGCTGGCCGGTGGCTGACGAGCGCCACGCAGCCGTCGCCACGCCCCATCCCGACTTGAGCCCTAAAGGGCCGTTTACGATCGAGCTGTGGATCCAGCCCAAGCCGGAGTTGAACAACGACTACCCGGAAGCATTCCTGATCGACAAGAAATACGTTGCCGACGACGATTATCAGTTGATCCTCGGAGCTGCCGACCGCAACGGTTCCCGCATCCTGCGAGCGGTGCTGGGGTTCGGCTCAGGATCGGAGACCTGGCATGCCGAGCCGACGAAGTTCGAGCCCGGCGCCTGGAATCATCTCGCCTTCACCTACGACGGCGCCGGTACCGGGGCCTTCTACATCAACGGCGTCCCCGCGGGCAGGAAGGAAATCGCCGGCCGCAAGTCCCTGTCGCCCGGAAAGCATCCTCTTTCGATCGGCGACCGCGTCGGCAGTTATTACCACGGGTTTCCGGGGCTGATCGACCAGGTCCGTCTCTCCAACGGCGTCCGTGAATTCCGGCGCGCGAAGTTCGAGAGAACCAGCGACCGCGCGGTGTTCATCCGCCGAGAGTCCGGCGCCGCGGTCCGGTTTACCGTGACGAACCTGCAGCGGGCGCCGCTGGCCGCCGCGACCGTTTCGATCGACACCGACGGCTTGGCGCGCCAGGAGACCAAGATCACCGATCTCGCGCCGGGATCGGCAGTCTCAGTCGACTATCCGATCCAGACGCAACTGCGTCCGGCCGAATACGCGATCCATGCCGAGCTCGCCGCCACCGCGCCGGAAGCCTTCCGGACGAAGGACTCGTTCACGGTGCGGCTCGTCACCCGGCCGTTGCCCAACCAGTTTCCGGTGCTCATGTGGGGACTCCACGGCGGGATTCTCGAAGAAATCCAGCGGCTCAAACGGATCGGTTTCACCCACGCCCTCGGTTTCGGCGCCGACTACGGCGCCATCTTCGAGGCCGGGAAGCCGACCAGTCCGTCAACGCCCGAAACGGTCGAACAGAACAAGAAAACGCTCGACGCCGCACTGGCCGACAACCTCACCGTGGTGGCCAGCCTCTCGCCCGGCTCGGCTCTCGGCGAACGCAAGGAGTTCCTGCGCGTCAATCGCAAGGGCGAAACCTATACCAAGGACATCTGCGGGCTGTTCCCCGAAATCCAGAAATACTGCTACAACGTCGGCGCTTCGGTCGCGCAGGCCTACAGCCCCTTCCCGGCCTTCGGTGCGGCGATGGTCCATACGGAAGTCCGCGACGGGGCCAACTGCTGCTTCCATCCGCACGACAGCGAGGCGTTCCGCAAGTCCGCGGGCGTCGACATCCCGCCCGAGATCAGCGCCAAGTGGGGCGTCGACTTCGCCAAGCTCGCCAATTTCCCCGCGTCGCGCGTGATCCCCGACGATCATCCCATCTACGTCTATTACAAGTGGTTCTGGAAAACGGGCGACGGCTGGAACGGACTGAATTCGGAGCTGGTCCGCGGTCTGAAGTCGACCGGCAAGAAGGGGTTTTGGACGTACCACGATCCGGCCGTTCGCGTGGCCAAGGTCTACGGCAGCGGCGGCGAAGTGGACGTTATCTCGCAGTGGACCTACTCCTATCCCGACCCGATCCGCATCGCCGTGGCCACGGAGGAGTTGCTCGCGATGGCCAAGGGCAAGCCGGGACAGGACGTGATGAAGATGACCCAGATCATCTGGTACCGCAGCCAGACCGCCCCCGAGCCAAGGAAGCCGGAGGACGAACTCCCCTACAAGGCCCGCTGGGAGATCGAGCAGCCCGAGGCCCCCTTTATTACGATTGCTCCGATGCACATGCGGGAAGCCTTCTGGACGAAAATCGCCCGGCCGATCCGCGGGATCATGTATCACGGCTGGCAATCCCTGGTGCCCTGCGAACCGCCGGGCGGATACCGCTACACGCACCCGGAGACGCAGAACGAACTGGCCCGCCTCGTCCGCCAGGTCGTCCGCCCCTTGGGACCGACCCTGCTGGCCGTTCCCGGCGTGAAGAGCGATGTGGCGTTTCTGGAGAGCTTCGCGTCGGAAATGTTCGCCCATCGCGGCACCTACGGCTGGAGCGGCAAGTGGCAGGCCGACGCCTTCCTGGTCTCGCTCTGGGCCCATCTCCAGCCTGAGATCGTCTTCGATGAAACCGTGGCGGAAAAAGGACTGGACGGCTACCGGGTGCTCGTCATGGCCGACTGCGACGTGCTCACCGAATCCGTGGCCGCCAGGGTCAAGCAGTTCCAGGCGGCCGGCGGGATCGTGATCGGCGACGAGCGACTTGCCCCGGCGATCAAGCCCGACATCGTGCTGCCCGCCTACGAGCGGACCGGAAAGGCCAAAGAGGACAAGGCGGCGCTGGTCGCCCTGGCCGCCGAACTCCGCAAGAAGCTCGACGCCCGCTACCGGCCATACGCGGACACCAGCACTCCCGACGTGGTCCCCTATGTCCGCCGCTACAAGGACACCGACTACGTATTCGTCGTGAACGACCGCCGCGAGTACGGCGATTACGTGGGCCACCACGGACTGGTCATGGAAAACGGTCTGCCGTCGGCCGCGACGCTGGCCGTCCGCCGCCCGGCCGGGTACGTTTACGACCTGGTTGAGCACAAGGCGGTGGCAACTCGGTCGCAACAGGGTCACGTGCTCGCCGACATCGCGCTGGGCCCGTGCGACGGACGGGTCTACATGGTCACCAGCCGGCCGATCCAGCGGGTGGCCATTTCCGGACCGGAGTCGATCGAGCGCGGCAATTCGGGCAAGTGCCTGGTCGGCGTGCTCGACGCGGAGAACAAGCCCATCGACGCGGTCGTGCCGGTGGAAGTCACGATCCGCGACTCCGCGGGCGGCACCGTCGAGTTCAGCGGTTCCTATGGCGCCGCCGACGGCAAGCTGGAGATCCCGCTGGACATCGCGCCGAACGACCCAATCGGCATCTGGCAGGTGGAGGCGAGGGAGTTGGCCTCCGGCCGCACGGCCGTCCACTACCTCCGCGTCCCCGGGCCGACCCCGTGGCCGCCCGCCGGTAAGGCTGCGACGAAAGATGCGGCGAATCCGGTCCAGCCGAAGGGATGAGGCCGGAGGCAAGTCCGTGGGCGATTGCGGGGGAGTGCGACGGTCTATGGCTGCTGTCTCACTCCACGCGTCAGAACGCCCCGCGATCTCCCACCCGCACCTTCACCACCTGCGTCTGGCGGTCCCGGTAGACCAAGAGCGAGACCTCTTTGCCGACTTCGGTCAGGTTGACAAGATTGACCAGGTGTGCGTCGTCTTCAACGGGAACGCTGTTGAATTGGAGGATTACGTCGCCTCGCTGCAGGTTGGCAATGGCTGCCGGCGATTTTTCCGTCAGGTCGATAATTCGCGCACCGATTGGGCGAGGAAGCCCCAATTCAGCGGCTACGGCCGGCCCAAAATCCCGGTCGAGTGTCACGCCCAGGAACGCGCGCGTGACCTGTCCGCGCTCGACCAACTGCCGGGCCACGACCATGAACATGTTGATGGGGATCGAAAACCCGATTCCTTCGCTCCCCCCGGAATTGCTCGCAATGGCCGTGTTGATCCCGATCACTTCTCCTCGGAGATTGATCAGCGGGCCGCCGCTATTGCCCGGATTGATGGCGGCGTCGGTCTGGAGGAAGTCCTGAAGGCGGACCCCCGAATCGCCCAGTTCCAGGTCGCGGCGCCCCTTGGCGCTGATGATGCCGTACGTGACGGAGTGGCTCAGGCCGAACGGGCTTCCCAACGCGAGGACAAAATCGCCGATTTCCATCCGGTCGCTGTCCCCGATCGGCGCGGCGACCAGATCGGGCGCCGAAACGGCCATCACCCCCGTATCGGTCTCGGGGTCGACCAGGATCCCGCTGGGACGGATCTGCCGGCCGTCGGCCAGTCTGATCCGGATCCCCGCCGTGGTTGCACCGTCAATGACATGCCGATTGGTGAGGATATAGTGCTTGCCGCCGATTTCGACGATCACACCCGAACCGGCTTCTTCGATTTGCTTCCTGGGCCCGAAATGGGGCGCGGAACGGGGTGTGACGTCGGCCTCGATGTGGACCACCGTCGGTCCGATGAGCTTTGCTACCGTCTTGACGACGCTCGCCTGCGCCTCGAGCACTTCCGCCTGGCTGCGCAACTGCCGATAGAGTTCTTCCCGCTTCTCCGGAGCCAACTGCCCGGGTCGCTCCAATGCGGCGGGGGTCGCGGATTGGGCCAGGCAGTCACCGGTCGTTGGTCCCGCCAATTCGCCCACGGCGGCCAGCAGTGCGGCCGACATGAGAGTCAGGACGGAACAAGATCGCAGAGGGCGAGGCGGGACGTGCTCAACCATTCCAGGCAGGCTCCCTTTCGGGTGTACGGCATCAACGGCGCTTCGCGGCCACGCGCTAGGGATGGGGTGGACCGCCGACTCGGCGAGAGAAAAGACCGAGTCCAGGGTCGATGCAGCCCGCGGCCGAACCGCAAGTCCTGGCCGCCATACCGACGGCCGGAACTGCAAAGAGCAGTCTACCCGCATTCCCGCTGGAAGGCAACAAAATCAGGAAACGTCCAGCTCAATGTCGCTGATCGACAAGTCGACGTCGCTCGATCCGTTGTCCAGCAGACGGCTCCAGTCCACATCTCCGCGCGCCGAGGACCCCTCGCGCTCAGCCTCCCTCTGGCATTTGATGCACAGGGTCGCATAGGGCAGGGCGTTGAGTCGAGCCATGGGGATGTTCGTGCTACACCCCTCGCAGATGCCATACTCGCCCTGACGCATCCGCTCCAAGGCAACCTCGATCCGGGCCAGCTCGCGGCTTTCCACCTCGGCAAGCTGCGAGCTGATCTCGTCCTGCACTGAATCCAGGGCAGCATCGATTAGGTCGCCCGAGCTCTGCGCCCGCAGCTCTTTCAACAGACTCAAGTCACCCGCCAGGGCTTTCCGCAGCGCATCGCGGCGCTTGATCAAGACCTGGTGCATACTCAGGATCGCGTCTTTACGGCTCATAGAATCTCACCTCGGAGTCCGATCCTGGCTCTTGCTGAAAGGTTTGCTGCCCCCCTCAGATAAGCCGATCTCGAACCACCTCTTCTCTGCCACAGTTCCTTCGATTGGTTCCCAGGTGACTACCCGGACGGTCCGCGTCCCGGCAGCAACCTAACTATAGTACGATTCTGGGCAGTGGGGGGTAGAAAAATCGAAAAAATCTTTTCCGGCCCACTCGTTCGACACGCCTTCCGCCACGGACCCAACATTGTGGGCCCACCAACGTGCCGCTTTGCCCTACCCTCCTCGTACAGCCTGCTCCCTCCCGTCGCGACAAGACGGGACACTTCCGCGGTCATTCCTCCAGCCTCTGACGACAGTGCCGGCAAGAGTTTGGTTCCATTCTTCGCTTTCGGATAATCGACAAAACCGGCAAGGATATACAGCCGTTTTTTTCAATCTTCCCCGACCGGTTGGTATCGGCGCCTCGCACGATTGACCCCTGCCCAACCGCAAAGTAAATCCCTTCGGGGCTCGAATCGCCCGCTTTGCCCCTGGTGCTATGCCTTATGGGCTGAACAACCACACGGTTGAGGATGGCAATGGTCAGTCCGGTCGCCACACTATTAGATACCGCCACCCATGATTTGGTGCTGCGAATTTGCGGAACTTCTCGTGATGGCCAGGTCGTACGGATTCAAGCCGGGAAATGTACCGTCGGCTCGGGACCAAGATGCACACTCCGGCTCCGGGCACGGGGGGTGAGGAGCCTGCACTGCCTCATACTAAGGGGTACTGCTAGGACCATCGTTCGCCGCTGGGCTCCTGATACGCTCCTGAACGGTCAGGCGTTCACGGATGCCGAGCTTTTCCCTGGCGATCGGCTCAGGGTGGGACGAATGGAGCTGGAGGTATTGCCAGGGCTGGACCGCCATCCCTCCCGCAGGATGAACACTCCGCTGCCTCCCCCTCCGTCGCCTAGTACGGAGGCCCTGACGGCGTTGGAGCAACTGCGATGTCGCATCGCCGCAATCAATCAGCACGGACGCCGCCGCTGCCGCCGACTGATCAACGAGTTAAGGACCGCCCGTCAGCGTGCCGCCGAGTGCCAACAGGGCGAGTTCGCGCTTGCCGAGTCTGCCAGGAAGGCAGCAGGCGAAGAACTGGAAAATCGTCATCGGGAACTGGAAGGGCAGGCTGCGGCCCTGCAACGGCAGCAGAACGAACTCGAGACCCGGGGCCGAGAACTCGCTCTGGCAAGCCGAGAGCTTCAGAACGACCTTGCCGACCTCGCTCAGCGTCGCCAGGATCTTGATCAAGAGCAACGGCTCTGGCGCGACGAACGATCGCTTGCAGACGAGCGCCTTCGCCATGACCGCGAGCAGGTTGACGCCCGCCTGGCGGACTTGCTCTCTCAACGCGAGTCCCTCGAAAACCAAGAACGCGAACTGGAGCAGACCCAATCCCTTTTGGTAGATCTGGACGGCCAGGCCGAGCTCGTCAGGGCCCAGCGCGAGCAGTTGGAGTCCGACCGGACGGCCCTGGAAGAAAACCGCCGTGCCTGGGACAGCCAGCGCGCGGAGGCCGAAGAACAGCTCTCGCGGCGCAACGCGGAACTCAACGCCCGCCTGGCGGACTTCCTCTCTCAGCGCGAGTCCCTCGAAAATCAGGAGCGCGAACTGGAGCAGACGCGATCCC
>JABWBD010000261.1 GCA_013360685.1 Pirellulales bacterium
CCACGTCGGCCACGGCGCAGACCGCATCGCGGCGCGACGGCTCAGTCACCTCGGCCACGACCGGGGGCCGGGGCCGCGGGCGAAGGGGAATCGGCGCAAAGCAGGAGATCGAAGGATCGCGGTAGATCAGTTCCTTGGTGCCGAATACGTCGATCAAGTACAGGGCGTAGCCGGTCGGGTCGACTTCGCTCGTCACTCCCTTCGGCGGCCGTTTGGGATCGCCGAAGCTGTACGATACGAGGAAGGTCGTCTCCGACAGCGGCCAGGGGGTCATATAGTAACCGCCGGCGCCCGGCACTCCGCCCTCCGGCACCGGCCGGCCCGACATGCCGCCCTCCGGCGGATCGATCCCCGGTGTGACGATGCGGATGCCGTCCGGATTGTTCATGCCGCGATGGGCATCGATCACCACGACGGGGCCTGCCGCGAGTGTGTGGTGGCCGGTGGCGATCGCGGCCAGCTTCGTGCTGCCGGGAATTGACCGCATGTCTTCCAGGGCCCACGGGTCGTTGAAGTGCTGTTTGAACAAGGCGTCGGCCCCGGTGCCATCGGGCCGTATGACCCAGACCGACTGGATGTTGGCCCAGCCACGCTCCTGGTATTCCCAACGGGTGTAGGCGAGCGATCCGTCGTCGAGCGCGTGCGGCAGGTAGTCGCCGTCCTTGGTAACGCTCATCCGGCGGATCGTCGTGCCGTCGGGTTCCATGACGTACAGGTTGCAGGAGGTCTCATCCTTGTCGTATTCGTTGCACTGTAGGGAGCAGCCGCATCGCTCGGAGACGAAGGCGATGTCGCCGTTGGCCAGGTAGGTCGGGTCCAGGTCGCTCCACTCGCCGCAGGTCAACTGCCGCAGGTTCGCGCCGTCGACGCCGATCTCGAAGATGTGGGTCGGCTCCACGGTGCGGCGAAGGTCGAAATTGGTCCGCCGGTCGAGCCAGCCCTGCGGCGGCTCGCTCGTCTTCGACTTCGCGTAGCCGAACACAATCCGGTCGGCATCCCACGAAAGATCGAGCCCGTGGACGTGGCCGGGGCCAAGCTGCCCGGCGATCAGGTTGCGGACCTCGGCGGTCGCGTCCGGCTCGGGCCAGCGTAGCCCGCAGAGGTCGCCGCCGGGACGCGAACACCACGGCATGTGGTTCAGGCAGACGTCGGGATACGTCTCCTGAGTAAAGCGTTTGACGAACAAGAGCTCGCTGAACCCCAGCTTGGGGTTTTCCCACGCGATCCGGCGAGCGAGCCAGCGGGCCTGGCGGTAGAGCGCCCGCCGAGCTTCGGTTTTGGGGCCTTGAGTTCGTTCGCTGGCGGCCAGATGGTCGGCCTGCTGTTTCAACTCACTCAGTTGGCCCGGGGCAGCGACGCGAAACTCGTCGGCAAGCCGCTCAGCCCGCGCGAGCGTCTCGCGGACCGGTTCGACATAGAAGCATCGACCATCGACGAATTCGATCCTGCCTTGCCTGGCCCTCACGATTACGGCAGCGGCCCCTTCGTGCTCGACGGCAAATTCCAAGCGAACCTGGCCGCCGCCGGTCAGCGTTCGGTCCGCCGCCGTGTTGCGTTCCGGCCGGATGGGCGTGAACACCACGGTTTCCAAGGAAAGTTCGACCGGCGGATCCAGGGGGCCTTCAGTCCGAACCTCGACAACCAGGCGGTTCTTGCCGAAGCCGAGCGCGGGTTCTTCGGGATAGACGAGTTGCCAGTTGCCGCCGGCCGCCAGCTTCCGAGGCGGCCCTTCGGCCGGCTGAAGTTCCGCGGGGAACCCGCCCGGGAACCGGTCGAGCGGCAAGGCCAATTCGATCGTCGTTTGTCCATCCTGGCGAGTCACCCCTGCGGCGTCGTCCGTCAGGGAAGAACCGCCCATGACCAGGCGGGACGGATCGCTCGCGTCGAAGCAGAGCTTCGCCTGTCCCAGCGTCAAGAGGGCCCCGCCCGCGCCGAGCCCCTTGGACCACATGCTGAGGCTGCTCTGCCTGGCCGGCCGGTTCAGGGCGAGGTTTTTGCCCGGCACGGTTGTGGCATAAACCTCGACCTCATCGAGGTGGAAGAAGACGGGCGTGCTGCTGCGGATCTGGAGGCGGACATAGCGGGCCTCGACGGGCGAGGGCGCGCTCGGAAACTCAACCGCCAGGGGCGGCGGACCGCTCGTGCCGCCGAAGTGCCGGCCCTGATTATCGTAACGAAGTTTCCAATCCCGGCCGTCGTCGGACGTAAGGATCAACAACGGGTCGGCGTTGTGCAGTCCGGGTTCGTAGTCGAGCCGATTATAGACCACGATCTTTCCAATGACCTGCCGCCGGCCCAGGTCGACCTGCCACCAAGGATTCGGCTCATGGCCGCTGTGGAAGGCGTATCGGCCGTTCTTGACGCCGTCGACCGCTCCGGCGGCGTCGGCGGCGGTCGGGTCTCCGCGGTAAGCGGCTTCCGACGCGGTGGCCATGCGGATCCCGGCGTAGAACCGCTTGCCGTCGTGCATCAAACGCAGCGACGGCCCATCGGGGTTTGCGGCGGGAATCCCGGCGGCGCCCGACCAGGCCGGCTCGTCCAACAGGCCATCGAGCTTCGCAGCCGGTTGTTTCGGGATGCGGAAGCGGTCTTCCCGTTTCACACCGGGCCAGGCCAGGTCCGTTTCGGCGAAGCGGACCGTTCCCGTTTGCTGGATCTGTGCCATCCGGGATTGGTCCTGCCGCTGCCAGTCGGCTTCGATCTCGGCGGGCGTGGCGGCGGATGCCACGGTGGCGCCGCATGGCGCGAGAAAGAGAACCAGGTAAACCGCGCGCTGAACGGAAAAGGCCCGCATCAGAAACCTCCGTCCACTGACGACCGCTGGAAAGCAATAAGGCTTTGCAGGACGGCCTTCCCAGGCCGTCGCTGTGAACGTCTTTGGGATCTGCCCTGCTTCAGACGGGGTCGGGACTCTCTTGCCGGTCGGCCAATGAATGTGGAGATTCGAGAGCCAAACCGTCTGGCTCTCGACCCTCGACTCTCAGCTCTCGACTCTCCTGGCCGACACGGAAAAGGACTCCCGACCAGTCCTGTTCGGGCCGATTATCGCAGAGAAGGATGCGAGCGGCAAGTGACGGCTGTCGATGACGGGGACAAGGGAAAGAACAGGTCCGGGAGGAGAACCGCCGGGCTTCGGTGATTCGCGGCAAGGCCTTCAGCAGCGCACCGTCGACCAGTATCGCCGTATGCCGCACATCTTTTGTCTACGTGGGCATCTCTCCGGCCGGATAGCAGCCCAACGGCTGGAGATCGCAAGGACACACGATGCCATCCCGCTGAGCATGGCAGTCTTGTTCGGGATTGATCGGGCGACGCATGAAGAACGCCGGGCGGACCGCGGCGCGAACCTCGTTCGCACAATCATCAACGACCAGAAGCGGGCTACTTCAACCGGATCGCATACCTGTACACGCTCGCCTGGTACACGTTGCCATACTGCCCGTAGGGCGACAGGTATATCTCGAACTCTTGGGTCTCGCGGTTCTCGAAGACATAGAAGTTGGAGAACTGCACCGCGGATGTGTGGCGGGCCGGGTCGTAATCGTCAATCACCGTGAGCGTCGCGCGCTGGATCGCAGGACGGGTCTCGTCGATTTCGGCGAGGTAGAACGGGTAGCGAGGCGAGTTGCCGTCGGTCTGCCTGGGGCTGATGTTGCCGAACCAGTAGAGCTTGTTCGTCCGCGTGTGACGCAGGATCTTGGCCATGGTCGCCGGCGAAAAGAACTGCGCCCCGTCGTCGTACCGCCAGTCCGCGGGCTCGGTCCAGGTCTTGCCGCCGTCGCTGGAGAGGCTGTACCAGTGCCGCCCCGGCGCGCGCGGTTCGGTGCCATGATTCGTGCCCCTCATGTCCAACAGGATCCGCCCGTCGCTCAGCACAGCCAGCCAGGGCTCAGCGACATAGCCCGAAAGCTTCGGCGAGATGCTCACCAGCTCGCCGGCCGTCCACCGATATCGCCCCTCACCCTTGTTCCAGCGGCCGGTGAAGACCCGCGCCCCGCCGGAGGTGTCGGCGGGGAACATGACGCCGCCCCCGGGGGCCGGGATGATGTTGTAGTAAAAGATGGCGTAGTTCGTGTTGAGGAAAGCAGGGTCGCGGAGCCTGGCGGGGTCGTACTCCGGCCCGTCCTGGTACCGGATCATGCCGGCTTCGGTCCAGGTGCGGCCGTCGTCCGCAGAGGTGCGGATGAAGGCGTGGTAATTCGTGCCGCGCAGGCCGGTCTGGCGGGGATCGCCCGCGAACGTGGCCAGGCTGTAGGGCTGGACGAGGAGCCCGGACTCCGGGTCGTAACAGCCGCGTGAAGGGCCGGTGGGCACGAACTTCTGGCGGGAATAGTCGCCCGCACAAACGATCGCCGCCTCGGGGTCCGATTCCCAGGCCGTCCAAGTCTTCCCGTTATCCTCGGAGTAGCGACGTTCGGCGTCCTGGTACACGTCGTCGAAAACCTGGTAGGTCAGCACCTCAAATCGCCGCAGGCCCTCGCGACCCACATAGTCGGTCGTCATCACCGAACTGACATTGGGTCGAGGGTACGGGATATAGAGCCGGCGCGAGACGGTGCCCAGTGGCCCCTCACGCGTGTACACTTTCTCCAGCTCGGCCTCAAGTTCGGGGACGCGGATCGCCGTGTCCTGGGAAATGCGCTGCTGGGCCGTACCCGTCATGGCCAGACAGAGCAGGGCCGGAACCCATGCAAGGCTGCGCGCGGCTTGGCGCCGGTCATGAAAGAACATCGTAGTGCCTCCTGTTAAGAAATCATGTCAGTTCTCACGGTCAAACGCCGCCTGCATCCGCTCGACGGATGCCGCAATCCTGTCTTCCAAGTCGCCGGCCCATCGCATGGCCGGCAGGCCGTACTCGCCCAGAGAGCCGGCTTCGTAGCCGCCTTCCTGCCATACGCGAGCCGAGGGCATGTAGGCCGTCAGGTCGTGAGAGAAGCCGTTCACCCACGTCCGCGGCCCGTACTTCTCCTTGAATTTCAGGGCGTAGTCCACCACGACTTCGCCGCCGAGACTGATCCACAACCGGTCTTCACCGAGCTTCCAGACCTGGACGGCATACGGATAGCTCGTCGCGAAGGGCCGGCCGTTTTCCAACTGCTTCAACATGCGTGCGGCCCAGCGGCCGTAGATGCCTCCCCGCGACACATGGTCTTTCAATTCGGCGGCCGTCATGGTGCTCAGGAAATCCAAGGGCACAAACTCAAAAGCCGTTTGCAGCACCGGACGGACCGGCGAGAGCGGTCGATCGAGAGCTGCCCGGACCGAGGCCGCCAGCATCGCGCCGTACTTCTCATATAGTTCGACCTGGCCGCGGGGCAAAGGATTCTGGTCGGCGCCGCAGCCCGCGAAGAACATCGCCTGGATACCGGGATACCTCTTCTCCAAGGCGATCTGCGCCACGCCCGCATAATCCCCCGACCACCGGTTGAATCCCGGCACCGTCGTGCAGTGGCAGGCATAGCCGAAGACGAGCGTCTTGAAGTCCCCGGCAGGCGTTTTGACCACGAGCACCGGCACGGCGTGGTCGACAGGGCCTCGTAGCACTCCATCCCGCTCGCGGATCGCCGGCACTTCCCGCTCGGGGTTGTTGCGGCGATTGACGGCAAAGTCGGCTTGCCCGTCGGTCGTCCAAAGACTCGCGGGCGCGAGTTCCGACAGCGCTTGAGCCGTGTGTTCCACGATCGACTTCTCCAACCACAGGGAATACTTGCGGACCTGGTCCCATTGGGCGTCGCTGAGCGGATAGTAGTCTTGCAGCAGCTCCCGCAGCACGGGACCGGTGTGGGTGTGGGAATAGGTCAGTTTGACCTGCGAGCGATCCAGGCCGCAACGCTGCTTGAGACCGTCGCGAATTGCGTCGTACGTCGCCTTCGAGAAGCCCATCACGTCGCTGGTAATCACCACGCCGCGACGGCCGCGCGCGTCCTCCAAGGCGAGGATCTTGATCCACAGATCGTGGTACGTGCCGTCCGCCTCGCGGTCATGGCCTCCCCAGCCGCACAGGCAGTGGGGCTCGGCGGGCGTGATCTTGATCCGGGTGGTCCCTGCCTTCCAGGCCGCATCGGATGCGGGTGCCTCAGCGGAAAGCAGCACCGAAAGCGCCATCGCGATGGCCGTGGGCAATGCTCGCTCGGACATGGTTTCCTTTCGCCTTGATTTCAAGTTCATGAAGTACTCGGTGCGTCTTTCCGAGGATCTGATTGGCATTTTCTCCGCATTATCTGGCCGCCGCAAGCCAGGGGTGATCCCTTCGCGGCAGAGACGCTGAGAAACTCGCGAACTCGGGGTTGCCGACCGGATAGCTCCGTCGTGACAGAACGGCCGTTCGGATGGATTCATCGCTCAACGTATTGCCGGCGAACCATCGCGCCGATATGGTAAAGGCTCGCAATATGCGATGGCTACACGGAACCGTTTTGCGAGTTGCTGCCATGAAATCACGACCGTTCCCTTCGGCAGTCCATCGTCGCCGGGCCCTGCGCGGCGGATTGGCGGCCCTGCTGGCGGCCTTCGCGGGCCAGGCCGGCGCGGCGGACTTGGAGATCCGCGCGGCAACGGATCCGCTCGCGCGGCAAATCCAGTTCGACTACGGCGTTCCTCACGATGCGCCGGAAGAGGTGGTCGCGATCTGTTCCTGGTCGCCGGTCGGCAAGGATTCGTGGAGCCGCGCACGAGTCGTCCCGCGGGTGTCGGAAACCGCGATCCGCCTGGTCGACGAGCCTGTCTGGAACGAGTGGCTCAATGGCCGCGTCAAGGAACGCCGCGCCGCGGGGCAGTCGCGCGGGGTAATCTTCAGTCCCTATCCCGACGCACAGCAGGATGGCCGGGTGGACATCGTCTTCCGGATCGAGATCCAGACCACCGACGGCAAGCCGGTCGCCGCCGGGCAGGTCCAAGCGACGGCCGACAACCGCGACGTCGCTTATCTCGAAGACTGGTCGAAGGTCCTGCCCGCCGACGCCGTCTCGGCGGAAACGAAGCAAGGCGATGCGCGATGGCTCTGGGAGCCGAAGGCCGACCCGGCCAAGGGGCTGAGCTTCAACAACGGCTTGAGCTGCTTCGCGACCGGTCCGAGCACGGTCCCGCAACTGAGCCTCGACCTTGGGCCCCGGGGCTGGTACGCGGTGTTCGTCAAGACGCCCGCACGGTACGGGATCGGCTTGCGGTTCACGGGCGATGAGCGGGCGGACGCCGTGGGCAGCTCGCACCCCTATGAAGAAGTCTTCTGGCGATGGGCGAAGCTGGACCATCAGCGGCTGGTCCTCAAGCAGCAGCACACGTACACCGGCTACGCCGCCGCGGCGATCGACTATATCAAGCTCGTGCCGCTTACCGAGCAACTTCTTGCCCGCCTGCATCAGCAGTACGGCGGCAAGGACGACAGGATCCTGGCCGGCTACTTTGAGCCGTATTCGTGGGCGTTTGGGGAGAATGTGCAGAGTCCCCTGGACCACCGCCAGCCGCTGGCGGCGTTCAAGGAAGCCCACGTCGAGTTGATCGATTGCCAGATGGGCCGGTTCGGCTCGAAGGCCAATTACGAGTCCGAGATCCTCGAGCAAATCGTCACCACCGTCTTCGGCGACCCGATCGAGGGTGTTGTGCCGACGACGAACAACGTGGCGCGGATGATGCTCTATACCAATACCCTGGACGCCGAGCTGCGCTACGCGCGCGAGCTCGGCATGAGGCTCCATGCCAACTTCGGCGCCACGGCGTGCTACACCGGCTCGATGCTCGAGGCCGGCATCGCACGCAATCATCCCGAGTGGAAGCGCGGCGACGCGGTCCGCTACGAGGTCGCGGAGGTCCGCAAACATATCCTGTCGATCTACCGCGAAATGCTTGAACTGGGCGCGACGGGCATTTCCATCGACTTCTGCCGCTACCCGGGCGGGATCGACAAGCCCGAGACCTGCAACCAGGTTCTCCGCGAGATCCGCGCGTTGGCCGACGAATTCGGCGCGTCTCGAGGCACGCGCGTTCCGCTGCTGGTGCGATTTCCCGCCCACGAACAGTCGACCGGGGCGATGTTCGATTACCCCACGTGGATCCGCGAGGGCCTGGTCGATTACCTCTGCCCGAGCAACATCCAGGCCCGCCACATTCACTTCGACATCGGGCCCTATGTCAAGGCGGTTCAGGGCAGCAAGACGAAGCTCTTGCCGGTGGTCGATGCCCTGTGGTGGTCGCTGGATTTCCCGGGGCCCTACTTGTGGCGCGTCAAGCAGCTTCTGGACGCGGGCGTCGACGGGATCTACGTCTATCAATGCGACGCTCGCGTGCTCGGCCGGCCCGACGACCGCCGCACCATCCGGCTCCTTGCGAGCACGGAGGCTGTCAATAGCTTCTGGAAGCGCGACGCCGAGCTCCGCGAGCGGGCCACGAAGGGGATTTATCTGAATCGCTCGGAGACGATCGCGCGGCAATTTGGAAACTACGAGCGGGCACGCGTGTGGCTGGAAGGGATCCCGATGGGCGAGGTCGAGTTTCATTTGGACGGCAAGTTCATCAACCGGTGCTCCGGCCCGCCCTACGTCCTGGGCACGGAGGCCGACTCGGCGGACGCGATCTACACGCCCGCGGAGAAGACGCTCAGGATCCGCGCAAAGGACGGTGACGGGTGGATCGAGGAGACGTACCAGATCGGCAAGGCGGCCCCGCCGGCGCCGGAGTCGAAACCGTAGAGAAACACGGCGCTCGGATTCCCGCAGGCGCTTCGTTCTCCGCGCCCCGATCATCGCGCGAACCAGCGAAGCGCCAGCTTTCGTTCGGTTCGGACTGGTGTCAGCGTATACGGATTGTAGTGCAACAGGGCGGCCCGCCCGTCCGTACGAACCACCAGCCAACTGTAATCCCAATTCTCCGAGGCGTACCGTAGCGGGACCGCCGGGGCAACCCGGACCAGCGGATGCGTCGCCGCGATGAACAGCGGCTGTTGTGTATAAAGATAGACCGAACCGCACTGGATGAAGACTTCGTGCGGCAAGACTGGGCCGGCTGGCTTGGAAAGATCCTCGCACAGATCCGCCATGCCGACTTTGAATTCCGCTCCTCGGCGAAATGCGGCGATCAGGTCGGCCATCGATCCACGCTGGACTTTGCCGTCGCTGTCATGGGCCAGCACTTCCCTCCAGTCATCGCGAACGAAGTACTTGAGCTTGCCGAAGTCATAGGCGAAATTGCTGCTCGGGGCATTCGTCCCTGCATCCCACGAGTCGAATTCGTGGTACTTCGGCATGTCGGCAGGAGGCGACACCGGACAGGGGCCGTGGGGAGCGATCTTCGGGGGCCCATCCAGAAATGGCCGGGCGATCGCCTGTTCGCCGTTCTCGTTGTAGAGGAACAGCGAAAGCGAAGGCCGCGGACCGAATCCGAGCGGCAAGTCGACCGGCTGCCGCAGCGTTAATAGCCCGGCCACCCAGCGGCGATCAATCCAATACGTGCATCGCATGTCCATCGATTCTTGAACCGGTTCCGCGGACGTCGATTTCGGGTCAATATGCTCGTTGTGAATGAATTCGGAATAAATCCGCAGATCGGCGCCGCGGGCGATCGCGGTCCGCAATTCGTTGGGATCGCCGGCGATGAGCTGCCGTCGGTCATCCAAAGTCATCACGCATCTCCAGTCCGAACCGACGGGGGGCGTTGGGTCAGCCCCCTGCGTTTCGGCGGTCGCCGGATGCTTTGGGGGCCGCACTGCGCCGGGTTCGTCGGCCCATGCCGTGCTGAAGCGGACCAGCAGTTGGCAGACGAGGCCGCAGAACCTCAACAACGAACGAGTCATGGTTGTCTCCCTTGGATGAAAACTTCGTTTGGCTTCTCGGACGCAACTGCTTGCCGGGGTCCCGCGACGAAGCTCCAGATCTGGCTCCAGGGGCTCCATGCGCCGCGGCGGTCCCTGGCGCGGACATGCCAGAAGTATCTCTCGCCGGGTATCAGCCAACCATCGGGCACCTGCCATTGGGGCTTGTCGGAAAAGGTCAGGCGGTCCAGATTAGTTGCGAGGGGAAAGCGCATGTCCGGCCGGGCGCGGACCTCCAGGTGGTAATCCGCAACCGCATCGCCGTCGGCATCGGCGGCGGGCTGCCAGCGCAACCCTGGCGCGGTGGAGTCGGCCGTCGCATTGTCGGAAGGCGCAATGGCGGCTGCCGGAGCGAGCGGCGGGGTGTTGGCCGAACTCTCCCGCCAAACGTGCGTGACTCGCACGTTGCGCGCCGCTTTCGTGTCGTCGCGGTAGACCACCGTGTTCCGGCCCAGCCGCAGCGTAGGCAGCGAGCGCATCGAGAGGGCCAGGTCTGTCTCGATGCATAGAGAATCAATCCCCATCAATGCTTTGCCGTCCCACGGCAGCCATTCGATCTTCACGAAGTACTCGCATTGGGCCGTTCTCCGCTCGGTATCGATGAACGCATCGAGCGACACGTCGCACTGCGACGGTTTATTGCTTGGTCCGCGCCAGACGTTGAGCCAGTTCCGGCCTTCGAACGAGACGAAAACCGCCGGGTAGAAGCCGCCGCCCTCGCTGCTCTCGAAGGCAACCTGGATGCGCCCGCCGACGATGGGATAAGGACTCCGCACGGGGAAGACCAGTTCACAGTAGTAGGGGGACTGTTTGGTGTGGAGATAGGGACGTTGACCATCGGCGGCAAACAACGCGACGTTGTGGTGCCAGGCGGCACCGTCCAAGGCCCAGGGCTTGCTCAGGTCGGGGTTGTACACCAGTTTGCCTCGCCCATACTTGGGTTCCCACGGCGCATAGCGATTGTCCTTGGTTGCCGGCTTTGCGTCCGGATCTTGCCACCAGCGGGCCAGCGATTCGCCCGGGCGCAAAACCAGCGCCATGGTGTGGTCCTTGGGGGCCGCATAGGGCGACGCCGAGTTGGCGCCGAAGGAGCCGTAGCCCGAATTGTCCGGCGCGGCAAACCCGAAATGGTGCGAGCGCAGGATCAGGCCGGGATCGGCGCGGCAATCGTCGATGCCGGCCACCGTCTTGTTGTCGCGCCGCAGGTGGAAGACCTTCATGTCCGCGTCGAACATGTGCCAGGCATCGTCGTAGAAGACTTCGCCGATCCAGTGGCTCACGCCGAAATTGACGACCCGCGACTTCAGGCCGGCGTGCTCCCATACGCCGGCCATGGCAATGGCCATGCAACTGCAGCCCGTGTTCTCATACCAGTTCAAGTGCTTGATGGGGTCGTAGGAATGACTGCTGATCCGGCCCCGTTCGGGCCACAAGCGGGGCGCGTTGGCATGATAGAAGTTGTCGCGAAAGACCTCGAAGATGGCCATGGCCTTGTCGCGATCGGGCATGTCCGGCCTGGCGACTTCAGCCACCAGCGTGTCCAGCGAGAACCAATCGTGCTGGTCGTTGACGACGATCCGTGGGTTGACGACGTTCTGCTCGCCGACGTTTTCGATCGCCAACATCACGTTGGGTTGGAACCCGGGCATCTCCATCATGTTGGCGCCCGCCAGCGGCTTGTGTTGGGCCGTGTTGAAGCTGTCGAGCGTGCCGCACAGCTCGATCGAATACTCGGCCCTCGGCGCGGTGATTTCGCGGACCAGTTCTCTTGGACCCGGCGCGGCGGGCCCGTTGCCTGCTGCCTCGACCTGCTTGCGCCATGCTGCCGCCTGTTCACGCACGGGCTTGAGTCGGTAGTGCCACTGGTAGGGAGAATAGCAGTCCAGCCAGCCCGGCGGAACCGAGCCTTCCATCGATTCGCGGATCCGGGGCCAGGATTCGTCGAGCGCCCGGTTCAGCGGATTCAGGGCCGCTTGGGGCTCCGAATTGACCGATTGCTCGGCTTGGGCAACCAGCTCGAAGAATGTCTCGTCGGTCCACGGACGTTCGGACCGAACCTCGAGACGGATCACAGGCCGGAGCCCGTCCGGCCCTGCCTCCCGCGGTA
>JABWBD010000262.1 GCA_013360685.1 Pirellulales bacterium
ACGCGGTCTCGGCCGGGCTGTCGGGCATCAGAAGGCGCCTCTCCACGCGCCGGGGAGCATATCCAGTTCGAGCAAGGCATGAAGCAGAAGCCCCACGCCCTGGGTCGCCTCATAGTACGGCTTGGCCGGATGCGCCTTGAAGAGCCCGCCGGCGTAGAGCTTGTCCACTGCCTCGCGGGCCACGTTCTCGGCGATTTCCCGGTAGTGCCGATCGCCGGTCGCAAGGTAGACGTGGACGAAGAACGAGATCGCGCGTCCGTAGTCCTCGGCGTAGCTGCCCGGGCACTGCGAGGTTTTCGGCAAGGCCGCCTCGATCTCGGCCTTCCAACGCCGGCCCGTCTTAGGCGGCAGTCGCCTCTCGACGACCCCTGCCCACCTCCCTGCGATCGCAAGCAGCTCCGCATCGCCGGTCGCGCCGCCGGTTTTCGTCAGCTCATAGGCATAGATGGCGCTCTGCGCGGCCACGAGCGGGAATTCGTAGGAGTAGATCGTCGTCTTCCACACGTCTACCTCGCCGGTCGGGGCCCAGACGTCGTAACCGGCGCCCTTGGCGGCATCCGGCACGGGAGTCCCGTCGAGCGTCAACATTCCGTGATAGGTTTCGTTCTTTGGATCGTAGCCGAACTTGTCGTAGGCCTTGATGCAGGCAATGGCCACATCGCGGAACCAAGTGTCGCCGCTGAGTTCGCTCGAGCGGAGCAACTGCGACGCGAACGGCCCCGGCACCGTGGTCATGCAGTGTTTCCCGTCGAAGCGGTCGGTCAGCGCCGGCGCATCGGGAACCAGGCCGGTCTTCGCATCGCGATGCTGCCAGTGCCAGCCTGCGATGGTCTTCGCGCGCTGGAGGTACTCCGGCTCTTTCGTCTGGCCGTAGAGGAATGCGCAGGCAAGCGTGAAGGAGCCTCCCGAGAAGGCAAAATCGCATCCGGGCTGCCGGTCGTCGTGGCGGTTGTGCCGGCCGGTTGCCGGGTCGATGATGTGCCACTGCCAGATCGAATCGATCGCCCGGCGGGTCGCCTGGGGATTCCGGCGGTAGAGCTCGGCCCACTCGGGATGGTAGACAAGGATCTCATGGGGGCCGTGGCCGTCCGCATCGCCGGCCGGGCGGTCGGCGTAGGCATCGTAGAAGACGTGGGTGCCCCAGACAAGCAGCCTGTTCGCCTTGACCGCGTGCTGGAAAACCGCGTCGATATAGGCATCGGCGGCCTCGGCGTACTTCCGATTCCCGGTCATCTCCGAGATGCGGTACATCACGCGGATGGTCGCCTGATCGTACCAGAAATTCGAGCCCCGCATGGCGCGGCGGTGGGCCCGGCCTTCCTCGTAGTAGGCGACCGTGTCGAGAAATAGCGGGTCTTCGGGAGATCTCTTCGTTTCGGGATCGAGGATGCTCATCAGCATGGCCGTCTGCACCGGCCCGTAGCGGTCCGTGCCGAAGTCGATCAGGCAGTCGAGACAGTCGATGACGTACGTGCGCCACGGATGAGGCCCGTCTTCCGCGCCGCGACCGGCGCTGGCCAGGAGGAGAACCATGCCGGCTGCCAATACTCGCAGTAAGGTGTGGTTGGGGGAGGTTCGCTGTGCGCCCATAGGATAGCCCTTTCTGGTGTTCTATTAGCCGCCGAGTTGGTCCCAAGACACGAACGGAATCATTGCCAGTCGACGTGGACGATGCGGCTGAACAGCCCGTCCGCGCTCTGGAGCACACGGAAGCGGACCGCCGCAATCGGGCCGCTCCCGGGTTTGACCGAGAGCAGCACATTGTGGTTTTCGCGAAACTGCCGGACGGTGCGCCAGGTTCCGTTCGCGTCGCGAACTTCCACGTCGAGCGCCGTGACGCCCCATTGGGAAAACTCCGTGTTTGCGTCGACGGCCGGCCCGTCTTGCCAATGGTCCGCAAGCGTGAACACCCGGATCGAATCGACGGGGCGGGGCTCGGAAAAACGGATTTCCAGGGTATCGGGGAACTGCCCCGCCGTGGCGTCGTTCCATCCGCCGTCCTTCCCCCAGTCCTTTCCGGACGGATCGCTCGTGAGCACCGACGCGGGGCGATAACCTGGCAAGACCGACGAGACTTCCACGGTCGTCCTGCCGTCTTGGCTCGACTCCGCCGCCATCGCCGGCACGACGGCTTCACCCGAGGGCCGCGGCGGCCCCTTGGCAATTCGCGCGACGAGGCTTTTCCACAGGCCCGGATCGCCGCCATCGGGTTCGGTTGTCTGGAACTGGAAGTTCTTCTCCAGCCACGTGAGGATCTCGGCCGCGAGGGCATCGGTTTCTTCACGTGACCGCTTCTCGCGGTGAATGGCGTCGCAGAGACGACAAAGGCGAGCTCCCACTTCAAGGCATTGGACCAGCCAACTCACATCGGCGCTTGCTTGCGGGTCGCAGACCGCCAGGGCCTGTTCGGCGAGGCGTTTGGCCTGGAGATTCCGCTCGGCCTGGGCCCGCCAGTCGATGCCGGCGTTCTTCCATTGGTGATCGACCCATGCCGGCACGGCAAGGACCGACCCCCGGTCCCGCTCCAGGCGAAACAGGGCGGCCATCCACGGCGCGGCTTGCTTGCCGTACAGCGCTTCGCACGCGGTGTCGAGAAATCGGCCGTAGAGAAACTCGGAATGCCGCGCGCCGACGGCGTATTGCAGAGCCTCCTCGTGCAGCCGCCGGCCTGGAAACCGAAGCGGATCCACGGACCCCGGGGCATGGTGGTTCCAGGCGTAATTCACGTTGGCCAGGACTTGCACCTCGCTGTGCACGTGGCCGTTGAAGTTATAGAGCGTGGCAGCCCCCTCATCGATCCCCGTGAGCACGGGGCTGGAGACGAACATCCGCGAGTTCAGCAGCAAACCCGCTCCCTGCACGGCGAATACGAAAGGGGCGCCGGGCCATCCGGCTTGCTCCAGCGCGGCAGCCATCTCGGGGATTCGCAGCCCACGGTCGTCGAGCCGCTTGAACTGCTCGCGGAAAGTGATCTGCACGTTCTTCCGGTCGACAAGTTGCCCCCCGATCTCGGCGAAGTACTTGAGGTCCTTGTCCCAGTCGGCATCGCTCTCAGCCGAGTACGAGTAACCGGGGGAGGCCAAGACAATCTCCAGGTCGCGCGCGGCGTCGTAATCGCCCCGGGCGTTCTTCACCGACTTCAGCCCCGCGACGATCGCATTGTAGAGGCGCGCGACGGCGCCGGCGTAGCCATCGGGGGCATAGGGTTCGTCGTGCGGGAATCGCCGGCGGCACTGTGGGCAACGAGTCTTCCAGAGTCGGGCCAACTCGGAGTACGTGGCCGCATCGATCTGGTGGAGGTAAATCGAGCCCGGCTCCAGATCACGCACCAGTTGCTTGTGCCGCTCGACAAGGATCGCGATCAGGCTGTCGTTGGAGAGGCAGCCGCCCACGGTCCCGCCGACGCAGGAATAAACCGGGCCGTCGGGATAGTGCTGGCGGTTCAGAATCCACGGCTCCGGATAGGGAAGTCCCCAGCCGTAGTAGTCGAGTCCCCAACTCGAAGAAGAATACTGCAGGGCCACGCCCTTCCGGCGGGCATAACGGTTCAACTCCAGTCCGAATCGCTGGATTCGCGAGTAGCGGTCCGCCGTGTAGGGCGCCCCGGGGGCAATGCGGCCGCCGAGGAACCGCACGCGGTTCACCTTGTACTGCGAGCAGAGGTCGATTTTCCGTTTGCACCGCTCGATAAACGCCGCCAGTCCGTCGCCCCAGTCGTAACCGTTGACCTCCCAATCCCACTGGAGCACCCAGTCGGCCGACATGCGCTGCGGCGTGTCGGGATAGTCGGCCACTTCGACGGGCCTCAGCACGGCGCTGCCCGGCCGCGGCGACTCGATCAATTGCACGATCGTCGTCGCCCCGTAGTAGGCCGCCAGCGGGCTGGCGCCGATCACCGAGACTTCCGCCGGCCGTTCCGGCTTGACGCAAATCACGTACGCCTGATCGCTCTTGGCAATCGCGGCCGACCGCTCCGCCGTCAGTTCGGGGAACGGTCCTCCGCCGGCCGCCGAGATGATCTTGAGCACGATCCGGGTTGCCACGCGCTCGTGCCGCTCCGCCAGCCCGCGTTTCGAGAGGGCCGCCTGGATCAGACCCGCCGCCTCGTCGAGCAGTCCGCCCTGCGCCGGCACGACAACTTCGACCGCGCTTCGCCCCGCCTCGCCCAAGAGGAGGTCATCGCCGGCCACCACGTGTATTGACTGGGGATGGGGAATTACCAGGGGAAGCTCGCTGCGACCCGGCAAAGCGTTTTCTTCCGCACCCAGCGGCAATCCGCCGACAAGGCCCCAGAGGCAGGCCGCCAGCATGGGAATCATCGCTTTCATGCCGATTACCCGTGATTCGTTGGAACCGGAAAGGATACTGCCTGACAATCGTCGTGTCGCCACAAAGCCATTCCGAGCGGCAGCGTCTTCCGATCCATCATAGCGAAGCGTCTCGCAACCTGCCACTCAATCAAATGGGACACGCCGCCGCCGGCTCCTTCACACGGCGTTGGAATCCGCCGCCATCGGGGCGCGGCAGTGGCGGCGGGCGTTTGCCGGAGCTATAATCCGCGCTGCGGAAAAACCGCAGACCGACGAACCGGGAACTCCAAACGGCGAGGGAAAGAACAGCGGCCCGGCAGGTCCTTCCCTCCGATCGTCCGCGGTTCGCCGGTCGGAAATCCACGGGTCACCCTATCCCGTCCAGCCCGAACTTGCCGTCCACAATGCAGCCCAGGGAGACGGGACCAACCGAAAGGACGTGCGTCATGCTCAGAATGGTCGTATCACTGCTTCTCGGTCTGGTGGGACTTGGTTCGGTGTACGGTCAAGAACCGGTGGTCTGGGTGGCCTCTCCCTGGCAGCATGTCTTGCGCAGCACCGAGCCCGGCGAGGCGAGGTCGGCCCAGATTGTCGCCGCACGCAACGAGTACGAGTCGCTGCGTATCATCATCCGCGCCGGTGCGGAGGCGCTTGCCAATGTGCGCGTGGAAGCCAGCGCTCTGGCCGGCCCCGCGGGACGGATCGGGCCGGAAAACGTTGCTCTGTTTCGCGAGCACTCCATCAACGTCTTCAAGCCCAGCTATGCCTCGAAGGCGCCGACCGGGTGGTATCCGGACGCACTGATCCCGGCCGCCGGCGGCGATCCCGCGGCCAAGTATCCGGCGATGCCGATGCGGATCGAGCCCGGCACGAACCAGGGCGTCTGGGCAGACGTCTACATCCCTCGCGATACCGCACCCGGCGAGTATTCCGGGACGATCACGGTGACGGCGGACGGCGCGAGGCTCGGTGCGGTCCCCGTGAAGGTCCGCGTGCAGCCCTTCACTCTGCCCGAAAGCATTGCCGTACGCAGCAACTTCGGGGCCCTGGGAGGCGGGCTGGCCCGTCACCTCGGGATGGACGCCGGCTCCAAGGAGTTCGCCGCGGTGGAGGACCAGTACATCGACACCCTGCTGGCCCATCGGGCGATTCCATCGTCGCTGGGGAACATCTGGCCCAAGTGGACCCCGGAAGGCGGCATCGACGACAGCGCCAGCGGGGAGCGGCTCCGCATGATGGTCGAAGACCGCCACGTCAATTCGCTCTGCGTTCCCTTCGCCTATCGGACCGAACCGGAAAAATGCCGGGCCTACTTGCGCGACCTGGGCGCCTACCTGCGGAGCAAGGGCTGGCTCGACTTGGCCTACATCTATATGGAAGACGAGCCCAACGATGCCGAACAGTACGAAACCGTCCGCCGGCAGGGCGAGTTGATCCGCGAGTCGGGCATCAAGCGCCTCTGCACCGAGCAGACCGTCACCTCCGACCCCAAGTGGGGAACTTTGTACGGGGCGGTGGACATCTGGTGCCCGCTGTGGTGCCTGTACGACGAGACCACGGCGCGGCAACGGCAGGAATTGGGCGAGGAGATCTGGACCTACACCGCGCTGTGCCAAGGGAGAGGCACCGCGCCGTTCTGGCAGATTGATTTCGCCCCCGTGCAATTTCGCGCGCCGTTCTGGGTGAATTGGCGCTATGGAGCGAAGGGCTTCCTGTACTGGTCGAGCATCTACTGGGCCGCGGGGCAGGACCCCTGGACGGCGCCCCACTTCCGCCAGCAGTACTGGGGCGAGGGGATGCTCCTCTATCCTGGAAAGGACGCCGGCCTTAGCGGACCCGTGCCCTCGATCCGGCTCAAGCTGATCCGCGAGGCGTTGGAGGACTTCGAGTACATGACGCTCGCCGCCAGGCAGGGCCACAAGCCGCAGGTGGACGAGATCGTCGGCAGCCTCGCGCGGTCCTTCAACGATTGGAGCCCGAGCCCGGAAGCCTACATGGCCGCGCGCGCGAAACTCGCCGCCTTGATTTCCGCGGAGTAACGCACACGTATGCGAGAATCGGCGCCGATTGCGGCGCCGCGACCAAGCCGTATCCTATCGCCAGCCATTTCACCAGGGAGAACGAACATGGGTATCCTGTCTGCCGGCATGTTGGTGTTGGCATTGACCGGCGCCGAGGGCGCCGGAGAACCGATTCGGGCCGAATGGAAACGCGTCGTCGAACATGCGGCGTTCAGTCCGCGGGACACCGCCGAAGACATCCTCTACGGCGGCAAGATGTGGATTTCCAACGCCTACCACAACGGCAATGTCCTGGTCCGCGACCTGTGGAACTCCGCCGACGGGACAACGTGGACGCTCGTCAACGACGCCACGCCCTACGACGGATACAGCGAGATGGTCGTCTACCAGGACAAGATGTGGGCGATCAAGGGGAGCGTCTGGACGTCCACGGACGGCAAGACGTGGACCCGGGTGGCCGAAACCACGCCGTTCGGGATCCGAGGGTATGGCGAGGTGGTGGTGTGGCGCGACCGCATCTGGCAGCTTGGGACCGGCGCCGACGTCTGGTCCACCGCCGACGGCGTGACCTGGACGAAAGAAGTCGACTCCGCCGCTTACGGCGATCGCAGCGCGGCGGCGGTGGCCGTGTACCGGGACAAGCTGTGGGTCATGGGCGGCCGTTTCTCCAAGGAAAACGATCCGCCGGAGAAGGGCTACAAGACCATGACCACGCTCGACGACGTCTGGTGCAGCGACGACGGGCGGGCCTGGGTCCGCGTTGCCGACCACGCTCCCTGGGCGCCGCGGCACTGGTTCATCGCCCGGGAGTACGCCGGCAAGCTGTTCATCCTCGGCGGACACGACAACGTCCATAGCGCCAATTTTGCCGACACCTGGTGCACCGAGGACGGCAAGACCTGGCGGCAGGTGGTCTCCGAAACCTGCTGGACCCCTCGCCACGAGCCGACCGTCTACGTCTTCGACGGAAGCCTGTGGGTTGTCGGCGGCAACATGTGGCCGTTGATGAACGACGTCTGGCGATTGACCTTGTCGCCATGAGAGTCCAAACCTTGGAGTTGCCGTCATGATCGGTCGTTTTCGTGCTTGCCTGTTCGCGTACCTCACGCTCTTCGGCCCCGTTGTGGCATTGGTCGCCGCCGAGCAGTGGGTGCCGTTCCACTTGCCGTGGGAGGCGCCAGAAGGCGCGGTCGCCGACGCCCGCTTTCTGCTCGATGCGCCCGCCGGCAAACACGGGCCGCTGGCGGTGCGCGACGGGCACTTCTATTTCGAGAACGGGAAACGAGTCAAGTTCTGGGGCGTCAATCTTTCGGGCGAAGGCTGCCTGCCGCCGCCGGAGGTCGCCCCGCGCGTCGCGGACCGGCTGGCGAAATTCGGCTTCAACCTCGTCCGCTTCCACGGGCTCGATTCGACGTGGGGCAACACGCTGTTTCCGAAGAACGCGCCGGACACCCAGCACTTCGATCCGGCGCAACTCGACCGGCTCGACCGCATGATCGCCGAACTGGAGAAACGCGGCGTCTACGTCAATCTCAACCTCCACGTCGGCCGCCGCTTCACGGCCGGCGACGGCCTGCCGCAGACCGAGATGCTCGGTTACGGCAAGTACTGCGTCCTTTTCAACCCGCGAATGATCGAGCTGCAGAAGCAGTACGCCCGCCAATTGCTCGGCCACCGCAATCCCTACACCGGCCGCACCTATGCGGAAGACCCCGCCGTCGTGATCGTCGAACTGACCAACGAGAATTCGCTGTTCGGCGGCTGGACCAGCGGCTTCCTGCGCGGCAAGGCAAACCAGCGCCCGGCCAATACCACGTGGACCGACATCCCGCCCTACTACGGCGAAGAACTGACGCGGTTCTTCAACCAGTGGCTCACCCGGCGATACCCGACACGCGCGGCCCTGGCCGACGCCTGGGCCGAGGGCTCGCGTCCCGCGGGCGTGCAACTGCTGAAGAATGCTGATTTCGCGGCCGGCACGGACGGCTGGGAACTCTCTCGGCAGAAGCCGGCCGAGGCCACGTTGGAATCCTCGCCCGACGCGCCCGGCGCCAAGCCGTGCGCGAAAGTCATCGTAACCGCGATCGACGACACGCCCTGGCACATCATGCTCACGCAGCGTCCCCTGAAGCTCCAGCAGGCAGTGAAGTACCGCGTGGCCTTCCGGGCCCGCGCCTCGGCGCCGCGGCGGCTGGGCGCCGAGGTCTGCCACAGTTCGCCGTACCGCGGTTACGGCAGCGCGCGGTTCGAACTTGGCGACGAGTGGCAAGACTGCCAGTTTACGTTCGTCGCGCCGGAGAACGACGACCAGGTGCGGCTCAGCTTCCAGTTCGGCGACGCAACCGGCACCGCCTGGATCAGCGACGTGCTGCTGCACGAGGCGCCGGTCTACGCTCTGCGCGACGACGAAGACGCCGCGCGCGGCACGGTGCGACGTCTGGAACCGGAAGAGTTCGCCTCGCACACCGTGGCCCGTTTCCGGGACGAAGGCCGGTTCTACTACGACCTGGAAAGCGGCTACAACCGTGACCTGTATCGGTTCCTGCGGGAGGAGCTGAAGGTGCGAGCACTCGTCGAAGGCACGAACCACAACTACGGACTGCCGTGCCTGCGCGCGGAGTCGTTGCTGGACCTGATGGATTGCCACGCCTACTGGCAGCACCCGCGATTTCCCCGCCGGCCGTGGTCGCGGACGGATTGGGACATCGGCAATTCGCCGATGCTCGACGCGCCCGCCGCCAACTGCATCTCCCAGCTCAGCCGCTCGGCAGTCGCCGGCAAGCCGTTCACGGTCAGCGAGTACAACCACCCGTTCCCGAACGAATACGGTTGCGAAATGCCGCTGCTGCTGGCGGCCTACGCCGGCCTGCAGGACTGGGACGCGGTCTACGGCTACACGTTCCTGCACCGCTATGAGGACCGCCTGCTCGGCGGCGACTGCGTGACCGGCTATTTCGACCTGGCCAACGAGGTCAGCAAGATGGTGCAGATGCCCACGGCGGCGATACTGTTCCAGCGAGGCGACGTGCAGCCCGCGAAGAAGCTGGTCGCCGTCAGCTACGATGAGCACCGCACCTATGACAGTCTCCAGGAACCGCGGTGGGACCGGACGCGATTCCATCTCGACGGCGATCTGTCGCCCCTGCTGCCCTTGGTGCATCGCTTCCGCGTCGAGCGTTTCGACGCGCCGGCCACCACGCGCGTCGCCGACCTGGGCTTCGTGCCGCCGGAAGGCCGCATCGCCAGCGACACGGGCGAGTTGACGTGGGAGGCCGGCGAGAAACGCGCAGGCCGGCTCTCGATCGACACGGCCCGGGTCCAGGCCGCCATCGGCTGGATTGGCGGCCGGACCATGCAAACGGCCGACGCCGAGTTCCGCCTGCAGACGCCCTTCTGTGCGGTCAGCCTGGCCTCTCTCGACGGCGAGCCGCTCGTTCGATCCCGCCGAATTCTGCTCGTGGCCGCGGCGCGCTCTGCCAATACCGGCATGAAATGGAACGCCGAACGGACCAGCATCGGCGACCAGTGGGGCGGTCCGCCGCTTGAGATCGAAGCCGTCACCGGCCACATCGGTCTGCGACGCGACGCGCAGAGCGCGCCGTTGCACCTGGTGCCCTTGGACGGCTGCGGACGGCCGGACGCCGCCCGCGCCTCCGCGCCTTCCCCGGACGGCGGCCGCGCCGTCTACGAATTGAGCTCCGCCGATCGCACAGCCTGGTACGTCCTGTCGGTGCGCGAACCGTGAGAGACCCTAACTCAACTCCCCTCTCCCGCTTCGGGAGAGGGGCAGGGGGTGAGGGCAGTCGGGTCTTGTTAGGACGTCTCAATGAGGTTTTGCGATTCTTGACGGAGACCACCAGTGGGCTTGCCCCCGTGGAAACATGCCTGACGGCTACAACATCGAAATGGAATCCTACGGAGAGGACATCGAATGAACCGGACCTACCGGCTCGCATTCCTGCTTGGTCTATTGAGCGCGCTCTGCCAGGCGGAAGAGCCGTCCGAGCCTGTGCTCGCGCCGCTGCCGTCCGAAGATCGCCCGCTGGCCCAGCGCTTTGCGGTGCCGCCGCCCTCGGCGCGGATCCTGCGGATCCTTCATTCGCAGAAAGACAACCCCGAGGAACAAGACAAGCAGTTGCAGTTGCTGGCGGCGCAGGGATTCGGCGGCTTTGCGGGCAACGTCTCCTTCGACGGCTACGTGGACGACGAGACGAAGTGGCCCGCCTTCCTCCGCGGCGTCCGCATGGCCAAGGCCGCCGGCATGTCGCTCTGGCTCTACGACGAATGCGGCTACCCCTCCGGCAGCGCGCGCGATCTCACGCTGTGCGGCCATCCCGAATGGGCCGCGCGTGGCCTGCTCGTCGCCGAGGCCAACACCTCCGGCGGCGTGGTTTCGCTCGCCCTGCCCCCGGGCCGGCTGGTATTGGCCGCGGCCATACCGCGTCGCGATGGCGCAATCGCGCTCGAGGAATCGCAAGACCTCACGGCTTCGATCAACGGCGGCCAACTCTCCTGGCAGGCTCCGGCAGGCGAGTGGTTCGTGGTGGTGATGACCGACGACCTGATCTATGAGGGGACCCATGCGGCGGTCAGTCTCGCCTACAAGAAGCCGTGCATCGACCTACTGATGCCGGAACCGACCGCGAGGTTCCTCGAGGTCACGCACGCGCGCTACGCGGAGAAACTGGGCGAGAATCTCGGTCGCTACTTTGTCTCGACCTTCACCGACGAGCCGTCGCTGCAGAATCTCTGGTTCCGCCCCATGCCTTACCGCGTGCTGCCGTGGTCGCTGACCATCGAGCGCGAGTTCCTGCGCCGCCACGGCAGGCAGCTTCGCCCGCTGTTGCCCGCGCTGGTGGCCGAGGCCGGACCGGCCGGCGCGCGGGTCCGCTACGACTTCTGGAACACGGTGAGCGAGTTGGTCGCGGAGAACTATTTCGGCCAGATTCAGACCTGGTGCCGCAAACACAACCTCCTCTCCGGCGGTCACCTGTTGATGGAGGAGGGGCTCGTCGGACATGTGCCGCTCTATGGCCATTTCTTCCGCTGTTTGCGGCGTCTAGACGCCCCCGGCATCGATTGCCTGACCAGCCTGCCGCCCCAGGCGCCGTGGTCCATCGCCCGCATGATCGGCAGCGTCGCCGACCTCGAAGGCCGCACCGTCACGATGTGCGAAGTGTCCGACCACAGTCAACGTTACCGGCCGAAAGGCGACACTCGCCCCGTCCGGATCGTAACCGAAGACGAGATTCGCGGCACATGCAACCGGCTCGTGTGGGGCGGCATCAACACGCTGACCAGCTACTACGCGTTCCAAGACCTCGCCGATGAGCAGTTGCAGCGCATCAACACGCACGCCGGCCGCTGCCAGACCATGATGCGCGGTGGGCATCAGGTCGCGGACGTCGCCGTGCTCTACCCCGTCGAGAGCGTCTGGCCCCGTTTCATTCCCGCGTTCCATGGCGCGACGGCCGAGCCCGCCGCGCGCCGCGTCGAGAGTGTTTTCGACGGCGTGAGTGCGGCGCTGTACGGCGCGGACCGCGATTTCGCCTACGTGGACTC
>JABWBD010000263.1 GCA_013360685.1 Pirellulales bacterium
CGGCAGCGAGGGTGGCGGCCGGCGCGGCGCCGGCAATGCCCGGAGCAATGCCTCCGGGCCGGGGGATGCCCGGGGCGGCGCCGGCGGAAGCGCCGATGCCGGCCAGGGATGCCAAAGCCGAAAACCAGCCTCTCGATCCTGAGCCAGCGCGGGTCTGGACGGATCAAGCCGGACGCAGCTTCGTGGCCCGGTTTGTCGGCATGAAGGGAACGCGCGTGGAGTTGCTCAAGGACCGGCTGCGGTTCTCCCACCCGTTCACCTTTTTCAGTCCGGCCGACCAGCAGTACGTCCGCGATGAGATGAACCGTCGCGGACAAGGACACGTGCTCCCTTCGCAATCGACCGAGCCTGCCGCCCCGTCTTTTGTCCCCGGTGAGCCGGCGATTCCGCCTTCGGACACTTCGCCTGTCGAGCCCGCGGCTGTGCCGTGGGAACCGCAGCCGTCGGCCCACGGTTTCGGGATGAAGTCAAACGAGTCCCAGCCGGCGTCTGCGGCGTCAGGGTCGCCGGAGTCGGCGCCCTCGAGCTCCGGGCCTTCCCAACCGGCTGCCCCCGAGTCGGCTTCCCAGACGGTCTACCTCTGCAAGAACTGCGACGGCGAGCTTCCCTCCGACTTCCAACTCGGGCAGCGCTGTCCGCACTGCAACGCGAGAATTGTGTATGAGCAGGGGGGTGACGGCGGTGTCGCCGGCTTCCCCGGTATCGCCGCTTCGCGATGGCCGATCCTCGTCGGCGGCGGGATCGGCGCGCTCGTCATAATCGTGATCCTGCTGCGCGTCATCGCCGCCGCAACCCGCAACTGAACGGCTCAGCGGGCCTATCCTTCTTTCTCCTGCTTCTCTTTCTTCTCGTCCCTGGGACCGATCATCTCCTTGAGGCGTTCATCGAGCTGCGGGCCGCGGACTTCGGTCGCGACAACCTTGCCCTCGCGGTCGACGAGGATCGTCTCCGGGATGCTCATCACACCGTAGCGGACGCCCATCGGCTGACCTTTCTTGCCATCCGCGCGCGCCTGGTCAAAGATGATCGTCCAAGGGATCTTCTTTTCCTTGAGGTACTCTTCCAGGTCCTCCCGGCTCTCGTCCACACTGATGCCGACGACCTCGAATCCTCGATCGTGATACTGCTCGTAGGTATCCAGAACCTCGGTGATCTCCTGGCGGCACGGTCCGCACCACGTTGCCCAGAACATCACGAGCGTGACTTTGCCGCGGCACTTGGACCAGTCGAGCGGATCGCCTGCCAGGGTGACGCCTTCGAGTTCCATCGGATTGCCGACCAGGTTCATGCGGCGCGCGGCCCCTTCCATCTTGGCGCCCAGTTCGGCGATCGACTCGTCCTCGCTTTTCGCAAGCGCCTTTCCCAGCTTCTCATAAGCTTTCGCGGCCAGTTCGGCGTTGCCGCGCCCTTCCATGGAACGCGCCGCGGTGAAGGCCAGTTGCACTTCCTGTTCGCCCAACGGCCCTTCCGCCAGGAATCGCTCGACCTTGCCGATCACCTTCTCAAGATCTTTTGGCTCCTCGGCACGAGACTGGAGCAACTCGCGCTCCAAGAGAAAAGCCTTCACCTCGCGGGCGAGTTCCGGATGGCCCGCCTTCTTCAGTTCCTCGGGAAACGCATCGAGCTGCTTTTCATATTTAGCGTCCAGTCGCGCGAGGTGGTTGAGGGAAGCGACCTTGGAAGCGACTGCCTGCTCGACCTGCTCGTCGTTGGCCTTTGCCGCCATGACCTTGTCGGCAGCCTGGACGACGGCCTCGTGCTGTTTCTTCTGGAATTCGCGGGCCTCCTCTTGCGACAGCTCGGTCGGCCGCTGCTCCTCGAGCTTCTGGATGTAACCGAGCAGTTCCTCCGCACTGCCTTCCGGCACCGTGAAGAGATCGGCCTGCGGTTTACTGTCCGCCCGGGCCGCTGCCTGCGATCCTTCTTTCTGTTTCTTTTCCTTTGCACTGGCCAGTTCGACGGCCGCAACCAGTGCGGTCGTCCCAAGCAACCAACACGCCAGGCGCGCCCCAAGTCCAAAACGTTGCATCGACGTCCTCTCTTGTTCACAGCGGATACGGGTCCGAATCAACCGGTATGATAATGTTGGCGCGCTGGGGTGATAAGACAAGCCCATTCCCCGCTGAAGCAGGGGCCGGGGTACTGGGGTACTGGAACGATGCGCTCCTGGAACGAGGGGGATTGGAAACGGTAATCCTGCCCCGCCATCACCCCATCGCTCCGCCGCTCCCACCCTACCGCTGGTGGAACCTCAAGATCATCTCCCACGCCTCTTCGGGCGTGTCGGCATAGCGGTACAGATCGAGTTCCTCATCGCCGATCGTCCCCTCGTCCGCCATGAAACGAAAGTCCATCACGCGTTCCCAGTATTCACGGCCGAACATGATGATGGGGATGTCCTGCATGCGGCCGGTCTGGCGGAGCGTGAGCGCGTCAAAAAGTTCGTCGAGGGTGCCGAAGCCTCCTGGAAACACGACCAGCGCCTTGGCCCGCAGCAGGAAGTGCAGCTTCCGCATGGCGAAGTAGTGGAACTGGAAGCACAGGTCGGGCGTGATATAGGGATTCGGCGCCTGTTCGTGCGGCAGGCGGATATTCAGGCCGACCGACTTGGCATGAACGTCGTAGGCCCCGCGGTTGGCGCCCTCCATGATGCCCGGGCCGCCGCCGGTCACGACAACGTACTCATTGTCGCCGCGCGATTGCCCATACTCGGAGACGATCCTCGCAAACTGGCGGGCCAGATCGTAGTAGCGGCTCTTCGCCAGAATCCGTTCCGCGCGCGCGACCGTACGCTTCCGGCGGCGGTCGTTGGGAGTATCGGCCAGGCGGGCGCGGGCAAGATCCAGGTCGCGCTGGGCCACGGGGGGCTCCACGATCCGCGTGCTGCCGAAGACCACGATCGTCGAGCGGATGTTGTGCTTCTCGAAGGCGATCTCCGGCTTGAGCAACTCGAGCTGCATCCGCACCGGCCGCAGGCCGGGATCGCTGAGAAAATCAACGTCCTTGTAGGCAACGCGATAACTGGGCGAATGAAGTATCTTCTCCAGGTTCTCCGCCCGCTGAAGTTCCTCGTCAGGCATCACCATGCTCCGGGAAGTGCGGATTCGATCACGTGTTTGCGCAACCACGCGCCTTCGCAAGTCTACTTTAGAGTATCCCGGACCGATTGCTCGTGGATCAAGGCCAACCCCGCGGAAACGACTCGATGATCGCCCGCCAGCAGGTGACCCATACCAAGGTTCCCAACGCAAGCCAGCCGTTGAAGGGGAGTCCCTCCGGGGCCGGCGCACGCCTTCCCAGGCCGCGCCCGAGCCCATGGATCGCGGCGGCCGCCACGGTCACCACAACGACGGCCTGCCAGCCGAGGAACAGCCCCACGCACGCCGGCCCGGCGCAAAGACCGCTGACCCCTCGGCCGGCAAGCCGTTGCATGCCGGCCCCAACCACCAGACCGGCGAGCAAACCTGCCGCGCCATCGGCCAACCCCGCGTGCCACCCTGTCCATACCGGCCCGGCCGGCACCGGATGGAGCTGCGGCCAGGCAACCGGTGCCAGCAACCCGATTAAGAGCGCAGGCCATGCCGCGCGCCAGATGCCCGGCTTCTTGTCGTATTCGATCAACGCGATCGGCAGAAGCGTGCTCAGCAGGAAGAGATGATAGGCAAGAATTCCGGCCAGCCGCTCCGGCGTCCAAGGCAAGAGAACCGCTCCGTCGACGACCGCCTCCGGCCGCATCGGCAGGTTGCCGCCGCCGCTGAGCAGTTCCGCCGCACCGACTAGGAGAAACACCAGCGCCGTGATCGCTTCCACCAGGGGATAGCGGATCGGGATCCACACGCCGCAATCCCGGCAGTGTCCGCCCAGCGCCAGCCAGCCGAAGACCGGCACATTGTCGTGCCAGCGGATCGGATGTTTGCACACCGGGCAGTACGAACCGGGGTAAACCAGGCTTTTTCCCGCCGGCAAGCGATAAACCACCACATTCAAGAAACTCCCGATCGTCCCGCCCAGGGCTGCCAGCCAAACCAGGAGCAATAGAGTCAACAATCCAAAATCCAAAATCCAAAATCCAAAATCTAGATGATTCCGTGCAGCGGTTTCCCCGGGGCAGCCAGTTCATCGACGCGCCGGCTCACTTCCGGGTCTTCGATCAAGGGTGGAGCGTGGTGCGGCTTGGCCCGGGCGTCGATCACGAGCGATCCGCGGCAGCCCCAGTGCTTCTGGTCCACAAATGATTCGATCCCATAAATGTCGGAGGCGGGATTGCTTCGCGTGAAGGTTGTCCAGAGGAAATTGCCGAGCGTGCGTACCGTGAATTCGCTGTCGTCGGCGATCACCACCAGCGGAAAGAGATTGATGGCGTCGCCGCGCCCGTACGTGGCGCAGAACTTCTCGACCGCATGGTCGCGGCCGTGCTCGTTGGGATGATACGGCGGCCCCTTGACCACGAGGATTCCCGGCAGGCAGAGCCGCGGGTCCTTGAAGCCCAACTCCGCCGGGATCCGCACGCGGCTGTCCAAGGCCACCGGCAGGACCCGCCGCGACGGCCCGGCCGTGGCGAGGATCACCTTCGAGCCGCGGTTGAGGCCCTCGCCGCTGTAGTCCAGTGTGTCGATCGTCGTGCATGTCTGGAAGTGGAGATCGCGCCGCCAGTCCGCACGCTCCAGCACGTGGCGGAAGAAATCGGGCACGTGGTGGACGTCGAGGTCCGGGTTGTCCTCGCTGGCCACAATGAACAGGTACTTGGCCAGCGACAACTGCCCGTAACCCAGCATCGCGTTGGCCAGCGTGAGCAGTTCCATCGGCCGGCGCGGATCCTCGTAGGGGGTGTACCGCTCGTGTCCGATGGCCAACAAGAGCGGGTGGACGCCGGCGGCATCGACCGCATGGACCACCTTGACTCCGGGGATCCGCTTGGGCACCACCGGGCCGACCAGTTCGTGGATGAACTGGCCGAAAACGGAGTCCTCCTGGGGAGGCCGGCCGACGACGGTGAACGGCCAGATCGGCCGCTCGCGATGATACACCCGTTCGACTCGCATCACCGGGAAATTGTGCCTCAGGCTATAGTAGCCGAGATGGTCCCCGAACGGCCCCTCGGGCAGTTCCCGCTTCGGCTCGATGAAGCCGCTGATACAGAAGTCGGCCTGGGCGTGGATGGGCAGTTGGCCCGGCAGGCAGATCATCGGCACGCGCCGGCCGCCCAGCAGCCCCGCAAAGGCCAGTTCGCTCATGTTTTCCGGCATCGGCATCACCGCAGCCACCGTCATGGCCGGCGGTCCGCCCACGAAGACGTTCACGCGCAGCTTCTCCCCGCGCCGGATTGCCGCCGCGTGGTGAACGCCGATGCCGCGATGGATCTGGTAGTGCAGGCCGACCTGGTGGTTCGGCTCGTACTGCCCGCCGGAGATCTGCACTCGGTACATGCCCAGGTTGGATTCCGCCAGCCCGGGGCGTTCCGGGTTCTCGGTGTAGACCTGGGGCAAGGTGATGTACGCGCCCCCGTCGTCCGGCCACGATTTGAGCTGCGGCAGGTGGTCGATCGTGGTTTCGCACGCCAGGATCGGGCCTCGGCGGACCTTCCGCGGCCGCGCGTGCCAGGCGTTCCACGGCAGCCGAAGGATCAGCCGAGGGCGGCGCAGCACGTCCGACGGATCGATATTCAATCGCACCAGCTTCTGCACGCCTTCCAGCGTGTCGCGGAACAGAAAACGCATCCGCTCGATGGTCCCGAAGAGATTGCTGACCATCGGGAAGCGGCATCCTTTGACGCTGGCGAAATAGATCGCCGGACCTCCCACTCGAAATACCCGCCGCTGGATCTCGGCGGCCTCCAGATTCGGATCGATGGGATGATCGATCCGTACAAGCTGTCCGGCCGCTTCCAAGTCCGCGATGCACTCTCGAAGCGTCTTGTATCCCATGAGTGAATTCCAAGGTGCTGGCGCAGGGATGTTCAAGGCACCGACCCCGACGCGCCGGTGTCCATCCCCATTCGGTTAGGCATCTTCGTTTGGCGATCTTGCGAGGCGGCCGGCCCGGCTCCGTGTACCTCCATCGCGGGCAACCAGGCAGGCGATGGCCCCGGACTGACGCGGCCTACTTCGTCTTCGGCCCGGCCCGCTTGAGTGTCTTCTGCAGCCGCTTCTGAAGATGAGCAAACTTCGTGGCGGGCCTTCGGACAATTCGATTTGTTTTCCGGGGAATTCCCTTACTCTTGGTCATATAAAGTCCCTCGCTGAAGGCCACACCATCATTATTGCACCACCGCTCGATCGGGTCGAGAGCTTGCACTCCCGCCGCCGGGCGGGGAAGGTGCGGCGCCAGCCCAGCCGCCCGTGACCGGCTTCCGCCGCTGGTCTTCCGCGAGGGATTCCTGGCCTTGCCCGGCGACTTCCCGGCAATACACTGGGGGGAGGACATCCGATGGTTTCAAAACCGGGAACGACGATGGCTTCTCAATCCTCATGGATCATTGAAACGACTCGGGACGACTTCGAGGCCGATGTCCTTGAGCGGTCTCGGACGGTCCCGGTGGTTGTCGACTTCTGGGCCCCGTGGTGCCAGCCTTGCCGGATGCTCGGACCCATCCTGGAACGGCTCGCGGAAGAGCATCAGGGGCAGTTCGTGCTGGTGAAGGCCAATACCGACGAATTGCCCGACATCGCCGCGAGTTTCGGCGTCCAGTCGATCCCGGCCGTGTTTGCCGTGCGCGAGGCAGCGCTGGTCGACCAGTTCGTCGGCGTGCTGCCCGAACTGCAACTCCGGGCTTGGGTGAAACGCATCTTGCCGAGCGAAGCGGAGACGCTTGCCTCCGAGGCGGCCGAGTTGGAGCGGACCGACCCGAAGGCAGCCGAGGCCAGGTATCGCCAGGCACTGCAGGAGCGGCCCAATGACATTGCCGCGAGGGTGGGACTGGCACGAACGCTTTTGGCCCAGGCTGTCATCCAGGAGGCCCGACAGATCATCGACGAACTTGCCGCTGCCGGAGCGCTGGATGCGGAAGGCCAGCGCGTGCAGGCGGAAATCCGAGTGCGGTTGGAGGCCGAAGAGACCGGCTCTCCTGAGCAAGCGCGTGCTGCCGCCGAGGCAGATCCGAAGAACCTCGAACTCCAATGGAATCTGGCTCGTGCCCTCGTCGCGGCCGCTCAGCACGAGGAGGCGATGCAGATCTGCTTACGATTGGTGGAGAGGGATCGCCACGGCCTCGGCGAGCAAGCGCGCGTGCTCATGGTCGACATCTTCCGCCTCCTCGGCCCCGAGAGCGACCTGGCCAACGAGTATCGCCGCAGACTGTCGATGGCGCTCTTCTGATGGGGCGAGGGAAGACTGGAGTGGTGGAGTAATGGAGCAAACGAAAGACGGAATCTTCTCGCTCCAACACTCCAACACTCCATCATTCCATCATTCCATCATTCCACTACCCCATTCCTCCCCGCCTCCCCGCCTCCCGCCGTCCCCCCTGCCGCTGCCAGCGCGATCCCGCCCAGCGTGAGATGAGGCACGTGCCTGGTCGATTGTCCCAGCAGTGAGGCCACGGCCGGGCCCGCGCCGCCCGAAAGAAAGACCTGCGGCTCCCCGGATCCGCCGGTGGTAAGGCATTCGACCAACTGGCGGATCGCTCCCACCGCGCCCCAGAACAAGCCCGACCGCATTGCCGGGATCGTCGACGTTCCCAGGGCGGGCGGCGGCGTGCTCAATTCCGCCATGTCCACCAGCGGCAAGAGATCCGTGAATTCATGCAGCGCGCGGGCCGACATGGCGATCCCCGGCAGGATCGCCCCGCCCAGAAACACCCCGTCGCGAGAGACGAGGTCCACGGTAATCGCGGAGCCGACGTCAACCACCACGGCCGGCCGCTCCGGGGCGCGGATCCGATTGACGGCCAGTGCGTCCAAGAGGCGGTCGATTCCCACCATGTCCGGTCGCTCCACGGCAATCTTCAGGGCAAGGTCGCCGGCAGCCAGGAGCGTCACGCGATCGTTCGGCCGCTCCAAGCGCAGCCAGTCCAAGAGCAGCGTCGTTGTCGGCCGATTCACACTCCCTATCCACCACGCTGCCCTCTCCGCCGCCGGGTCACTGAGCCAAGCGGCGACCCGATCCAGATCCGGGTTTCGGCCGTCCACGCTGATCGTATCGGTCGGCTCCGGCAACGGCTCATTCCATGGCGAATCGAACCGCCCCAGTTTGATGCGGTTGTTGCCGATATCCACGGCGATCAAGGCAAAGAAGCTCGCGTCCATCAAGAAGACCGCCTTCGCAGGGGCAAACAGGGCAAATCCCAGACCCACGGATGGCAGCGCCGCACCACGGATATTTTTCGCGACTGTTTATCCGTGGTGCGGCGCTGCCATCCGTGGGCCGTTCCCCGATCGTCCACCAAATTCCTCGCGCAGCGCCCATCCTTCCATCATTCCATCCTTCCATCCTTCCATCACTCCATGACTCCATCCCCTCCTCCCTCCCCCTCTCCCTCCGCCTGAACTCCGCTCGCCATCTCCTGGAGTTCCCTCGCAACGCGGGCGACAAGCGTCTGCAATCCCTGCCCGGTCACCGCCGAGATCAGCAGCACCTCGCGGCCCAGTCTCTCGGCCAGTTCCTGCCGCACCGGTTCGGCGCTCGGGAGGTCCGCCTTGGTGACAGCCACGACCTCGGGCCGCCGGACCAGTTCCACGTCGTATTTCTCGAGTTCGTCGCGGATTGTCCGGTAGTTCGTGATCGGATCCGTGCCGTCGTTCGGGGCCGGCTCGACAAGGTGGACCAGGATGCCCGCGCGCTGGATGTGTTTCAGAAACTCGTGCCCCAGGCCCACGCCCGCGTGGGCGCCCTCGATCAGGCCGGGGATATCGGCCATGATGAACGACCGGTCGTAGTCGATCTGCACGCGGCCGAGGTTCGGGTACTTTGTCGTGAAGGGGTACGCGGCGATATCGGGCCTGGCGCGGGTGAGCCGGCTCAACATCGTGCTCTTGCCTGCGTTCGGCTTGCCGACCAGCCCCACGTCGGCAATTACCTTCAACTCGAACCGTAGCATGCGGCGCTCGCCGCTGCCGCCCGGGGTCACGGTCCGCGGAGCGCGATTCGTCGACGACTTGAAATGGGCGTTGCCTTTGCCCCCTTTGCCGCCGTGGGCCACGACGACGCGGTCGCCCGGGTCGGTAAGATCCTTGAGGACGAATCCTTCCTGGGCATCGCGGATCAGCGTGCCGGGCGGCACGCGGAGAACCAGGTCCTCGGCCGAAGCGCCGTGGCACTGCGAACTCCCTCCACGCGTGCCGCTTTTTGCCTTCCAGTGTTTGCGGTGGGCCAAGGCGGCCAGGCTGTCGACGCCGGCTTCGGCAACCACGACCACGCTGCCGCCGTCGCCGCCGTCGCCGCCGTCCGGTCCGCCGCGCGGAACGTACTTTTCGCGGCGAAAGCTCATCAAGCCGTCGCCGCCCCGTCCCGCTTCCACCTCGATCACCACTTCGTCGACGAACACGACACGGCCCCCTAACTCAATCGGTATATCGGGCAAGCGCTTAGAACTTAGATTTTAGATCTTAGAACTTAGAGACTGCACTTCGCACGATTCCCCGTACCCTCAACGGCCATTTCTGTCCTCTAAGATCTAAGCACTAAGCACTAAGCACTGCAACGAAAACGGGGACGACCGTCGCCGGTCCTCCCCGTGCATTTCCTACGCCGCCAAGCGCCCGTTTCGGTTCAGCGGCTTTCTACGACATGGATGCGGCGGCCGCCACGATCGAAATCAACGTAACCGTCGACCAGGGCGTACAGCGTGTAATCGACTCCCTGACCGACGCCGCGGCCGGGATGGAACTTCGTGCCGACCTGGCGGACCAGGATATTTCCCGCGCGAACGAACTGGCCGCCGAACCGTTTTACACCGCGTCGCTGCGCATTCGAATCGCGACCGTTGCGGCTGGAGCCTTGACCTTTTTTATGTGCCATGACTGACGGGAGGTTGGAGGTTGGAGGTTCGGGGAAGGCGAATCCGAAATCTCGAATTCGAGATTTGAGACCTGAGATTTGCCGTCGGCGTTGGGGGGGAAACAGCCGGTCGCGATGCGGAAAACGCCGAGGTTTTCCCGAAGCGTGTGCCGGAACTCCGCCTGTTGCGGATCGAGCCGCATATTCGGCGAACCGTCTGGCCTTGCCGTTGCCAATAGCTAACGCTTGCGCTAGCCACTGCTATTCGCAACCGCCGCTGCGGCTAGACCCGGTATTATGGCCGCCAGACCCACTCGTAGTCAACCTCACCGGGGACGCCGTAGCGGATTTCCCGCTCGTTCTCGTCGAACTCGTCGCCGGGCCGCCAGAAATTGAGCTTGAGCGTCCGCTGCACGAACTTCTTGCCCGTGCCGGGGGGAGAACCGGGCTGAACGGCGTCCGGGGTGTCTTCCCACCGATAGGCGTTGGTCAGCCCTTGCACGTAAATCGAGAAGAAATCGGTCCGCGGGTCGATGTCTTCCCACGTGACCACGCCCCAGACGCTGCGGTCGATCCGGTCCGTGGAGAGCGGGATCGTCGTCGCCGCCATTTGCACCGTGTTGAGCAACCGGAACTTGGGGTCTTTCGAGATTCGCTCGCGCTCTTGAATCGCCGGAACGGCCACCGGAATCACGTGGTCCAAATACGCTTTGGGCGTTGCGAGCTTGTGGGCTTCGAGCGTGAAGAGCGGCATGAACTTGATGGCTTCGCGCTCGGTCGCCGATGGGTCGATCGCCAGGACGACCTTGTCGGTCAGTTCGACCGTGAACGTGCCCTTGGGAATCGTCGTTTGGGCGGCGCCGACTTCGCTGCCGAGCGTGACCGTTTCGTCCGCGTCGCGCTGTTTGGGCCGGAGATGCCCGCCGTTGTTCTTCACGCGATAGACCATGTACCAGATGAGCTTCCGCTGCATCTTGCCGTCGGCCTGCGGCACGTCGACCTCGATCATTCGCAGCGGCTTGAACGTGAACTCCAGGTTCCAGATCGCGCGGCGATACGGAATGTTCTTGGCCATCGACGCGAGCGTTTGCGTCTCGGCCAGATAGTTGGGCGTCCAGGCGAGGTCCGGCACGCCGGAGAGCAGATCGACGATGTCGTGGCGGGTGACCGTTTCCTCGGCGTCGCGGAGGACGGGGATCGTCGTCTCGATGCCCGGGGCAAGGCGGCGATAGGGACTCTGCTGCGCGGCATCTTGCGCATGTGCCGCGGTAACTGCGCAGCACCACGCCAAGATCAACGCCAGGGCCGACTTACGTGCGAAACGCCTCATTCCGAAGTCCTCTGTCCGGTCGCCGATGGCGGATCTCAATTGTCCGATCTCAGTCCGCACCGTGCGTGAAGCGCGGCAGGCTGGGGTAGCCAGGAAGCTCTTAGTATAATTGGGGTTACGCCGCCCGGTCAAGGAATTTCAGGCCGTCGAACGCCCGCCTCCAGCCCCGCTTATCGCGAAAACCCGTGCAATCGGCTATCCTCCAATTCCGCCATCCTCGACCCTCAGTCCTCCGCCCTCCCATGATTCTTCTCGTCGACAACTACGATTCCTTCACCTACAACCTCGTCCAGCGGATCGGGGAAATCGACTCGACGCTGGAGTTGGAGGTCCATCGAAACGACCAGATCACGGTCGACGAGATTCTCGCCAAACGGCCGACGCACGTCATTATCTCGCCGGGACCATGCACGCCGAGCGAGGCCGGCATTTCTTGCGAATGCGTCACGCGGCTCTCGGGCAAGATTCCGCTGTTGGGCGTTTGCCTCGGCCATCAGTCGATCGGCCAGGCAACCGGCGGCAAGATCGTCCGCGCTCGCCGGCTGATGCACGGCAAGACCGACATGATCCTGCACAGCGGGAAGGGCCTGTTCGAGGGCCTCGAAAACC
>JABWBD010000264.1 GCA_013360685.1 Pirellulales bacterium
CGAACACTACGGCATCACTCCGGACTTGATCTGCTGCGGCAAGGGCATCTCCAGCGGCCTGCCGATTTCCGCAGTGATCGGCCGGCCGGAAATCATGGACCTCTATCCGCCCGGATCCATGACCTCGACGCACACCGGCAACCCCATCTGTGCCGTCAGCGCGTTGGCCAGCCTCCAGGCGATCGAGGAGGAAGGCATGGTGGAAAACGCCCGCCGGATGGGCGAGATCCTTCAGCCGGAACTCCGCCGCATCCAGGCGAGATTCCCCGAGCATATCGGCGCCGTGCATGGCAAGGGCCTTGTGGCCTCCCTCCACATGGTCCAGCGCGGCGGCATCGAACCCAATAAGCCGCTGGCGACGGATATCGTCCGCCGCAGCGTCGAGAAGGGGCTGATGATGTTCGCGCCGGTCGGCTACGGCGGGGCGTCGGTCAAAGTGTCGCCGCCGCTGTGTATCACCGAAGAACCGCTTCGCGAGAGCATTGCGGTCGTTGAAGAAGCCATCCAGGAGGCCGTTGCATGAACCAGAGCACCGACCAGCCCCAAGTCGTGGTGGTCGGCGGCGGCATGATCACCCACGACCAGATCCTGCCGTCGCTCTACCACCTTCAGCGGACCGGCCAGATCGGTCCCATCAAGGTCTGCGCCCTCAATTCGGCTCCCCTGCGCGCGTTGGCCGAGTCGAACCGGCTCAAAGAAGCGTTTCCCGGGCAGTCGTTCGAGGCCTCACCGTCCTTGGACGAGACGCCCGACAAGATGCATCCGGACCTTTACACCGAAGCGATCGCCGCGATGCCGAAGCGGAACGTGGTGGTGGTGGCCGTCCCCGACCATTTCCACGACCCGGTGATCCGCGTCGCCTTGGAGCACGACCAGCACGTTCTGGCGGTGAAGCCGCTCGTGCCGACCTACGCGCAATCGGTGGTCATCGAGGAGGAGGCCCGCAAGCGCGGACTGCTCGTGGCGGTCGAGTACCACAAGCGGTTCGACCGCCGGTCGCTCGATTCCAGAAACCTCTACCGCCGCGGGCGCTTCGGCGAGTTCCGCTGCGGCGAGGCAAAGATGATCGAGCCGTACTATTACCGGCACTCGAATTTCCAGAACTGGTTCACCAAGGAGAACAGCGACCCATTCACCTACGTCGGCTGCCACTACGTCGACCTGGTCTACTTCATCACGGGTCTGCGGCCGGTCGAGGTCTCGGTCCGCGGAGTGGAAGGCAAGTTCCCCAACGGCAACATCGGCTACATGTGGTCGGCCGGCCGCGTGGTCTGGGAGAACGGCGCGGTGATGAGCATCACCGATGGCCTGGGCTATCCCGACGAAGGGGCCGGCACCAACGACCAGAACCTGATGATGTACTGCGAGGGCAACGACTGCGGCGCGATCATCGCCCACGACGACCAGTACCGCGGCGTCGCGCACGGCTACGTCGATAAGCTGGCCGGAGCGGCCTATCGCTACGTGAGTCCGGATTATTTCCGCATGGTCGTTTGGGAAGGCGAAGGCTTGAGGCCGGTCGGCTACGGGTACGACTCGATCGAGGCGATCGTCCAGTCGGCCAAACGGGTCAACGCCGCAGCGGCGGGCCTTTCCGGCGCGGAAGCCCTCGCGCAGAGGCAGAAGGTCCTCCGAGAAATCGACGACCGCGGCATCCTGGCCACGCCGGCCAACAGTTACATCAACGAACTGGTAACCGAAGCGGCGAGGCTCTCCATCGCCGCCGACGGCGCAGCCGCGGTCATCGAGTACGGCGACAAACCCAAAGTCCATTTGCGAGGTTGAATTCGCGAATCGGACGAGCGTGAAATCCGAAACCCCGAGCCCCTCGCGCACTTCGAGAGAGGGGCCGGGGTTGGAGCCATTGGGAGTCCTGTTGGGTTTCAACGGCTCTGCGGATCGGTGGCCGAGTCGTAAGACTCCGCGGATTCGCCGGCCTGCTGCTGCCTCGACTCAAACGCCGCCGTAACCGTCGTCGTGATTCCCCCTCGAGGCGTGAACGCCGCTTGGAGCGTCATATTCCGCGGGGCGACCACGGCAACCAGATCATCCAGGATCCGATTGGTGACGTTCTCGTAGAAGATTCCCTCGTTTCGAAACCGTTGCAGGTACAACTTCAGGCTCTTGAGCTCAACACACTTCCGATCGGGCACGTAGGTGATCGTCAGGATCCCAAAGTCCGGCTGCCCCGTCTTGGGGCAGACCGACGTAAACTCCGGACAGACGATCTGGACCGTATAGTCTCGCCCCGGGTACTGGTTCTCAAATGTCTCCAGGACATCCCGAAATTCCTCGCTCACCATCACTCCTTTCCTCACACTCAGCATCGTTTCGCAACGCAGTGCCTCATGGCTATTCTACGTCTTTCCGGCCACGAAGTGCTACAATGCGGGAATTAGCCCCGCAACCCGCCTTTCCGCGGGTCCGCGGCGTGCGAATTGGCTAGCGGTCAGTATTCATGCGTATTGCCGAGATTTTCCGATCGATCCAGGGCGAGGGCTTTCTGACGGGCACCCAGAGCGTGTTTGTCCGAGCGAGCGGCTGCAATCTGCGCTGCTGGTTCTGCGATACGCCCTATGCCTCATGGCATCCGGAGGGGACCGACTTGTCGGTTGAGGAGGTCATTGCACGGGCGACCGAGTACGACACGTCGCACGTGGTGCTCACCGGCGGGGAGCCGATGCTCTTCGCGGAGCTGATTCCGGTGGCCTCGCAGTTGCGGCAGCTCGGTCGCCACGTGACGATCGAAACGGCCGGCACCCTCTACCTGCCGGTCGAGTGCGATCTGATGTCGATCAGCCCCAAACTCTCGAACTCGACTCCGCCGCCTGAAAAAAACGCCCGCTGGAGCCACCGGCATGAGAAGAGCCGGCACGCGCCGGGCGTCATCCGGCGGCTGATTGCCGAGTATTCCTACCAGTTCAAATTCGTGGTCGACCGGCCGCCCGACTGCGACGAGATCGAACGGTACCTCGGCGAGTTGCCGGAAATCGACCGCGGGCGCGTACTGCTGATGCCCCAAGGCGCTCATCCCGCGGAACTCGACGATCGAGCCCGTTGGCTCGCCCCGTATTGTGACCGGAACCAATTGCACTTCTGCCCGCGCCGTCAGATCGAGTGGTTCGGCCTGGTCCGCGGCACATAGGCAAGGACCGTCTCAAGATCCCTCATCCTTCATCCTTCCGGTCTACTCCGAACCGATGCAACACTCTACCCAAAAGAGCGGCTCCACTTACGTCACACGATCCAGCCCCAACCTGCTCGCAATCAACTACTTACAGCGTCGCGCCTCGCTGCAACTCATGCAACACGAATGCCAGGCTGTTGCGTGGACCATAACGCTTCCCGCAAATGACCAATGACGAATGCGCGTTATTCCGCCCACCGTTGAATCCCCAGCCGTGCTGGCTTACCATGCGCTGACCTTCCTCATGATCCCTTTCCCTGCCTCACGCCGTACGCGTCGCCGCTTTCGAGGAGCAACCCCATGACTGCGATGAGACACGTTCCGCCGATCTTCACTCTTACGATTCTTGCTGTCCTCTCCTCCACTGCCACGGCTGCCGGGCCCGAAACGCTGGAAAATCCGCTACTCCGCGTGACCGTCGACCCGCAGGCCGGGACGCTCGGCGTGTTGGACAAAGTGAGCGGGCAGCAGTGGTTCTCCGCCCATGCCCGCAAGCCGGGCGATGCGCCCCGGTTCCGCAATCTCAGTCGGTTGCCGGGAGCGGACGCGGCGGTGCGGTTCGAGGCGGATTTCGGCGCAACCGACGGCCGCCCCAACACGCTCCAAGTCACGCTGCGGTTGCCGCCCGAAGCCGGCGACCTCTTGGTCGAGGCCGACATGGCCGACCGCGATACCCGGATCAAGCCGTTTGCCTTTCTCGATCCGCTGGTCACCGACAGCGCGGAGAACGCGCTCGTGGTGGCCGACTACTCCAACGGGCACATCTACCCGGCTAACACCAAGAAACCGGTCCGCTCGCACTTCGCCACTTCCCGCATGGACATGCCGTGGATCGGCGTGTGCGATCTCGCGCGTGGGACCGGTTACCTGGTGCTCATCGAGACGTCCGACGACGGCGCAGTCACCTGCCCCAGCCACACGGCGGCCGGTCGCGATTTCGCCGCGCCCCAGGTTCAATGGGGACCGAGCCAAGACAAGTTCGCCTACGCGCGGAAGCTCCTCTACCACTTCGCTCCTCGCGGCGGCTACGTGGCCCTGGCCAAGCGTTACCGTGCGTATGCCTGCGAGCAGGGGCTCCTCGTTCCGCTCAGCGAGAAGGTCAAGAAGAATCCCAACCTCCCACGGCTCTTCGGCGCGCCGGACGTCTGGGGCGACGCCAGCCTGCGTTTCGCCCGCGAAGCCAAGGCGGCGGGCGTCGACAAGATGCTCATCCACGGCCGCCCTTCGCCGGCCGACATGAAAGCCGTCAACGAACTGGGGTACCTCACCAGCGAGTACGACAACTACACCGACGTGCTGCCGATCGAGCCGACGCGCGGGATCGACTCCAGTCACGACCGCATCCCCGAAAGCGTGGTGCTCAAGGCCGACGGCCAGCGGATGACGGCCTGGCTCACGTTCGACAAGAAACAGCAGTATATGAAGCGGTGCCCGGCCCTCTGGGGCGAGACGGCCAAACAGGTCGTTCCCAAGCTGCTGGCCGAGCATCCGTACCTGGGCCGCTTCGTCGACGTGACCACGGCCGAGGACCTTTATGAATGCTACGATCCGCTCCACCCGCTCACTCGCGGCCAGAAGCGGCAGTGCGGCGTCGAGCTGCTGGCCTTCATGCGATCGCAGGGTCTGGTGGTCGGCGGCGAACACGGCATCTGGTGGGGCGTGCCCCAGCAGGATTACATCGAGGGAATGATGAGCGGCGGCTATTATTCCTGGCCCGCGGGCCACCTGCTTCGCCCCAAGACCAAGGCCGACCAGTTCGACGGCCCTTGGGGCAACAAGTACGGCGCGTTCGAGACCTACGAGCAGTGGGGCATCGGGCATGCGTCGCGCCTGCCGCTGTGGGAACTGGTATTCCACGACTGCGTCGTCAGCACCTGGTACTGGGGCGACGCCAGCGACTTCCTGCTGGCCGCGGCGCCGGAAATCACACCCAAAAAGGACGCCTGCAATATCCTTTACGGCACGATTCCCTTGTTGTGGGCCAGCCGAGAGGGCTCCTGGCACACAGCCCGCGACGTGTTCCTTCGCACTTATCGGAACACGTGCAAACTGCACGAGGTGATTGCCGGCGCGGAGTTGCTCAGCCATGAGTGGCTCACCGAGGATCGCGCCGTGCAGCGGACCCGTTTCTCCGACGGCACCGAGGCGACGGTCAACTTTGGCGCCCAGCCGCACGCGGTCACCGTCGCCGGCAACAGCTACCTCCTGCCGCAGAACGGTTTTGCCGTGAAAGGACCGAAGATCGAGCAGTCGCTGGTGCTCGACGGCCGGCGCGCGGTGACCACCATCCGCACGGCCGACTACTTCTTCTCCGACGCCCAAGGAGTGGACCTATCGATGCGGCGCGACGGCAGCGAGCGCGTGAGCGTCCAACTGGGCGCGGGCGAGACTCCAGTCCTCTTGCCGCTGGCCTCGTTTGTGCCCGGCTGGGACGGAACAAGCACACGGCTGTATCAGCTCAACGACAAGGGAGAGCGGACCCGGCTCGTCGCTTCGCAGCCTCGAGACGGCGGCCTCGCAGTCGGCCCATTCGCTCAACCGGCCATGATCGAGGCTCTGTGCGGTTCCAAGACCCATCTGCCCGATCTGGTCGCCGAGGCGGCCGATCTCTCGGCGACCCCCGAGCGGACCAAGCAAGGACAACCGCTGAACGTGGCGGCTTCCGTGCGGAACGTAGGCAACGCGTCGGCCGACAACGTCGAGGTGGTCTGCTACGTCGACGAGGTCCGACCGGATCGCAAGCTGGCCGGACAGGGCGTCTCGCTGGCCGCCGGGACCACCCAGGTCGTACGGTTCGCCGTCGACACCGCGGGCCTCGACGGTTCCCGGGAACTGATTGTCGCGATCGATCCGGACGCCAAGGTCAAAGAACTCTGCGCGGCAAACAACATCGCTCGGCGGACGGTGGACATCACAGCCGACTACACGCGCTGGCCGCACCGGCGAAAGCTCGTGGTCGAAGCTGGACCGATGGACCGCGACGGCCAGCCCGTCGTCGTGCCCGCCGATCTCGCCGGCGCTGATCCGGCCTCGGTCCGGGTCGTGTCGAGCGATTCCCCGGGCGGGATGCCAACGCCCGTGCCGGCCCAGTTGGACGTCGTGGAAGGGAAACCGGCCGAGCTTTGTCTGCTGTTCGAGGGCAAGACGCCGTCCGGCGCTTCGCGGCGGTTTACGGTTCTTTGGGCCGATCGTCCGGCCGACGGCAAACCGGGCTTGGTGCTGGCTCCGCGCGCCGGATTGTGGCATAGCGAGTCCGCGACCATCACCGCGGAAACCTACCGCGTGCGGTTGGAAGACGGCGCCCTGGTGGATCTTGCCGCGCGGCACGGCGATCAGGCGGACACCGCGTTCCTCTCGAAACTCATCATCTCGTCGAGCCACACCGGCTGGACCGACGAACCGGGGACAGTCGGGCGCTGCGAGGTGCTGGCCGCCGGGCCGGCGAGGGTCGTCATCGCGGTACGCAAGGCGTTGAAGGACGAGGTCGTCTACGAAAAAACCTACACCTTTTATTCCCGCCGGTTCGACGTCCAGACCTCGGTGAACAAGTACGCCGGCACGTTGAGCCGGGCCTATTACGTCCAAACGGGCCAGTACGTCGACAACGGCGGGCTGCGCGCGGTGGTCGATGGCCGCGGGGACGGGGAAGGAGTGATCGGCAAGAATCGCAAACCGCTTTGGTACGCGGTGTATGCCGATCGCTGGGCCCATGCGTGCGTCGGCCTTTCCACCTTCCACGGGATCACCTACTGGGACGCGGGAGGCAACTGGGGCGGCATCGGGTTGGATACGTCGGACCGCCAGGGCGTCCGCATGAGTTACGTGATCCACCCCGGCGCCAAGGACGCCGAATTTGCCGAGACCGATTACCGGCAATTGGCGGATCCGCCGAAGGCCCGGTGGGAGTAGAGGCCACGGCAGACACGCTCACTCATTGGCGCTCGGCCAGCAGCCGCGCACATAGCTCCAGCTTTTCCCTCGCGTCGTCCAAGTCGCGGAGTTCTCGCGCGAAGCAGGCTGCCAGCCCCCTGCCCGCCACTGAGGCGACCAAGGTGTCGACCTGTTTGCCGAGCGCAGGCAGCGCATCGGCCGATCCGGCCGACTTCGCGGCGGCTTCGACGGCCTCGGCGAACGCCTGCACCTGCCTTTCGTACTCCGCGCTGATCGCTTGCGCCTCCGCGGCGGCCGAGTCATCCGCTTCGAAACCCCCGGCGGCCAGCAGGTTGCGCTCGCTCCCATCTCCGCTCGAAAGCGAAAGGTCGTCGAACCACGCGGCGCCCTGGGGCTGGTGGAATTCCAGCAGCACCATGGCCGTCTTCACCGCGCGAGTAGGCTCCACGCGAATGCTCTTCTCTTCCCAGTCGTGGGTGCCGCGCGAGAAGAGCACCGTGTGGACCTCGGGCCACTGTCCGTCCTGGTAATCCAGGTAGAGGTGCATGCAGTATGCGTGCCCTTCACGGGCGTCGAAGTGGTGCCGGCGTGCGGCCGGGGTGTCGAGAGGAACTTCCTCGGAAGTAGCGACATCCTGGGCCTTGCTGAATGCCCGTGCTACGATCGGCTCCGGACCGGTCTGATTGAGCGAGATGAATTGCGCCGCGCCCTGCCGGTTGAAATATTTCCACTGGGGCATCGTGGCGGTGTAGGTGCCGCCCACGACCGCCAGGCTGCCTTTGCCGGAGCGTGCCACGGCGGCATCCCACTTCCCGGACTGGCAGAACCGCGACCACGCCTTGTGTGGGAAGCGAGTGCCCAACTCGCGATCCAGGGCCCGCTGCGCAAGCTGCACGCGCAGGCTCTCCGCGGCGCGTGCCAGGATGTTCTTCACCAAAGTAGACGCGCCGGCCAACTGCACCACGCTGGGGCCTTCGGCGGTCCTGAAAACCAGCGCGTCTTCCGCGAGCTTCGCCTCCAGCACGCGCCCGGCGAACTCGTCGAAGACCAGGGTGTCTGCGCGCACGCCCAGCTTCCCCGCATCGCAGACGACTTCCTCCGGCCGACCGGAGTCGACGAAAAGATAGATGCCGTCGCCCGCGTCGCCGCCGTAGCGGACGATGCGCGGCGCTGTCTCCGGCGAACGCCCGGTGATGCGGTCCAGGCCGGCCTCGCGCTGCTTCAGTTCCTTCACTTTGCCTTCGGCATTGACGGTCACCCCGGCAGCCGCCGTACCTGTTTCGCCTCCGGGCGATGCGGCCGCCCCCAGCTTCGCAGCGGGATCCGTCTGGCGGCCGGCGCGCTGGACGGCGCGCGAGATCGGCACCAACCTGCGCAAGACCCATCGCTGGTGGTTGTACACGTCCGGCCGAGAGCAGTACGACGAGTATCTCGCCCCGGCGGCCGTGCCGCCATTGGTGTATCCGAAGAAGACGATGCCGTTGAAGAGCTTGCTCTTCAGGTACGCGCCGATCTCGCCGCCGGAGAGGTGCTGCATGGTGAACTCCCCCAGGATTCCTCGCAGGCCCTTCTCGCGCGCTTGGCGGGCGTAGTTGATCGAGAACGGGAAACCCTCGTTGCCGAAGAAGTCGATGTAGGCAAGGTACTCGTCCGGGCAGCCGTTGGCGGCGATGCCCAGCCCGCGAGCGTTCAACCGGCGCGCCAGCGCCTCCAGAAACTCCCGGGGCACCTTGCCCGCGTTGTCCAGGCCAATGCCGCCGCGGGTGATGCCGTCTTTTTCGAAGCCCTGCATGTATCCGGCAATCACGGCCTTCACCAGGTCGTTCTCCGCCGACAGGTCCATGCTGCCGTAGACATCGCCGTAAGCTCCCTGGGGATGGTAGCGCACGTCGGCGTACTTCGAAAGGCCCTTGACGCCATAGCTGCGCTCCATCCAGGCGTCGAAAGCCAGTCTCGCGGCTTCTTCCTTGTCGGGTATCTGGCTGAAGTCATACCCCGACCCCTTCAACGAGGTTTCGACGATGCTATTCCAGTAGCGAAAGGCTGAGATGCCGAGCGCTCGGACGGCGCGAGGATCCTCGCCGCCCCAGACGATTTCGTAGCCCATCTCGGTCACGTCCGCGATGTCGCGCGAGGGCGTTCCAAAGGTGATGCCGATTCCGCCTCGCCAGCCCGAAAAGTCGCGAGGGGCCAATGCCGGCTCTGCCGTGGCCGAGCCTCCCATGCCGAGCATCCACAACGTTAAAACGATGGCCGCCCACAGCAGGATTGCCCTGCCGGCCGGCAAACGGCCGGCAACTGCCGAAACCGAGAACATACGCCTGTCCTTTCAGAACCGAGCCAACTGATCACGAAACCCTGCGTGCACACGCCGCCCGCCTCCCGGAATGCGCAAGCGGCAGGCCTCTTGCATGCATCAGGACCGAACGGATAGGAATTGCCCACTGGAGAATTCTATTTCCCGCCGACCCGGACTGCAACCGGCCGCGGGCCTCACGACTGCACTGGATCGGATTTCATGATTCATGGGATTCGCTATTATCCTCACCGACCTTTCGTCGGTGGCCCCATGCCTGTGCGCTACAAGGTGCGGCGAAAACGCCTTCCCTGCGGGCTGGGCCGCCGCGGAGCGGCGGCCCAGCCCGCAGGGAAGCGGCAGGAGTCATTGCGGAGCGTTGTTGTAGCCATCAGGCATCTTCCCACTAAGGTAAGCCCAGCGATGATGTCTTCCACGAATCGTGAAGCCTGATTGAGCTTCCACCCGCGTTTTTCCCTCTCGATAGCCGTTCGAGGCCGTTCAGGGAGTTCCTAGCAGTCTCACTCCCGGTGGCAGACCTTTCACGTTGCGGTCCGTCATGGGATACTGGAGATGGAGGTGCCGCCATGACCCAATTTGCCGTGGTTCAGGACGTCTATGAGCTGGAAGACTGGCAATCCGCTGCTCGCATCTTGACCGACGTTCTCGGCCTGCATCCCACGGCTGCGAAACAGCGGGCGCGAAGATCGCGCGGTTTTCTCGCCGAGAAACTCGACTTTGAGCAAGCACGTCGGTTCCATCAGACCTGCGAGTCGCGCGGCCTGGTGGTGCACATCGTCGAGGACAAGGACCTGATTGTCCTTCCCAAGCCCTCGCGCGTGCACGAGCTGTGGCTCCAGGACGATGCCCTTTGGGTTCGCCGGACTCAATTGGGCCCGCGCGAGTCGATCCGCTGGGAGAGAATCGTTCTTGTCGCGGCATTCCGGACCACGAAAAGGGAAGCCTACCACCACTGGTTCACCGTGGGTGGCGGTCTACAGATGGACACCGGCCCGCAATTGAAGGTCTCGAAGTACTCCAAAGAATACGCCGAATACCTGGCCGACGTTTTCGAGTGGATGCCCTCCGGAAGCCCGGCCCGTCTGCGTTTGGGCTCGCGAGAGGTCAACTATTCACAGGCCCTTGGCTCGGATCTCCCCGACCCGCATGTGGCGATCGACGCGCGCTCGGATAGCTTCCGTCTGCTCTTGGCGAGGATCCACGCCCGTGCCCGCAATGCCTTCGTGCCTCCGGAAACGTTGGTCTTGCTTGGGGCCGAGCCCGACAAAGGCCGGCGGCTACACGAACTGCCGGGGCTTGACGACTTCGATGCCTACAACCGCTGGCTCTTGCAGAAGCTGCGAGTAGTCGCAAAGCTGCCCGGCAACCAATCTTGACCAAAAGTGATTACCAAAGACAACGTGCCCTCTGATTCGCCCTGGAAAGGAAGTGGAACGATGATTCTGCGAAGCATTCTTGCGGTAGCAGTGGCTGGGGTTCTGGTCATCCCGGCAACCGCCGATCCGCCGGTAGTCAACGAGTCAGCTCGCGAGATCCCCGTGGCCTACGAGGTCGACGTGGTCGTGGTGGGCGGCAGCACCGTCACCGCGCAGGAAGAAGTCACTGAACTCACCATCTGGTGGGCAGAATGGGATCCCGCCAACTACCTGCAACAAATCGGGAACGAATACGAAGAAGAAACGGGGATAAAAGTCACCGTTGTACAGGAACCCTGGGGAACGTATTACAACCGGGTCGGCGCGGAATGGGCAGCCCAGGGTACAGCCTTTGATATGGTCGTGGGCGACAGCCAGTGGTTAGGGCAGGCCGTCACCGAAGGCCATTACATGGATTTGACCGATTTTCTGGTCGGTGAAGGTATTGCCGAAACTGTGACCCCCGCCACCCTGACCTACTACGGTGAATATCCAACGGGTTCGGGCAAATATTATGCGTACCCCACTGAAGGTGATGCCAACGGCTGGGCGTATCGGAAAGACCTGTTTGAAAATCCTGATGAGATGGCCGCTTTTGAAGAAAAATACGGCTATCCTCTGGCAGTACCAGAAACCTGGGAACAACTGCGCGATATTGCTGAATTTTTCACCCGCCCCGATGAAAATCTGTACGGCGTGGGTGTGTATACCCAGGTGGACTATGATGCCATCACGATGGGCTTTGAAAATGTCATGTTCAGCTACGGCGCGGACTGGAAAGATGAAAACAACAATGTCCTCGGTGTGGTAAACTCACCCGAAGCGGTGGCCGCGCTGGAACTGTACAAAGAACTGTACTCGTTTGCACCTCCCGGCACGAACAACTCCTTCTTTGCCGAAATGAACAATGTGTTCATCAACGGGCAGGCAGCCATGATTATGAACTACTTCGCGTTTTTCCCCGCGCTGGATAACCCGGACATCAACCCCTTCCGCGACGTAAC
>JABWBD010000265.1 GCA_013360685.1 Pirellulales bacterium
CGATACCGCAGAATTCGGAAAATCGCGAAATTGTCCGCCAAGTCTCGGTTCCTGCCTAACTTCCATCTTCCATCTTCCATCTCCCATCTTCCCTGTTCCCTGCTCCGACCCGATGCAACACTCGACCCAAAAGGGTGGAGCCACTTACGTCAAACAATCCCGACCCAACCTGCTCGCAACCAACCACTTACAACCTCGCGCCTCGACGTAACTCATGCAACACGAGTTCCAGGCTGTTGCGTGGACCACGACCTCGCCTGCAAATGACCAATGGCAGATGACTAGTCCTCCTCACCGAGGAGCCTGATCTTTGACAATTCGTTTTGCGCCAGCCCCCTGCCGGAGCCGCCGGCAGGGGTTCGTGGAAAGAGAACCAGAATGTCTTCGGCTTCCACGATCCCTTCGGCCTTCTTCGTCTCCGTGACGTTCGGCGTGGTATTCGGGCTTTACCGGGCAAGGCGCGATGCGGCGATGGGCCCCATCGAAGCCTTGCGGCACGAGTAAGGGCAGCTCGCGTGGGACGGACTTCACCCCTCGATCACTGCGGACGCCGGTCCCGTTTGGTGCATTAGCAAACGGCTTTTCCGGCTGTAGGCGTCTGCCTTCGCCGCTCAGGAATGCCCGCGGCTTGCCCGCGGGATCGTTACGCTCCCCGCTACACGCGCCACCCTACCCCATCTTCGTTTCGCCCGCGGCGGCAAAGCCGCCGCGGGCGAAACGAAGAAAAAGGATGCGCGGTTCTGTAGCTGGAAGCATGAACCCCCCGCGGACAAGCCGAGGGCATCCACGACAAAATCGTGCTGTGTCAAAACGAACTCGCCCAACCGGGAAGACCGCTTGGTGCTATTTCGTTCCTTCCGGCACTCGGGTGACGCCCAGGGCGCGTGCCGGTTCGAGCGAGAAATACCCGCTCAATTCGTCGCCCGGCTTGACCCACACGTCGTCGATCGGGCCGGCGGGCGCCTTTTCAATCGCGAGCTTCCACCAACCGGCGGCCTGCGACGGCACGGAAATCAACTTGCGATCGACCGAAACCGCCGTGCAGTCGAACTCCCCCGCCTTTCTCCCATCGGGTGCGTAAAGCGTGGCCACGGCCACTTCTCCCGGCGGGTCCGCCTCCAGGGAAAGGTGGAAACTCTCTACGCCCGCGGGCACATGGAAGTACAGCGGGGTCGTCGCGCCCAGCAGGTGCAGGCCCTTGTTGCCGAAGGCGCCGTCAACCGCCCAGGCGGCGCCGGTAGCCTCGATCATAAACGTCGCGGATGCGGCGGAAACGACCAGGTGGTAGTATTTATTCCCATCGGCGCTGAGCACGATCGGGACCTCCGCGCTGGCCAGTCCGCTGGTGACTTCGCTTCCATCGGGCGAGAACACGCGGTAGGTGATCAGTTTCCCGCGCGCGGTGATCTGGCTGAATCGGATCCGCACCTCTTCGCGGCCGGTCGGCAAGAGCACCAGGTGCTGGTCGCCGCGGAGCCGGAACCGCCGCATGGGCTCCGCGCCGGGCACGTCTTGGGCCGGGCTGACCTGGACTTTGCGGTTCACCGCGGACGGCCGTCCCGCTTCCGCCGGCGGCTCCAGGGCGAGCGAGCCCCGCTTGGACGTGAGCAGTGCGAAGAACTCGGCGTCGGGAAGATAGAAACTCGACGCCTCGGGATCCGGGAGCATCTTGAACTGGCGGAGGTTCCACGCCAGGACCGTGAGGTTCTCGCCGATCATCGCCAGCCTCGCCTTGGCCTCGGGATCCTGGACTTTCGCCTCGGCCGAGCGGTAGAGCCGCTCGAGTTGCGGAAAGTTCTTCGCGTACACGTCCTGCATGATCTCGTTGGTCAGCGTGTAGCTCGCTTTCGGATTGGCAAGGTAGTGCCGCTCCATCTCCGCGTCGAGCGCGCGGAAGAGGCGGTTGATCTCGGGACCGCCGGCGCCGTAGGCCTTGTCGCAGAACTCGTCGAAGAGGGCTTCCACATCGGCCTCGGGATCCCAGGCAAGCCTGGCCAGTAGGTAGTTCAACGGTCCGCCGCGGCCCCAAGCGTCGATGCCGTAGACGTAGACGCCCTTGATCCCCCCCGCCTTCAAACGCGGATAGAGAAACTTGAGAATCTTCAACCCCGGCGGGTTCGGGGCGCCGGCCTCGGTGGAGATGTTCACGGGCAGGTCGTAGTAGGACAGGTTGCGGGTCACGCCGGTCCACTGGCCGAGCAAGTCCTCCCATTGCCGCTGCAACTGCGGCCGGAAAAGCGTGTAGCCGTAATCGAAGCTCGGCGCCCAGACGAGGAAAACGTTCGGCTCCAGTCGGATCGGCGTTTTGGGCGGGAAAACGTACTGCGCATAGACGTAGCCGGCCAGGAACTTGCCGGGATGCCTCTGGGCGACCAGGCGCGCGACGTCGTTGTAGAAGGACAAGATGGCCGGGGTGACGGATAGTTCCTCGTTGGGATCCTTTTCGTAACGCGCCGAGCAATCGGCACACTCGCACCAACCGGCCGAGTCGGACGGCGAGAGCGAGTAGCAGGTCGCCTGCGGGCGCTGGTCGAAGAAGGCGATCGCCGCGTCGGCATACGCCCGGACCAGCCCCGGGTTCGTGACGCACAACTTGTAGCGTCCGGACGGCGGCACGCGCACTCCGCCGCGCTGGGCGAACCAGTCGGGATGTTGGTCATAGAGCGACGCGGGAACGCTCCCTTCCCAGTTGTGGCTGTGGTTCAGAAAGAGACTCCAGCCGAGCCGCTGCCGGGCCCACCAGCGTTTCACCTCGGGCCGCCGCTCCTGGGTGTACGGCACGCGCCGATTGAGGAAGAACGGCGCGTCGGCCAGGTCGGTCTCCGGGATGAGCACCTCTCCGGACCGTGGCACGTAATCGCCATGTTCGCCGGGCACAAGCCAACGGACGCCGAGGTATTTTTCCAGGAAGGTGTAAACGCCATTGCGCGTGCCGGCGGAGGTGCCGCCGCCGGGAGTGAGTTCGTTGTCGGCCGTATCGGGGCCGAGGATGTAGACGTTGCGGCCGCGAGTCACGATCCGGAACCCTTCCAGGGGAACGCCGTCGAGCGATAGCCCGGCCGACCGCGACGCCGCATTCGCCCCGAGCGAGATCATCGGCTCTCGCGGCTGCGTGACGATCTGGAGCTTTACGCCGCCGGCCTTTTCGAGATAGTGCTGCAACTCCGATGCCGCCATCACGACCGACGACGGGGCGCCGGGTTCGTGATAGATCGCGTGGGACGACGCCCGATCTCGGATCACTTCCACGGGAGCGGCGGCGCCAACGCCGGGGACGAACAACGCAAGGCAGGCGAGTTTCACGAAAGCGTTTTTCATGGTTAGGTCGATTCAGGAGGTTTGAGAGTGCGAGCGATGATAACCGGTCCCAGAGTGCTCTCGCCCCCTGCCCCTATGGGCGAAGCGGGAGAGGGGCGTTGAGTCAGTGCCTTTGCATTGATCGAAGGCAAGGGCGCCGGATTGCCTACGGTTCAATCTTCGTCCCCAGCACCGCAAGGAACTTGCGGATCCACTCGGGGTGGCCGGGCCAGGCGGCTGCCGTGACGAGGGCACCGTCGACGACCGCGTTGCTAAAGGTCTCGTTGACCTCGGCCCAAGCGGCGCCGGCGCGGACCACCTCGGGCTTGACGGCCGGATACGCCGTGCAGGAGCGGCCTTCCACGACGCCCGCCGCAGCCAGGATCTGCTGGCCGTGACAGATCGAGGCGATGGGCTTGCCGGTTTGAGCGAAGTGGCGGACGATCTGGAGGACGCGATCGTTGAGCCGGAGGTACTCAGGGGCGCGGCCGCCGGGGACCACCAGCGCGTCGTACTCAGCCGGGTCGACCTTGTCGAAGTCGGCGGTGACCGCGAAGTTGTGGCCCGGCTTTTCGCTATAGGTCTGGTCTCCCTCGAAATCGTGAATCGCCGTCCGCACCTTGCCGCCGGCCGGCTTGCCCGGGCAAACCGTGTCGACCTGGTGTCCCACCATGAGCAGCATCTGGTAGGGGACCATTGCCTCATAATCCTCGACGAAATCCCCGACCAGCATCAGGATCTTCTTTGCCACCATACTCACCTCCGGCTTGTTTGCGAGATATCCAAGATCTGGCGAATTTCTTCAGGCTAACGCGGTATTTCGCCCGTGACAACCCTATCGGCCACGCTGGGGCACCGCGACGCGCGGGGCCCGTCCTCCATCCTGCGAGCCTCCTCCGCCTTGGGAAGCCGGGCGATTCTTCAATCCTCACGAACGACGTCCCAAGCGTCAAAGGCGTCACGGATGCCCTTCCCTGGAGGGGATCGGGGCATTGCGATTGCGTACTCGCAAAACAAAGACGCCAACCGGATTCGATTTTTTCCGTGCCATCGGTCCAGCCTGCGATTATCATGAACTGGTAAGGCTTTGCGTTGAGCAATCCGGGGTGACCGTTCCCGGCAGGAACGCTGCTTTTCTGAAAGTCTCAAGGGCATTCCATGATGCGGAAATCAACCATTCTTCTCTTTGCGTTCGTCGGCGTGTTGTGCCTTGGCAGCCAGGCGCCGGCAGCCTTTCCCGGACTCATCGACCAGCAGGCCGCCACCGCACACGGCCTGACCCGCGCCTGGTATAACCAGGTCGAGATGGACGGCGCGCGCGGACGCGTGTTGCACCTGGGGCTGGCGGATGGGACCCTCTTCGTCCAGACCGATAGCGCCGTGCTGCACGCGCTGGACGCCGAGACGGGCCAGACCCTTTGGGTGGAGCAGGTCGGTTCGGCGCAGCATCCGACGATGCCGGCCGGCGCCAATAGCGACTACGTGGCGGTGGTCAACGGCTCGACGCTGTACGTGTTGAACCGTTTCAACGGCAACCTGCTGTGGAAGCGTGCCTTGGAACACGTTCCCGGCTCGGGGGCGGCGATGAGCGATCGGTATGCCTATGTCCCGATGGTCAACGGGCTGGTTGTCGCGTATCGCCTGCAACCCGGAAAAGACCCGGTGGCGGAACTCCGCAAGAAGCAGAACGTGCAATTGACCGAGGAGCAACAGAAATCGGCCGAGGCGGAACGCCGCGAGAAACTCCGGATCTCGCAGGAAAGAATCCCGCCGCTGGCCTGCACGTCTTACGGCAAAGCCCTGATCACACCGCTGGTAACGCAGCAAGGGGCATTGATCGAGAACGTGGTCTGGACCACGGACCGAGGGCTCTTGTTCGTCGGGCAACTCGACAGCGAAGGAGAGCGGTTCGCCGCGAATTACCGGCTGGAAACCCACGGTCCCATCACGTCGCAGCCGGCCTATCTGTCGCCCGACGCGAATGTCGTGGGTGACTCGGGGGTGATCTACGGGGCGTCGGAGGACGGATTCGTTTACGCGGTCCGCGAGACCGACGGCCAACTGCTCTGGCGGTTCTCGACGGGCGACCCGATCATCGAGCGGGCGGTTGTGATCGGGCTGCGCGTGTACGTGCCGACGCAAACGGAAGGGATGTTCTGTCTCGATGCCAAGACGGGGCAGGAAGTGTGGTCGACGCCCGGGATCCACCGTTTTCTGTCCGCCAGCAAGGACCGCATCTACACCGCCGACAAGATCGGCCGAGTGATTGTACTCAGCGCGCCGACGGGCGCACGGATCGACACGCTGCAACTCAGCCAGTTGCCGATCCAAATGACCAACGATCGGACGGACCGGCTCTATGTGGCCGATCCGACCGGCCTCGTGCAGTGCTTGCACGAGATTGAGCTGTCGCGGCCGCTCTTCCACCGCGAGGCGATTGCCGCCCAGCAGAAGAAGGCGGCTGAGGCCAAAGCGCCCGAAGCCGGCAAGGAAGGCGCAGAAGCGCCGGCGGCCGAGAAGCCCGCTGCCGAAAATCCGTTCGGGGCCGCAAAGAAGGAAGATCAGGACAATCCGTTCGGCGGCGCCAAGCCGGCCGCCCCGCAAGAGAATCCCTTTGACGGGGCAGCGAAGCCGGCCGAGGGCGGCGCCAAGAAGGCCGAGTGAGATCGGCGGACAGGAAACCGGCTGCTCACGGCGGCCGATTCTGGACTAGACTTCCAGAGTAGCCGGGGTGTTTTGGCCCGGTCTCGTCCCGGGCGCGCCGTGCCGGCGTCGCCGCTCTCTCCGTCTATTCCACGGCAAGCGGGATGCCTTCCAAAGCTCGTCCAGAACCGCAGTGGGAATCCGTGGTTTCCGAGCCACGGGCCGGGTCGCCATGGCTGCAGCGGTTTGAATCGGTCATCATGCTGCTGGCCGTGATCATGCCGTTGATGCTGGCGGCCGCGCTGGGGGTCTGCGCGGGCCGCGGTTACTGGCAGCGGTGGCCCGGCGCGCCGCAACCGCAATCGCCGAACGCGGGCGACGAGGCAATCCGCTTGGGACGCCGGGCGGAAACATTGCCGGATGTGAAGTACGACGGCGGAGGACGGGCGCACCTGGGCGAGTACAGCGTGAAGGTCTACGATCCGGTCAATCGCACGACGCTTCGGGCCGACTTTGTCCTGGAAGGCGAGATCGCCTGCGCGGACCGGGCCGGGTTCGATTCCTGGATGGCGGGGCACGGCCGAGCGTTGCGGGAGCAGGTCATGGTGGCCGTCCGCAATAGCGACACCGCGGAGCTTACGGACCCGAAACTGACGGTGCTGGGCGGAAAGCTGCTGGCGCGCGTGAACCGTTCGTTCAACGAGCCTTTCTTGAAATCGGTGAAATTCAAGAGTTTCTTGCTCTACGAATCGGTGCGAAACTCGGACTACGTGCTCTGGGAAGAGGCGAACGATACGAGGCGGTAAGAGGCCCTCACAGAACTTCGACTGCCCTCACCCCCTGCCCCTCTCCCGAAACGGGAGAGGGGAGTTGAGTTAGGACCTCGAAGCGCGCCGGTCTCACTCGCCGATGATCTTGACGAGCACCCGCTTCGGACGCCGGCCGTCGAACTCGCCATAGAAGATCTGTTCCCAAGGCCCGAAATCGAGCTTGCCGCCGGTGACGGCGACGACGACCTCGCGGCCCATGATCTGGCGTTTGTGGTGAGCGTCGCCGTTGTCTTCGCCGGTGCGGTTGTGGCGGTACGCCTGCGGCGAGGGATCGTAGGGCGCGAGTTTTTCAAGCCAGTCCTTGTAGTCCTGATGCAGGCCCGGTTCGTCATCGTTGATGAAGACCGAGGCGGTGATGTGCATGGCATTGACCAGGCAAAGCCCTTCCTGGATGCCGCTCCTGGTCAAGGCATCCGCAACCTGAGAGGTGATGTTGACGAAGTCCATCCGCTTGGAGACGGTGAAGGTGAGATAGTGGGTGAAGGATTTCATCAGGTTCTCCCCCGAAAAAAGCTGGCAAACGAATTTCCGGCAGACATATTATTACTATACGAATTCATCTGCCAATCATTCGTCTGCGATTGTCTTGTCAGATTCCTCACGAGAGGGTCTACTACTTGAACCATGTTCTCCCCGGATATGTACCAACTACTCGATTTCGGTGAGGGACGGCGGCTGGAGCGGTTTGGGCCGCTGGTGCTGGACCGTGCTTCCCCGGCGGCGGAAAAGGAGGGCAAAGGAGACCCGGACGCGTGGCGAAGAGCCGATGCGAGGTTCGACCAGACCTGGCAATGCCGTGGCGATCTGCCCGAGCGGTGGGCGATCGCCCACGGAAAGGTTATGTTCGAGTTGAAGCGGACCGAGTTCGGACACTTAGGGGTTTTTCCCGAACAGGCGGCCAACTGGGATTGGCTGGAGGAACGGCTGAGGGCTGAGCGGGCGCCGATCAAGGTGCTGAATCTCTTTGCCTATACCGGCGGGAGCACTCTGGCGGCGGCCGCGGCGGGAGCCGAGGTGGTGCATGTCGACGCGGCGCGGAACATCGTGGCATGGGCGCGCCGCAACGGCGAATTGTCCGGCCTCGCCGACGCCCCCATCCGCTGGATCGCCGAGGATGCGATGAAATTCGTCCGCCGCGAACTTCGGCGCGGCAACCGGTACGACGCCGTGATCCTGGACCCGCCCAGCTACGGCCACGGCGCGCACGGCGAGGTCTGGCGGCTCTCCAAGCACCTGCCGAAACTGCTGGCGATGTGCGACGAGCTTACCGCCGGACGCAGACGGTTCGTCCTGCTCACCTGCCACACGCCCGGCTTCGGCCCCGAGCGGCTCCGGGACATTCTGGCCGAAACGCTTGGGGATCTCGGGACCGTTCTTGCCGCCGAGTTGACGATCCGCGCTGCCACGGGGCGACGGTTGCCCGCAGGGGTCGTGGCGAGATGGGAAGAAGAAACTGGCAGACGAATCGTGGGCAGACGAATTGGTCTCCCATGATTCGTCTGCCATGAATTCGTCTGCCGTTGACGCGTCGGCCGTCACTTCACTTCCGGCGGCACGTTGCCGTAGGACCAGGGAGTCGTCACGGGCGGGGTCTCCGGCGGGGTCGGTGCATTGCCCGGCTTCATCCCGTTGACCATTTCGATCGAGGCGTCGAGGATCTTCCGGCCTCCGGCGACTTCCAGGTTGCTGTAGCTGGTCAGGCGGGTCTCATAGCCGCCGCCATGTTCGCCGAGGGCCTCTTCGGTCGGCACGTAGCCGACGCAGCCGTTGGCCAACTCCACCGGAAACGTGTACTCGAACGGGCTCTTCTCCTTGAGCTCCAGTCCGTACTCGACAAACATCTCCGCCTGGTTGGTCACGAACACCGCCGGGCCGATCTGGATCGCCTGCACTTCGACTTCCTCGACGACGTCTTTCTTCAACAACGCGTCGAGCAGTACTATCTCCTTGGCGAACGTCCACTCGGTGGCATCGACTTCCTTGGGGCCTTTCTTGACCAGTTCCCGGCACGCCGCGACGCGCTCCGGAGTGGGCACGCGATGGCCCATGTCGAGGATCTTCGTCCGCGCGTCGAGCGGTCCCATGGCGCCGCGGTGCATGCTCAAGAGCACCTTGACCGCCTCGGCGCCGACGCGCCCGCCGACGATCGGGCCATCGACGTTCGGATAGGGGCTAAGATTGTCGACCTGGGTGATGTCGCCACAGTCGCCCTGGAGAAAGACGACGACCACGTCTTTCCCCAGTGCGCCGCGAATCACCTGCTCCAGGTAGTAGATCCAGTTTGCCGAAAACCCTTTGGCACTGCAGGTCGCGTGGCAGGCGTAGTTCACCACGCAGCCGAGCAGGTTGCCGTCTTTGTCCCAGGATCCCACCACGCCGACCTCGGGATCGATCGGGCCGGCCGGCTTGACGATCTCGGGGTTTCGCTTGCCGGGGTGAGTGAACGACAGGCCGTTTTTCATGCGAAAACGGCGGTTGAAGGCCACCTGGTCTTCGTGGCCGGAGCCGACGCCGCAGACGGCTTCCACGCGTTTGTCGTTCGCCTGGCAGACCGCCGCCGCAATCTGCTCGACGACGCGCTGGAGGTACTTCGCATCGGCGCAGGACGATTTCTCGTAGGCAAGCTCCTTGACCAAGTCGTCGGCATGGTCGTACTCGCCCGGCAGGATCATGCCGGTGGGGCCGGAGCTGTGGGAATGCGATGCACCGATGAGGACGGCCTCGGGCGGAATGCCACACTGCTGTTGAATGAGCTTGCGCGCGGCGAGGGTCGTCTGGCGACGAATCACCAAGGCATCGATTCCGACCAGGGCGACCCTTTTGGTCCCGTCGTCGAACACCGCCGCGCGGACCTTGCAGGGGTCCTGGATTGTCTTGACGAAGGCCTTGCCGTAGCCTCCCGGCTTTTCCATTCCCGGTTCCGGCGTGATGTCGGTCTCGGCGAACCCGATCTTCAAAAGTGGGGCGTCGTCGGCCGTGGCCGGGCCGGCGGGCATCGCCAGAACCGCAAAGCAGGCAGCCAGGAAGGATATCCGGCATAGCATGGTAAACATTTCCTTAACTCCTCGAAAATGGAATATCACCGCACTCGGGGACCATTGTCGAACACCGCCGGCGCGAAGTCAAGCTAGGTGAAACGGACCGCGGTCCAAGCGACTTCGGACGGGCCGGCCGCGTGCGAGGCGGCGACGAACAGCACCACCTTGCCGCAACGGAAATTCGGGCGGAGATGCTTGCCCACGTCGACGGTGCCGCACGTGATCATCCGGCCCGTCTCGACACAGCGGATCTCGGCCACGCCCCTGTGGTGCAGGAAGCCGGCATCCTGCGGGCCGCTGAGGTCGTCCGGCCAGTGGCGAATGCTGACGACGCGCCCGTCGTCGCCCGCGGCGGCCAATCCAACGGCAGCCAGGGCGCCGATAACGCCGTCCTCGGTTCCGCCCAGACCTTCCAGATGAATGCCGCTTTCCGCCGCGAGTTGCCTCGCGTCTTGCTGAGAGACCACCTCCTTCTGGCACCGCCGGCCGAAGTCGGAAACGGATTGCGGCACGCAGTCGGTGACGCAGAGGCCCGGGTCGCTTCCGGCGACGTACCACTCGAGCATCAAGCTGCGGATTCGGCGAGCAAGATCAAGGACGCCGTTGGCGTCTTCAACATCGAACAGCAACGAGGCCGAGCTGTTCTTGCTCGTGTAGGGCACGCGCGGGTCGAAGAGCAACTGGTGGCGGATCGCGACCAGGTTTGCATAGTCCGGGCGGAGCCGCTCGATGAGGTGACGGGCGAGCTTGTTCGTGCCGGGCGAGCCCAGGATATCGGTATCATCGATGCCGACGTAGATCACCGGGAAATCTCGTTCTCGTCGGTGGTCCCAGCAGCGGCGCGAAACCAGACCGCGGCGCTCACGAGTCCGGCCAGCAATCCGCAGGCCGAATACGTCACGACTGCCTTGGGCAGCCAGATCTCCAGCGGCAGCCCTTCGAGCATACCGCCGGTGAGGAGTTTCGACCCGGCTTTGATGCCGAAGGCCGCCAGGTTCGCCGCCAGGCCGGCCAGGGCCAGCCGGAGATAGATGGACCGGCCGGAGCGGGCACGCAGCAACGCCGCGTCGATCAGGATGCCGGTCAGCGCGAGGCTGGTCGCCGCGCCCAGGCCGAGATTTCGCGCCCCGAACAACAGGAACAACGAAGCTCCGGCCATGCCGCTGACACCCATGATCGTGGCCGATCCGACACGCGGCACCAGGGCCAGTCCGAGCGCCAGCGGGAAGACGACGCGGAGGATGTTGTGGCCGGGAATTTCGAGGTTGAGCTTCACAAAAGCCGACAGTGCGGCGGCGGCCACGCCGAGCAACACCAAGGCGGCCAGTTCCATGACTGAGATCGTTTCCTGCCGGCCCAGGGCCGGCAGACGGCGCGCGGTTGTCAGACCTTTATGAACGGCCAGGACCGGAGCAGACATGGGGGCAATTCCTCGGGTTTTTCACGGACGGCCGGCTGCAACCGTGCAGCCGGCCGCCAGGGCGTATTATGGCAGATCGCAGTTTCCCGATCCAGAGGAAGCGATCAGGGCTGGGGTTTGGCTTCCGGCGGCTGTTCGAGCAGATTTCCCTCGATGAGCGACTGCCCGGCGCCGCCGAGGCCCAGCGGGGGGCGTTTTTCCTCGGAATTGCGGTTTGCCTCGGTCACGAGGTTGCCGGTGAAGGCAATCCGCTTCGACTTGTCGTCGGCGCTGAGCGCCTGGGTGTTCAGGCCGCTGAAGATATTGCCGGCGATGGCCACGTCCGAAGCGCCTTCGAGGACGATGCCGGCGGCCAGGTCCTGCTCCCGGAGGGGCTTGTCGCCGATAAAGCTGTTGGAGAAGTTGTTGCCGCTGACGGTGATCCGGCCGGCCGCCGGCCCGACAT
>JABWBD010000266.1 GCA_013360685.1 Pirellulales bacterium
TGTGCCGGCCCAGACGCTCTGGAAGATGGATGTTGCCCTGGTGAAATGGCGGCCCGGCGCCGAACCCGTGAACTCGGACGACACGCTCCGCAGGGCGCCGTACCAATCCGATCTCCGTAACAAGTTCGATCTGGATTCGGTGAAGTAGACCTCCCCTCCGCCGGATTGCCCGAACTGGGCGTCAACCTCTCATTGCTCGCGCGAGAAGCATCGGCTGGGGAGCTTGAAGGCGTCTGAAGAACGAATGTACCCGGCGACTGCTCGTCTCGTACGGCCGCAGCGCATTCCGCCGTGAGCTTTTCGGCTCCGGCTCCTTTTCGGCTCTCGGCTCGCAAAGGATTGGCGAGACCAACGCGCACGGTGCTTTTTCCGTCGTACTGGACAATGTTGCCGCGCGGATGTACTATTTGTTCAGCAAGTGCGCCGTCGCCGTGCCAAGGGCATGGCCGCAGCCATCGAAGGAGTCCGTCTATGCCGGGCGCGTCGACCGACAAGCATTTCTGCCCGCGTCCCTCGCCCTTGGCGGGACGCTTGGCCGGACTCCTCTTGGCGCTGTCGTCGCACCGGGCGCCGGCCGACACGGTCCTTTTCGAAGCCGAGACGATGCATCCTTCATCGGCCGGCTGGGCTGCGACAAGCAACGATCAGACGCAACGGGCCTCCCGAACCAAGACGCTCTGGGGCGCCGACGGTCCCGGCGACGCCGTCGCCACGGCGACCGTGCGACTCCGCGAGGCGGGGCGATACCGGATTTGGGTCCGATATCTCTACGTCGCCGCGTGGCGAGGTCCCTTCGAGCTTGCCATAGCGGCGGGCGGCAAACCCATTGCGGCGAAGGTGTTTGACCGCGAGGCGATACCCGGCACCCCCGACTGGGAATATACGTGGCAGTCGTTCGACGCCGACTTGCCCGTGCGTGAGGTCGTGCTGTCGCTGGCCAAGCACGAGCGGAAGAACTGCGTCGGATACGTGCGGCACGTGGATTGCCTGTTGCTGACGACCGACCACAAGCTCGTGCCGGACCACGTGCCGTACGGGCCTCAGACATGGGTGCGCGTCACGATCGGCGAGGGCTACGACCGACCCGTCTACCTGCACATCTTTGCGGATCATTATCGCTCGCCGTGGTACGAGCACTACGCGGTTGGCCGAGGCGGAATCGTAGCCGCAGTCGCGCCGCCTGCCGAGCAGATGTTGCGATCGGGCGACGTGACGCCGTGGTGCAATCTGACGCCGGCCGTGTACCAGGACTCCGGTGCCGCGCTTAACCTCTCGGTGCGCCACTCCTACCTGGAGAAGGCGGCACGGTTCCGGGCGAAACTGGAGTTTGGACGCTCGCCGGGATCGCCCCACGCTCAAACCCACGGTACGCTGGAATCGCCTGCGATCGAGGTCGTGAAGACGTTCGACATCGAGGCCCAACCGAACGGCGTCGTCGTTGTGGTTCCCCCAGACCTGGAATCGCCCCAGAATGTCGCACGCCTCAAGCGCGACCGCGAAATCGCGGAGGAAACCGGCAAGACCGCGGACGCGTTTGCCTGGCCGAAGCACGGACGAAGACCCGTTCGGCTTCCCTTCCTCGTGAGCGCGAACATCGGAGGCTACGAACTTCCGGTCGACGCGGCCGTGAGCCAGCGCGAGCAGAAGACGCTCGATTACTTCGGCTTCAATGGATCGCACGAACGTGTCCTACCCGGCGCGTGGCACGTGCAGCAGGATTCCTATTGCCGGCCGGACCTGAAGTTGATGCGCGAGCGCGCTCGGCTCGACGCCGAGGCGTTCACGAAGTCCGGGCGGCGCTTTGAGGATATCGCGGTGCGTATGCTCATGGATGAGCCGACGGGCCAACCGGCGTCGTTCGCGGCCGGCGACGCGGCCTATTGCGAGCGATTCCGCGAGTGGCTGCGAAGCAAAGGGTTCCAGCCGGCCGACCTCCTGGTGGCCAAATGGGATGACGTGCGGCCCGTCGCCCAGACCGATCGCGACAAGTTCCCGGCCCTGCATTACTTTACCCAGTTGTTCCGCACCCGGGCACTTGGCGATTTTATGGCCGTCCAGCGGCGGATCCTAGAGGAGGCTTTCGGCCGCTCGTTGCCGACGGTCGTGAACTTCAGCGACGGGGCGGTCCTTCATGCGAACTTCTCCAGCCAGGGCGTGGACTATTTCGAGCTGCTCGACGCCGGCGATCAGAACGCCATCTGGGGCGAGGACTGGTCCAATAGCGCTTCGACCTACCAATGCGCGGCGTTCAACGTCGCCCTGATGCAGGCGGCGGCGCGGAAGCGGGGACAAGTGATCGGCCACTACCTGATCGCGCACGCGGGCCGCACGCCGTGGGACATCAAGACGAAGGCTGTCGGCGAGACCGCCCGCGGGGTGCGGATGTGGATGAACTTCTGCTACGGCCCGACCTGGGGCAGTCACGAAGGCGGCCCGACGTGGGGCTCGCATCTTTGGTGTGCGAAGCCCGAGTTGTGGACCGCCAATGCCGAAATCACGCGCGAAATCGGCGCGGTCGAGGACTGGCTCCTCACGGCCAAACGGGCCCCGGCCGAGGTCGCCCTGCTCTACAGTTCATCGTCCGACATCTGGACCATGTGGAGCAACCTGGCGTTCGGCTTCGACCGCATGCACACGTGGCTGGCGCTCGCCCATTCCCAAACGCCGGTCGCCATTGTGCCCGAACGCGAGATTGAGCGGCTCGACGGCTGCAAAGTCTGTTACCTCTCGGGCCCCAACCTGACGCGGGCTGCGGCGGCGAAGCTCCGCGCGTGGGTCGAGGCCGGGGGCGCGCTATGGCTGACCGCTGGGGCGGCGTCGCGCGACGAGTTCAACCGGCCGGTCGACGCCATCGAGAGTCTCCTGCCCGTCGATCGCGGCGAACTTGCGACTCTCGAACCCTATCAATCTTGCGGCCGGTTCCTGAACTACCTCGCCGCGCGCGACACGGTGACCTGGGGAGGCCAGAACCTGGAGGTCCTGTCGGTCAAACAGCCGCTCAGGCCGCGCGGCGTACAACAGGCAAACGTCTTGGCGACTTTCCAGGACGGCCAGCCGGCTGTCGTCGCGGGTCTTGCCGGCAAGGGCCGAGTCCTGGTGCTCGGCTTCCTGCCAGCGTTGTCCTACATCAAGCCGGCATTAGCCGCACGACAGTCCCTTGATGATCAAGCCGAGGCAGAACGCCGGGCAGCGGAAAGGGCCGCCGCGGCCCGTGCGGCTTCCGGCGGCTCCGATCAGCCGCTCGCCACCAGTGCCGCCGTGTCGGGCCCCAATGCCGTTCGTTCGCTTGCCGCGGTTGACCGTGAGTTCCTGGCCCGTTCCTATAACCCCTGGCACTACCCCGCGGGCATTCGCGACCGGCTTCTGACGCCGGTGCGCGACGCTCGCGTCACGTCCTCGCTGCAATGCGACACGCCGTTGGTCGATGCCGTCGAGCTGCGCTGCGACCAAGGCATCTTGATTGCGCTTGCGAATCACACATTGCGGCCCATCGATCGGCTTGGCCTGCGTTTGAAGTCGGCAAGGCCGGTGGCGCGTGTCGAGTCCGTCCGTCGCGGACCGGTCGCCGTCGAGCAACTCGAAGGCGGGGCGGTGCGACTCACCTTGCCGCTCGACGCTACCGATTGCATCATGGTGTCGACAAAGTAGTCCGTTCTTGGCCGTTTCGCGGAAGTCACCCTGCAAGAGTAACCGCTGTTCCGTGCGTTGTGGCCTCTACCGCCAGAGCGGAGCTACTTTGCTTGTGTCACGACCAGCTTGTCGAAGGCAGGGCCGTCGGCCCGCGGCCTCTTGCGGAGGCAACCCAACTCGATTGGTATCCAGGTGCGCCGGCCCACCCGCGCTCTTTTCACCCACCCAGGCCGACGGGTGATGACAATCCGAGTCTTGTTCGCGCATCTTGGACTTAGGCGACCACCGATACCGCTCCTTGACCTGCTGCCCGGTAGTCGAAGTCGTGAGATTTCCTTTTCGTCTCTGCCCGGACTCTCACGGCTTCGCCTACGGGTAGACTTGAACCTGCCGCTCGCCTTACGAGGCAGGCTTCGGCTCCAGCACCTTGACGTAGATCGCTTTATCGTCGCCGGGGGCGTAGAAATCGCGAAGGATGGCCTCGCGAAGATAGTCGCACCGCTCATAAAACGTCCGCGTCGGCACGTACTGGTCGCGGTTGGAGGTCTCGATGTAAACGCGCCGGCCGCCGTGCTCGTAGATTCGCCTCTCGACCTCGCCCAACAGAAGGCGGCCGATGCCCGCCGCCTGGCACGAGCGGTCGACGGCGATCCAGAACAAATCGTGGCTTGCTTGGGTCCCGGCAATCGGTCCGTAACAGGCGTAGCCGATCGCGCGGCCCCCGCGCTCGGCGAAGACGAACCAGTAGCCGCTGGCCGCCGCGCCCTTGGCCAGGTGTTCCTCCACGAGTTCCACGGCCACATCGACCTCGGCCGGGTTGAAAAAGCCGGTCGACTCAACGAGCGACCGGACAACCCGCCGGTCATCGGGTGAAACCGTGGTGCGAAACGTCAACGGGTCCGTCGAAGCGGCGGTCGGTTCTGCGTTCATCTTCCCTGCATTCCCGCGAGGAGTCCTTCAAGGATTGGCTCGGCTCTCAACTTTTCAGCGAGACGGCCTGGAAAGCCGTCCTGCCGCCCCGTCGAGAATTCTGGCGACGGCCGACGCGAACGGAAGCGAGGCTTGTTGGAGTGCGGCGGCGAAACCGGCGTCGGGCGAGAGGCAGGGGTTGGCGTTCACCTCCAGGATCCAGGGCTCTCCGGCCGGGTCGACGCGGAAGTCGACCCGCGCGTATCCACCGAGCCCGAAGGCTAGCCAGCATTGCCTCGCCAGGCTCTGCAACCGTTCGACCAGCGGCCGCTCGGACGCGGGGAAGTCGAATCGCCGTGGAGTATTTGTATACTCAAACGACGCCTCCTCCCATTTGGCCCGCTGGCCGACGATCCGTGGTTTGCCCGCCGGAAAGGCGGAAAAATCGATCTCGGCGGGCGGCAGGACCTCAGGTCCGTCGGGGCCGGCGAGGACCGACAGGTTGAACTCGCGCCCGTCAATGTACTCCTCCGCAAAACACTCCTGCCCCAGTTCGGCCGTGGTTCGTTCGAGCTCGGCCAGCAGTGCTGCCTCGTCGGCGGGCGTGGCCAGCGAGTGTTCATCGAGCCCGAAGGACGCATGCTCGGTCACTGCCTTGAGGATATACACGGGGCCCGGCCTGAAAACCGGGGCGGGGACTGCCGCGCGCCGTTTCGGCACGACGAGCCAGGCGGGCGTGGGCAAACCGGCCTGACAGAGACGCTCTTTGGAGAGCAGCTTGTGCGTGGAAATCATCATCGCGGCCGTCGATGAGCCGGTGTACGGCAGCCCGGTCGCGTCGAGCAGGGCCGGGGCCAGGAAGCTCAGCCAATCGGAGCCGCCCAACGCTTCCACCAGATTGAATACCACATCCGGTTTGGCCTCGGTCAGCCGCCGCCTGGCTGCCTCCAGGTCCAGGGTGCAGGGGATGGAGGACGGCTGATGCCCCAGGGACTCGAGAGCCTGTGACACGGCCTCGACCTGGACCAGCACGTCCTCCTCTGCCTTGGACGCGCCGGGCGCAACGGCGTTGTGCAGCACACCCACCCGCATCAGGCAGACTCCGCGGAGCGCGATGCCTCGCTGGACGAGGCGAGGTTCCCGTCGCGGAGCGACGTGCCACAATGGGCACGGCAGGCCGCGGAGCGGACGATCCGATCGATCAACTCCACGTAGGGCATGCCGACCGCGGTGGCAATCATCGGCAAGTCGGAATGCTGCGGATGCAAACCGGCCAGGGGATTGACTTCGAGGAAATTCGGACGGCCGCCGCGGTCCGAACGCAGGTCGACCCGCCCGGCGTCGCGGCAGCCCAGGGCCTGCCAGGCTTGGAGCGAGGTTGCCTCGGCCTGGCGGACTTCATCGTCGGTCGCGCCCGAGACGGCCCGGTACTCGACCAGTTCTTCGCAGTTCTCCTTGTTGACGTAGGAATAAACGTCCGCCTCCGCCTCGGGGCGCAGGATGATCTCCAGCGTGCCGAGCACCTTGGCCTCCGCCCCGGTCCCAGTGATCCCAACCGTGAACTCGCGTCCCGGACAAAAGGTCTCCACGAGCACCGGCTGCCGATAGCGAGCCAGCAGCTCCCGGCAGACGCTGCCGAGCAACCTCCGGTCGGTGATCTTCGAGGTCGGACAGACCCCTTTGCCGGTCCCCTCGGCCACCGGTTTGGCGAACAGGGGCAACGGCAGGTTGACCGCATCGGCGTCCTCCGGCTGCTGGACGACGGCGAAATCGGGGGTCGGCACACCCGCATCCCGCACCACCAGCTTGGTCAAGCCTTTGTGGAGGCAGACGGACATCACCAGCGGATCGGAAAACGTATAGGGAATCCGGTAAACATCGAGAATGGCGGGGACCTGCGCTTCGCGGCCCAGCCCGTACATCCCTTCCGCGATGTTGAACACCAGATCCCAGCGATTGTCCGCGGCCATGCGCCGGACCAGTTGGCGCGCGTGGCCGATGCGGTCGGTGCTGTGGCCCAGCGCCCGGAGTGCCTTTTCGATGGCGTCGATGGTATCGGGGCGGTCGAATTCCGCAGTCTCGTCTTCGCTGTAGCCCGCGGCCAGGTACTCAGCACGCAGGTCGTAGGTCAACCCGATCAACATCTGCAGTCGTCTCCAGCCGGATTTCCTCGTAGAGTTGCCGATGCCACCGGCGTGCCGCGTCGACGTTCATGTCCAGAAGCGTGATGAGGCTTTGGCCCGGCTTGAGCAGGTGGACCGGGCAGCCGTGCAGCAATTGGGGTTTGATGCCGATTTCGTCGTAGTCGTACGGGTAGATTCGGCAGACTAGCGGCCGGACCTCCCACGGTAATCGGCAGCCGCTGGGGCCGAGCATCGTGCAGTCGCCCCCGTGCCGCCGCTTCAGCACCCGTCGCATCCCGTCGGGTTGAAAGACATAGTGTTGCCAGGCGGGATCGTCGTCCTGGGCTGCATAGTCCGAGTCCGACGGCTCCCGATATTCGTAAAAATCGGAGCGTTCGAGGTGCTCGGCGATCCGGTCCACATCGCCCGGGGTCACGTAGACCTCCGACCATTGGCAGCAGGTTCTTCCCAGGCAAGAACAACGCACGCAGAGATGTTCATCCTCCATGGTGAACTGCCCTGTTCAAGCAGACTCCGTTTATGAAAACCGCAAACACGCGGCGGGGTGTGTCCTTTTGTCGGTCATCCAAACAAGACTGCACCGGCGCGCGAGGGCGAGACTCCCGCTGAGTCGCACTATTGCCACGTCAAAGAACGCTGGGAGGTTATGGGACGGCTTTCCCAAGCCGTCTTAGACGGGCTGGGAAGCCCGTCCTACCCAAGTCCGACGCGGCGCCAGGGCGATTGCAGGCAGGGGAGCGACTCGGGAAGAGCCTTGCCCTGCCTGGCTGCGCCGGCGCATCGGATGATTCTATCAATGACCCGCGGGGTCTGGATAGCGGTACGTTTGCCCTTCGTAGTTGCGCAGGACAAGAAAATCGCCGTCTCGCCCGACCATGTAGTTCGGTTGGAGGGGGATCTTGCCGCCGCCGCCGGGGGCGTCGATCACGTAGGTTGGCACCGCGTAGCCCGTGGTATGGCCCCGCAGCCCCTCGATGATCTCCAACCCCTTCGATACCGGGGTCCGGAAGTGCGACGAGCCGGAAATCGGATCGCACTGATAGAGATAGTAAGGCCGCACGCGCATCAGCAGCAGGCGGTGGACCAGCTCCTTCATCGTCTCCACGTTGTCGTTGACACCCTTCAAGAGCACCGTCTGGGAGCCGAGGGGGATGCCCGCGTCGGCCAGCCGGCCGCACGCCCGGAACGACTCCGGAGTGCATTCGTCGGGATGGATGAAGTGGAGACTCATCCAGAGGGGATGGTACTTGCGGAGCACGCGGCACAGTTCAGGCGTGACCCGCTGAGGCAGGACGGCGGGCATTTTGGTGCCCAAGCGGACGAATTCGACGTGCGGGATGGCTCGCAACTGACCCAACAGCCAGTCCAGGCGCTCGTCGCTCAGCGCGAGCGGATCGCCGCCGGAGAGCAAGACGTCGCGGACGGTGGGGGTCTGGCGGATATAGTCCAGGGCCTTCTCCAGCCGGCCCTCGCTGGGGAGGAGCTCGCCGTGGCCGACCACGCGGCTCCGCGTGCAGTAGCGGCAGTAAGTCGAGCAGAAATCAAGGACCAGCAGAAGAACACGGTCGGGATAACGGTGGACCAGGCCCGGTACGGGGCTGTGGTGTTCTTCGCCGAGCGGGTCGTCGGCCTCGCCGGGCGTGCGGATGAACTCGCCCCGCGTGGGAATCACGGTCCGGCGCAGCGGTTGATTCGGATCGGTCCGCGACACCAAGCTCATGTAGTACGGGGTAATGCCGACCGGGAGCATCGACCCGGCCTCGATCAAGGCCTGGCGCTCGTCGTCGGAAAGGACCAGCATCCGGTCAAGCTGCTCCAGCGTCCGCACCCGCTTGCGAGACTGCCAGCGCCAATCGTTCCAATCCTTGTCGGCGACATCGGGGAAGAACGCCCGGCGAAAGGCCCGGGTCTGCGGATGGCTGCGGCGGCGGCTGGAAAGATAGGTTAGATCGGGAAGAGCGGAGCGATCGGCAGGAAGGTGGTTTGAACCGTTGCGACCGCGAGGAGGAGAGAAGACGGGCAAGTCGAGGACACGTAGGGGAACATCGGGAGGTTCTTCTTCCATGCTGAGGGTGTATGAGGCGGATTCTCCGTCAAGATTCGTCATGTCGAGGTTTCCTCTAGCTGTACCCGCAACGGTACAAACGCGGCGCCTTGCCCCAATCTTCGGGGCCCGCCTGGCCGCCGCGTGGCGCCGATGCCGGGCATCGAACAACCACTGGTAAACAAGACTCCAAAAGACCGCAAACCGCTCCCCCGCCATGAGAGCCGCGGAGCGCCGCGAGCGAGCGACACCTCCACCTTGCATGGCTTGAGGAACTCATCGTCGATACTCCAGCGGTCATTGCCCGGCGGCGACGTAGCGAAGGCCGTGACCGATCAAGGCAATGCCGGTCAAAGCAAGGCGCGGTATGCAAATCAAGTGCCACACACGCTGCCAAGTTCGCCAACTCGAAGGAATCCCGCCAATCCGCGTTGTTTCGCGACCGCTCGACGCCAAGAGACCTGGCCAGCCGCAGTCCAGGAGGCGCCGGGGTGATCCATCGTTGACCACACTGGATAGCAGATGACCGCACCGCTCCGCCTGAGCAAGGATTCCGTTGGAGGCAAAGCGTCGAGAAATGCCGCGTTGCCGTGGTTGGCGGAGATTGGCACCTGCTTTGCGTCAGCCCGAACGCTCCTTGAATTTCTTTTCGCGATGCACGGAGACGATAACACTTGTAGGACGTCCTTCCCAGGCCGTCGCGACGGCCTGGGAAGGACGTCCTACAACGATCTCAATTCCGGTCGCGTTGACAACCGACGATACGGGCAATCGTCGGGGATTTCATGTTCAGCCAGCAGAGGGCAGGAGCGTTCTTTGGGCAAGCTACGGGAGGATCTTCGTGCGATCACCGCCGACGGAGCGGCGGCCAGCGTGATGGTGGGCATTGGGGAAACCTACTTGCCGGCGTTTGTTCTGGTGTTGTCGGCCAGCCAGGTCGCCTCCGGGCTGGTCGCCACCGTGCCGATGCTCCTCGGCGCGGTGCTGCAATTGGTCTCGCCCTACGTGGTGCGGGGGCTGCGCTCCTATCGCCGCTGGGTCGTTCTCTGCGCGGTGGTCCAGGCCGTGGCGTTTGTGCCCCTGATCCATGCCGCCCTGGCCGGGAGCATGCCGACGCTCGTCGTCTTTGCAATCGCTTCCGTCTACTGGGGGACGGGGCAGGCGGGCGGTTCCTCGTGGAACACATGGGTCGGCAGCCTTGTTCCCGGCCGCTTCCGCAACCGCTATTTCGCCCGCCGGACCTTGGTCAGCCAGTCGGGCCTGCTGGCCGGCTTTATCCTGGGCGGGGTCACGCTCCAGATCGGCAGTTCGCTCGGCGAGCCGCTTCTGCCCTTCGCCTTGCTTTTCCTTGTGGCCGCTGTCAGCCGGCTCGTGTCCGCCCAGTTCCTCAGCCGGCAGAGCGAACCGACGCGTCCGGGCAGCGAATTGATTTCGCTCAGCCCCGCCCGGCTGTTGTCCCATATCCAGCACAACCGCATCGGCAAGGTCCTGCTTTACATGCTGGCGGTCCAGACCTCGGTCCAGATCGCCGGCCCTTACTTTACGCCTTACATGCTTCGGCACCTGAAGTTCTCCTACACAGACTACATGGTGCTGATCTGCGCGGCCTATGTGGCGAAGATCCTCGTCTTGTCGCTGATAGGGCGGCTGGCCGACCACTGGGGCGCCAAGCGCCTCCTCTGGATCGGCGGCTTGGCCATTAGTCCCGTTTCGGCGCTGTGGCTGGTCTCCAATTCCTTCGGATTCCTCTTGGGGCTGCAAATCCTCTCCGGGATCGCCTGGGCCGGGTATGAACTGGCCATGCTGCTGCTGTTTTTCGAGTCGATCCCGAGCCAGCAGCGCGTGGCAATTCTCACGGTGTTCAACCTCGCCAATGCGGCCGCGGTGGTCCTTGGATCCTTACTCGGCGGAGCATATCTGGCGGCCATGGCGGCGACACCGGGCGCCTACCTGGCGTTGTTCGTGGTCTCCGGTGTCGCCCGGCTTGCGGCCTTGATCCTCTTGGTCCGTGTCCCGCAGGCGGTCGTGCGGCCGTTCACGCTGGCGACCGGGGCTGCGGCCTTGCGCCCGTCCATGGGCTCGATCGAGCGTCCGATCCTTCCCAGCGGCAAGCCGCTGCCCAGTGTCCCGCACTGGCTCGACCGGGCCGTGGCCCAGCGTGGCACGTCGCTCCGCGACGTGGGCATTACCGCGCGGAGCGAGGCACCACGCTCCGATTTCACTTCCCACAGCGAAGTGCCACACTCTGAGACTAAGAGCCTATCCCAAAACCGCCGGGGACTGGTTCATTTTGCGGAGTCTTCGGAGCAAAATGTGCCGGTCCCCTCCTCCGCGCAAGGCCTTCGGATAGGCTCTAAGTGGTTTGCATGGTGGCACTCCGATTCTCCAGCGTGTTGGGACCTCCGACGTGCAGTCATCGCCCGTGCCCCTTGTCCGATGGTCGCGTGCTGGCTGCTGCCCCGACCGGCGAGATCTTCCTGCTCGCACCCGACGGCCACCGCGCCGCGAATCGCGTGATTCTCGGCACCAAGGACGGGAGGATCTTGGTGTTGCCCCAGTGATCGCGAATCCGTGGGCAATGCAACTGCCCGTAGACAGAAGTCAGGCAAAAGTGTGCAGGAAGATTCTGTGGCAGGCTCCCTTCGCACTGCCCGATCATCGGGACTGTGGGGTCAGCAACCTGTAAAGGTCGTTTAACCGCAGTGCCCAGCGGGCCGCGCGTTGTGACCGTTGGCCGCGCCGCTCCTCTCGCCACGCGCGGCCCGCTGGGCGCTGCGGTCAAACGACGAATCCGCAACGTTTTAGGACCTTTACAGGGGTGCGTCAGCAACCTTACGCTGTAAGCGTGCACCAGAACCATTGTTGACGTCTGGCTTATTCTGAAGGTTTTCCAGAACCCCTACAGAGGAGCTAGACCATGGCACGCAGATCCGATCCC